>DXGC01000042.1 GCA_019114135.1 Candidatus Corynebacterium avicola
GCCTCCTCGGCGAACCAGCGCAGGTACTCCGCACCGTAGGTGACCTCGCCGTAGGACTCGGCCAGCGGCTTGCCCATCTCCAGGGTCATCAGCGTGGCGAAGGTGTCCTTGCGCTCGGTGACCAGCTCGAAAGCCTTCCGCAGGATCTCGGAGCGTTCCCGTGGCGCTGTCCGCGACCACTCGTCCTGTGCGGACGCTGCGGCGTCCAGCGCGGCCACGGCGTCTTCACTGGTGGCGGACGCCAGGGTCGCCAGCCGCTCGCCGGTGGCGGGGTTCTCCACGTCGTAGGTGGAGCCGTCGGACGCATCGCGCCACTGCCCGTTGATCAGCAGACCGGTGGGGACGTCATAGGCGGAAATATCAGTCATTCAGGGCTCCTCAAGTGGTGGGCTGTGTGCCTGTCATTCCCGATCGTAGTGACGTCCGGCCGGGGTTGTAGACTCTCCCTCCTATGCCGAACACACGCGACGAGGGCGCCTACCAGCAAGCCGTCGGGGCCTTCAAGAACCCGACGCTCGATCTGCTGCATGGCCGCTACGCTACCGTCGCCGTCACCGACGCCCACTTCACCGCCCGTGTCATCGGTGCGCCGAACGACAAGTACAGCGCCATCGAGCCGCACGTCCAGGTGGAGTACGACATCCTCAAGGACACCTCCTGCCGCTCCTGGGCGAAGCCGAAGATGGGGTTGTAGGACCCGCACGCACAAAAAGACCCCGGCCACAAGGCCGGGGTCTCACCGCGAAAGGGATGTCGAGGGTTCTACGCTCTCACCAGCGCAGGGGACTTCGGGTCGAAGGTCCACCCCTCGATGAGGTACTGCATGGCCAACGCATCATCGCGCGCACCGAGGCCATGCTCCAGGTACAGCTCGTGTGCCTCGTCGAGACGCTCACGGTTGATCGTGACACCCAGACCGGGCTTGTCCGGCAGCGCGACCTCACCGTCGCGGATGACCGGGGCATCGTTGGTCAGGTCCTGACCGTCCTGCCAGATCCAGTGGGTGTCCAGGGCGGTGATCTCACCCGGTGCAGCAGCGCCGACGTGGGTGAACATCGCCAGGGAGATGTCGAAGTGGTTGTTGGAGTGCGAACCCCAGGTCAACCCGAACTCATGGCACAGCTGGGCGACACGCACCGAACCCGAGAGGGTCCAGAAGTGCGGGTCAGCCAGCGGGATGTCCACCGCAGCCTCGCGGATGGCGTGCGCCATCTCGCGCCAGTCGGTGGCGACCATGTTCGTCGCCGTCCGCAGGCCGGTGGCCCGGCGGAACTCCGCCATGACCTCGCGGTTGGAGAACTTGCCCTCCGCACCGCAGGGGTCTTCGGCGTATGCGACGTGTCCGGTCATCTCACGGCCGTACCGGATCGCGTCCTCCAGCAGCCAGCCACCGTTGGGGTCCAGGGTGATCCGGGCGTCGGGGAACTCCGCAGCCAGCGCCTTGACGGTCTCGACCTCCTGCTCGCCGGCGAGCACGCCGCCCTTGAGCTTGAAGTCCTTGAAGCCGTACTTCTCCCGGGCCGCCTGGGCGAGGGCGACCACGGACTCCGGGGTCATCGCCTCGTGGTGACGGATCTTGTCCCAGCCGGTGGCGTCGTCCTGACGACGGTAGGGCAGGTCGGTCTTGCCGCTGTCGCCGACGAAAAAGAGGTAGCCGAGCATCGGCACCGCGTCGCGCTGGACGCCGTCGCCGAGCAGCTCGGCGACCGGGACGTCGAGGAACTGGCCGTGCAGATCGAGCAGTGCGGACTCCAGTGCAGCCACCGCGTGAATGGTGATGCGCTGGTCGAAGGTCTGGTCACCGCGGCCACCGGCGTCGCGGTCGGAGAAGCGACGCGAGATACCGGACAGTAGGCTGCGGTAGCGGGCGACCGGCTGGCCGACGAGCAGCTTCCCGGCGTCCTCGAGGGTGGCGCGGATCGGCTCACCGCCGGGGACCTCGCCCAGGCCGACGCGTCCGTCGCTGTCGGTGACCAGCACGATGTTGCGGGTGAAGAACGGGGCGTGGGCGCCGGAGAGGTTCAGCAGCATGGAGTCGTGGCCGGCGACCGGCACGACCTCCACCGACTGGACGGTGGGCTGGCTGGAGGTGGACATCAGAGGTTCTCCTCGGTGTAGTGGCCCTCGACCAGGCGCGGGATGCTGTAGGGGTTGGCTTCGGCCAGCGGTGCCGGACGCAGCTCCTCGGGGAAGCCCTGGTAAGCCACGGTGCGCAGGAAGCGCTCGATGGCGCGGGCGCCGACCGAGGTGGTGCGGGAGTCGGAGGTCGACGGGAAGGGACCGCCGTGGACCATGACGTGTCCGACCTCGACACCGGTGGGCCAGCCACCGAAGAGGATGCGTCCGGCGAGGCGCTCGACGCGGGGGAGGAGTGCCTGGACCGCGGCGGCGTCGTCGGCGTCAGCGGCGTCCGCCTGGAAGGTGGCGGTGAGCTGGCCCTCGAGCAGCGCGACGGCGTCGGTGAGCTCGGATACATCGTCGTAGCGGATGACCAGCGAGGCGGCGCCGAAGATCTCGGCCTGAAGTGCCTCGTCCGAGGACAGGGTGGCGATGTCGCTGGTGAAGAGAACCGGGCCGGGGGCGTTGGCGCCCTCACCGTCGGTTCCCTTGGCCAGGGTCTCGACCCCGGGACGCTGCGACAGGGCGTCGGCACCCTCGTTCCAGGACGCGGCGATCCCCGGGGTGAGCATCGTCTGGCCGGTGGACTCGGCGATCAGCTCGCTGGCACGGTCCAGGAAGGCGTCCGCAGCGCCGGTGCGCGGCAGGAACAGCAGCCCGGGCTGGGTGCAGAGCTGTCCGGAGGAGCCGGTGACCGAGCCGACGTAGGCTTCGGCCAGTGCCTGGGCTGCGTCCTCGGTGGCGACGGCGCCGGGCAGGACGAAGACCGGGTTGATGGAGCTCATCTCGGCGTACACCGGGATCGGCACCTCACGGGCCTGGGCGGTCTTGGTGATGGACACACCGGCAGTGCGGGAGCCGGTGAAGCCGACGGCGGTGATCCGCGGGTCGGCGGTGAGCTCCTGGCCGATCTGGGAGCCACGGCCGTAGATGAGGCTGAAGACGCCGGGGTGCAGGTCGTGCTTCTTGATGGCCTCGTCGATGGCGGAGGCGACGATCTCGCTGGTGCCCGGGTGGGCGTTGTGCGCCTTGAAGACCACCGGGCAGCCGGCGGCCAGGGCGGAGGCGGTGTCTCCACCGGCGGTGGAGAAGGCCAGCGGGAAGTTGCTGGCGCCGAAGACACCCACCGGGCCCAGCGGGATGGCGCGCTGACGCAGGTCGGGGCGCGGAGCCGGCGCACGGTCCGGCAGCGCCGGGGTGATGCTGGCCTGGTGGAAGTAGCCGTCACGAAGAACGCCAGCGAACAGGCGGAGCTGGTTGGCGGTACGGGAGGTCTCACCGTTCAGGCGGGCGTCCGGCAGGCCGGTCTCCTGGTGGGCGCGCTCGACGATGGCCTCGCGGCGGGCCTCGATAGCGTCGGCGACGCTCTCCAGGAAGTCGGCGCGGGCGGAGGGCTCGAGCACGGAGTAGGTCTCGAAGGCCTCCGACGCGGCGGCCGTGGCCTCCTGCAGCTGCTCGGAGCTGACCAGGGAGTAGTCCGGGGCCAGGTTCTCCTCGGTGGCGGGGTTCACGGCGGTGACGCTGCCGTTGGTCCCGTCGGTCCAGTTTCCGGCGATCAGGGAGCGGCCCTGAAGAGTGGTGTCAGTCATGATTGTCCCTTTCCGTTGTTAGGCGGATGCGACGCCGGCGGCGTCGATCAACTGCTTGAGGTCGGCGAGGTCGGTCTCGGTGAGGTTCTGCAGCGGCGGCCGCACGCCGCCGACGCCACGTCCGACGGCCTCCAGGCCTGCCTTGACGATGGAGACGCCGTATCCGGCGGCCCGGTCGCGGATGGCGATGTACGGCAGGACGAAACGCTTCAGCTTCTCGTTGACTGCGGCGGTGTCCTTGGCACGCACGTCGGCGTAGAACTGCAGCGCGAACTCCGGGGCGAAGTTGTACATCGCCGAGGAGTAGGTGCTCACACCCATCTGCAGCAGGGGCAGTGCGAAGGTCTCCGCGGTGGGCAGGCCACCGAGGTAGAACAGGCGGTCGCCGTTGAGCGAGGTTACCCGCGCGAGGTGCTCGATGTTGCCGCGGCTGTCCTTGTAGCCGACGAAGTTCTCGTGGGCCTCGGCCAGGCGGGCGACGGTCTCTGCGGAGTAGTGGGCGTTGGCCCGGTCATAGAGGATGACGGCCAGGGACGTGGACGCCGCGATGGCGGAGACGTACTGGAAGAGGCCTTCCTGGGTGCCCTCGGTGAGGTACGGCGGCAGGACGAGGATGCCCTCGGCGCCGGCCTTCTCCGCCCCCTGGGCCAGCTCGATGGCCTGCTTCAGCGGGCCACCGGCGGATCCCAGGACCGGGACCTCGGGGGAGGAGGCCTCGACGGCCAGGCTGACCACGTCGTGGTTCTCCTGCGGGGTGAGGCTGAAGCCCTCACCGGTGCCGCCGGCGGCGAAGAGGCCGGCGACTCCGAAGCTGGACTGCCACTCGACGTGCTTCTGGTAGGCGGCGGCGTCGATCTCGTGGTTGGCGTCGAACGCGGTCACCGGGAAGGACAGCAGGCCGTCCTTGAGCTGGGTGGCCAGTTCCTGTGGTTGGTAGCGAGCCATGTGCGTCTCCTCTGAAGTGTGATCTTGTTCCTTGAAGTCACACTATGAGACGCCCACCATGTCCGTCCAAGACTTGTTAAGTATCTAGTGATACCTTCAGGACATCGACTGGGTGGGGGCGACGGTGTTGAGCATCATCAGGGCGCGCCGCGCGGCCGGGTTGTCGTTGTTCGTCCGGGACATCAGGCTGATCTCCGCGACAGGTGTGCTGAGGTCGTCGAAGGGCCGGAAGGCGACCCCGGCGTGACCCCGCCTCGCCGTGGACTCCGGCACCAGGGCGATGCCGTGGCCGAAGCCCACCAGACTGACCATCGTCGAGATCTGGCTCAGCTGGTAGGTCACCGCGGCGTGGTCAATGTCGAAGTTTTTCACGATGAGGTCGTAGAAGTACCGCGCCTTGACGGGGGAGTGCATCAACAGGGGCTCGCCGTGGATGTCGGCGCGGTGCAGCGGGGCGGACGTGGTGATCAGTGGATGGTCCTCCGGGGCCGCGAGGACGAGACGTTCGCGGTGGAAGGGGATCGCAGTCACCTCCTCGACGTCCTCGGTGAGGCGTCCGAAGCCGATGTCCAGGTGCCCGGCCTCCAGCATGTTGACCTGCTCCCGGGAGACGGTCTCCACCAGGTCGACGGCGACCTCCGGCATCGAGTGGTTGAGTCGCTGGAGGACGTCGCCGAGGATCTGCACACCCGAGGCTGCGGTGTGTCCGATGACGAGTTGGCCGGACTTGCCCTGACCCATCATGCGGGCACGCTGGCCGGCCTGTTCGGTCGAGGCGATGATGCTGCGGGCCTCGCGGAGGAAGACCTCGCCGGCGGGGGTTACGGTGACGGTCCGGTTGTCCCGTTCCAGCAGTCGGGTGCCGACCTGCTTCTCCAGCTTCTGGATCTGTCGACTCAGCGGTGGCTGCGTCATGGACAGCTGTTGGGCGGCGCGTCCGAAATGAAGATTCTCGGCGACGGCGATGAAGCAGCGGAGCTGATCGAGGCTGAACATGTGCTGTCTCCTGTCAATGCTTCTGGGGTATCAAACAATTCAAAGTAGGTCTTGGACAATATCGTACGCGGGACTTTACGATCCAATTTCAGTGACCGAAAGCACTATCGTTCAACGATGTGTTGGGCGTCGCACCACTGAGAAGTCTCCGCTGACCCCCGGAGACTGCCCGCCGACAAAGGAGTCTCCATGCCCTTGATCGAAGTTGCGGTTGCCGTCGCGCTGCTGCTGTTACTGATGACGAAGTTCAAACTCAACGGTTTCGTCTCACTGCTGTTGGTTGCCGGTGGCGTCGCACTGTGGGCGGTCGCCAAGGGGGATCTCACCGTCGACGGTGAGAGCGCTGGCGTGAGTGCCATTCCGGACATCATCGCCGAGGGCGTCGGCGGCCAGCTCGGGAGCACCCTCATGGTGATCGGCCTCGGTGCGATGATCGGGCGCGTCATGGGCGACGCCGGTGCTGCCCAGCGCATGGCGATGAAGATCGTCGAGGCCTTCGGTGTGAAGCGGGTGCAGTGGGCAATGGTCCTCACCTCGGTCCTCATCGGTCTGACGATGTTCTACGAGACCGCCTTCGTCATCATCGTGCCCGTCGCCTTCACCCTGGTGCAGGCGACGAAGTCGAACCTGCTGTGGGTCGGCCTGCCGATGTCCATCACCCTGTCCACGATGCACTCCTTCCTGCCGCCGTCCCCGGGGCCGGTGGCCGCCGCCGGAACCTACGGTGCATCGGTGGGACTGACCCTGGTCTACGGCCTGTTCATCGCGATCCCGGTCGGTGTCCTCATCGCGATGCTGTGGCCGCGGCTGAGCTTCGTGAAGAAGATGAACCCGTCCATCCCCAAGGGGCTGGTCAGTGAGAAGGAGTTCGCCGAGGACGAGATGCCCGCGACGTTCACCTCCATCGCCGTCGCCGTCCTCCCGGTGATCCTCATCGGTGGCGCCGAGATGATCAAGATGTTCGTCGACGAGGAGGCCATGGTCACCCGGGTATTCTCCTTCATCGGTGCGCCGGAGGTGGCGCTGCTGCTGACCCTGCTGGTCGCCGTCGTGGTCTTCGGCCCGATGAACGGCATCAGCCTGACCGAGGTCGGCAAGTCCATGAGCGAGTCCGCCCGTGGCATGGCCATGATCATCATGGTCATCGGTGCCGGCGGCGCTTTCGCAGAGGTCCTCACTGCGGCAGGTATCGCCGACTACATCGCGGAACTCACCCAGAGCTGGAGCATGAACCCGATCATCCTGGTGTGGGTCATCGCCGCCTTCATGCGTCTCGCCCTGGGGTCGGCGACGGTGGCGGTCCTCACCGCAGCCGGTATCGCCGCCCCGCTTGCCGCAGCGAGCGGTGTGCCCCCAGAGATCATGGTGCTGGCCACCTCCTGCGGTTCCATCGCCTTCAGCCACGTCAACGACCCCGGCTTCTGGCTCTTCAAGGAGTACTTCAATCTGTCGGTCATCGAGGCCATCAAGACCCGCACCTCCTACACCACCGTGCTCGGCCTGCTCGGCCTGGGCGGCACGCTGCTGGTCAACGTCTTCGTGTGAGTTGATTTCACGCGGAGCGGACGGGGCGACCGGATGCCCGCCGCCCACCAGGTTCCGGTGCATGACCGAGAACCTGTGGTACATCCCGAATCAGAACGAGCTTGGTCACCGTGGTGACAACGCCGGCGCCGACCACAACAGCCTGGAGACGCTGACACACCAGGCCCGGCTGCTGGAGGACCACGGCTGGGGTGGCGCAATGCTCGGCACCGGGTGGGGACGCCCGGACACCTTCACCGTGGCCGCCGTCCTCGCCGCGCAGACCTCGACCACCTCACCGGCGGGTGGGTGAAGGTGAACAACGTCTCCGGGAAGGACGACCTTGGGGCCTACGGCGACACCAATCTGGACCAGCCGGAGCGCTACGCCTGTACCCGTGAGTTCCTCTAGCTGCTGCGCCAGTTGTGGACCGAGGAGAATGTGACCTACCGCGGGCAGTACTACCAGTTGGAGAACTCCACGGTGGTGCCCCGGATCGGTGGGGAGGACGGCAGGATGCATCCGCCGCTCTACTTCGGGGGCGCCTCCTCGGCGGGCGAGGAGGTCGCCGCCACCGAGGCGGACGTCCAACTCTTCTGGGGCGAGCCTCGGGAACAGATCGCCGAACGCATCGACCGGCTTCGTACCCTGGAGCAGACCCTGGGGCGCGAGCATGCCCCGCTCCAGTTCGGTCTGCGGATCACCACCTTCGTCCGTGACGCCGCGGAGGAGGCGTGGCGGGATGCCGAGACGATGGGTGCCGAGCTCGCCGAGCGTGGGGAGGTGCTGGACGACAACCTCTACACCGCGCCGGGCACCGTCGGTACCGCCGGGGCGGGGACGACCTGGCTGGTAGGTTCGCCCCAGGACGTTGCAGATGCCCTGAACAAATACCGGGACCTCGGGATCGACCACTTCATCCTCTCCGACACCCCCTACGAGCGTGAGATCGTGCGTCAGGGCGATCAGCTGCTGCCGCTGTTGTCGACAAACTAGTTGATGCGTCATATACTTGCGGCATGACCGCCGCCACAGATGTGCCAGTCGAGATCATCACCGCCCGTGACGTCCCACTCGGCGGGCCGCGGGCGATGACCGTGCACCGTACGCTGCCGCAACGGCGACGCAGCCTCATCGGTGCCTGGTGTTTCATCGACCACTTCGGCCCCAACCGGGTCGCATCTGACGGTGGCATGGACGTGGCGCCGCACCCCCACACCGGCCTGCAGACGGTGACCTGGTTGTTCGAGGGGAACATCCGGCACAACGACTCCTTAGGGGTCCACGAGGTCGTCCGTCCCGGCGAGGTCAACCTGATGACCGCCGGTGGCGGTATCTGTCATTCGGAGGTCTCCACCGAGGACACCGGCATCCTCCACGGCGTCCAGCTGTGGACCGTCCTGCCGGACAGTGCCCGCCACGGTGGCCGGCGCTTCGATCACCACGCTCCTGACCCGGTCACCTTTCCGGGAGGCAACGCGCTGGTGTTCATCGGTTCCCTGATGGGGGACACCTCACCGGTGGACACCTTCACGCCCCTGCTCGGAGCCGAGATCCGGTTGGAACCTGCGGCCGCGTTGGAGATCGCGCTCGACACGTCCTTCGAACACGGCGTCCTCGTCGACACCGGTGAGGTCGCCGTGGAGGGAGTGCGGGTGGGACGCACCGAGCTCGCCTACACCGGCACCGGCGCCGACAGCCTCCACGTCGTGAACACCGGGGATGCGCCTGCGCGTCTCATTCTGTTGGGAGGGGAGCCCTTCAAGGAGGAGGTGGTGATGTGGTGGAACTTCATCGGACGCGACGACGCCGAGATCCGGCGTTTCCGTGCCGCGTGGAATGCGGCAGGCGGTGACGACAACGAACAGTTCGGTGCGGTGTCGGGATACCGCGGTCACGATCCGGACGGTGAGTCCTGGCTCCCGGCGCCGACGATGCCACCGACGGTGCTCCGTCCGCGCACGAACCCCGGACCGGTCGCCCGGCCCGGAGACGACCCTTACCGAAGGAGACGACCATGAGTACATTGACCGACAAGGCTGGCGCACCCGTTGAGGTCCGACTGACACCTGGGGGCGACGCCTACGGCATCTACGTCGAGGGCCGCGAGGCGTGGGTCGGGGCGGCCTTCTTCCTCGACCGTGCTTACGAGGGTGTTGACCAGCGGATCTTCCACCACACCGAGGTCGGTGACGACTTCTCGGGTCGCGGACTTGCTGGCGTGCTGGTCAGGGAGGCGCTCGCGGAGACGTTTGCGCAGGGACTGACCGTGGTTCCGGCGTGTCCGTACGTGAAGTCATATATCGAGAAGAAGGGGCTCGACGGTCCCGTGTCGGCTCCCACGAGCGAGGTCTACGGATGGGTGGAGGAGAACAAATGACTCAGGTGCCACGGCGTCCCTACATCGACAAGGTTCATCCTGGCGTCTACAAGGCGATGAACGGTGCGGTCATGGCCGCACGCACGGTGTACGGCGAGGTCGGCCTGCCGGTATCGCTGATTGAGCTGGTCAATGTCAGGGTGTCGCAGATCAACGGGTGCCCGACGTGTCTGAGCGTCCACGTTCCGGCGGCCAGGAAGGCCGGCGTGGAGCAGCGGGTGCTTGATCTGCTGCCGAGCTGGCGGGAGATCCGGGAAACGGGGTCAGCGGGAGTGTTCACTGTGGAGCAGTTCGCAGCTCTGGAACTCGCCGAGGCGCTGACTTCGGTGGAAGGGACGGCCGATGCCGTGGCCGGTGCGTCCGAGGTATTCACTGAGGAGCAGGTGTCGGCGCTGGAATGGGCGATCATCCTGATCAACTCCTACAACCGGGTGTCGATCGGTTCGGGTCATCCGCCGGGAGGTGCTCGATGAACGTCATCAGGTCCGAAGACCGTACCTTGTGGCCTGGCAATGACATCCGTTCGCGACAGTCGTTCCCGGCGACCGGATCGACCCGCATGACCGACTATGCGTTCGGGCTGCTGCTGATCCACAATGACGATCTCGTGGAGCCGGGTGAGGGATTCGACATGCACCAGCACTCCGACACGGAGATCGTCACTTGGATCGTCGATGGAACTCTCCGTCACCGTGACTCGTCTGGGTCGGAGATGACTCTGTCCGCCGGACAGGTCGAGGCGATCACCGCCGGTTCCGGAATCAGACATGCCGAGGTCAACGCCGTTGGTTCGACCGGGCGTGACGTGCTGCGGGTGATCCAGATGTGGTTGCCCACCGATGCCGAGGGGCTCCAACCTGCCCACTCGACAGCCGACCTCAATGAAGCCCTGGACGCCGGTGGTCTGGTGACGGTCGTCGACGGTGATGGTGCTGACGGAGCCGCGCCTTTGTCCATCCACACGGCCGGTGCCCGCCTCAGGGCTGCCCGGCTCGTCGCTGGTAAGTCGGTGGTGACAGCTCCGTCCGCCTACCAGCACATCTTCGTTGTGAAGGGAGAGGTGGACATCGACAGTGAGTCTGGGAGCGACGTCCTGCAGGAGGGCGACGCGGCCCGCCTCAGCGACGACGGGGCAGTCAGGATCAGTGGGCACGGGGATGGCGGGGACGCCGAGGTTCTCGTGTGGGAGATGGACCGCAGCGTCCGTACTGAGCCTCGCTGGGGTCAATGGCGAAACCGGGGGGTAACCGTACTGACCCGGCCCTCTGCCGCTGGCTAGGCTGGGAAAGTATCGGATCGCAACGTACCGGAACTGTGGTCCGACCTCACCACATGACCAGTGAAAGGGTTGACCATCCATGAAGGCAGCACGCTACTACGGGAACAAGGACATCCGTGTGGAGGACATCGACCAGCAGTCGCTCGAGCCCGGCACGGTGCGCATCGACGTCGCCTGGTGCGGCATCTGCGGCACGGACCTGCACGAATACCTGGACGGGCCGATCTTCTGCCCGACCTGCGAAGCCGCCCACCCGATCTCGGGCGAGACCGCGCCGATCACCCTCGGGCACGAGTTCTCCGGCGTCGTCGCCGAGCTCGGTGAAGGGGTGGACGATCTGGCCGTCGGCGACCATGTGGTCGTGGAGCCGTACATCATCGGCGATGACGTCGACACCGGCCCGGACAGCACCACCTACCACCTGTCGGAGAACATGAACTTCATCGGTCTCGCCGGCCGTGGTGGAGGGCTCTCGGAGAATGTGGTGGTGCGTCGACGCTGGGTGCACAAGGTCGATGAATCGGTCCCGCTGGATGAGGCTGCGCTGATCGAGCCGCTGTCGGTGGGCTACCACGCGGTGGAGCGTTCCGGTCTGACGGAGGCCAACGCCGCCGGGAAGACTGCGGTCATCGGTGGCGCAGGCCCGATCGGCCTGCTGACCGCCGCGGTGCTGAAGGCCTGGGGCGTGAAGGTTGTCGTCTCTGAGCTGTCGGAGTTGCGTCGGCAGAAGGCCCTGGACTCCGGGGTGGCGGACGTGGCGCTGAACCCGGCGGAGGTGGATGTCGTCGATGAGGTCAAGAAACTCACCGATGGCGTCGGTGCCGACGTCGCCTTCGAGTGCACCTCGGTCCAGGTCGTGCTGGACACGCTGATGGACGCACTGCGTCCCACCGGTGTGCTGGTCGTCGTGTCGATCTGGGGTCACCGGTCGGACTTCGACATCCACAAGCTCGTGATGAAGGAGATCGACCTCCGCGGCACCATCGGGTACGTGAACTCGCACCCGGCGACGATTGCGCTGGTGGAGTCCGGGAAGATCGACCTGAAGCCGTTCATCACCGGCAAGATCGGTCTGGACGGACTGGTCGACGAGGGCTTCGACACCCTGATCAACCGCAACGAAACCGCGGTGAAGATCCTGGTGTCGCCGTCCGGCGAGGGGCTGTAGATAAGGAGGGCAAGACCTCTAGAAGGGCACCACCTCCGTTGCCTCTGCCGCTTCCGCCGCTGCCCGGGTCTTCTCCAGGTGTTCGAGTCGGAGGGTGTTGTGCTCGGCCAGTGTCTTCCTCCTGCGGTGAAGGCGCTTGTCGAAGGTCAGGCAGGCATCGGCCAACGGTCCGGTGGGTTTGTCCACGACCACATGTCCGTCCTCGATGCTTGTCCACCAGCAGGAACCGTCCGGGTTCCGGGTGACGTCCCACAGGCCACGGGTCTTGAGGCTGTGGCAGGCAGGGCACAATGACTGCTCCGCCCAGGTGGCTGTCTTGCCGCCACCGTCGTACTTGGCGACGTGGTCGATCTGGGCGGTAGCGGCGGGAGCGTCGCATCCGGGGAAGCGGCAGGTGCCGTCGACACCGGTGACGGTTGCTCGTTGGTGGTCGCTGTTCTGGTAGCCCTCGATCTCGCTGTGACCGGCGATGCACAGGTCGGTGACCCGGGCGAGCCACCGCTCGGTGGCAATGCGGTCGAGGCCGGTGGACTCCAGGTGCGTCTCTGTGGTGTCGAGGTTCCGGTAGCAGTTCAACGTCACGGCGACGTCGCGTGCTTGACCGTGCACCAGCTCGGCCAACGCCTTCGACCGGGTGGTGTTGTGCGCTTCCGCCACGGCATCGACGATGCGCAGGAATCCGATGCCCTCATCGGTGGGCATCGTGATGTGGAAGACCGTGCGCTCCGGGGACCGGGTGTCCACGTCGAAGCACATCTGTGCCTGGGGTGGGGGAGGATCCATCCCGAGTTCTTCCGGATCCACCGGCCGGGCCTCGGGTTGAAAGCGGTCGACGATCTCGGTGAGCTTCCGGCGTAGCGTTCGGACTCCGGGAACCGCCTGGGAAGGTCGGTCGGGGCTGAGTAAGCCGGCGACTGCGTCCTCGACCTCGTGGCGATGATCGTCGGTGACTCCGAACAGGCAATCGGCGAGAGCCCGGAGGTGCTCGAAGGAGAAGGCGCCGACCTCGAGGAGCGGGCGCAGCCGCGGGAACTTGGAGAGCATGGTGCCGATGTCGCAGTAGGTGATCGCCTTGGCCTGGGGGATGGCGAGGGCGGACGCCAGCCGCCGGGCGATGCGGGAGACCTCGTCGTCAGGATCCGGAGTGACCGTCCGGGCGATGGTCAGGTCTGTCTTGTTGATGGTGACCCGTGCCTTCTGGAGTTCGCCGTCACCGGTCACGGCCCAGTATCCGACGGTGGTGGGCGTCGGACCGTTCTCGAATGAGTAGTCGCATGGTTCGAGGGCATCGTCCGCAGTCGGGTCGCCCTCCATCGGCAGTTCAGTGCCGGTGACTTCCCCGAGGTCCGCGATCTGTGAGCAGTAGGGGGAGGAGGTGTTGTCCGGGCTGACGGGAGTGATGGAATCCCTCTTAATATCGATCTCTGCAGGCGGTTCGTCCTGATCTTCTGGCTTCGGTGTGCCTGGTGCTCCGCCTATGGCTGTGGTCATCGTCCTGGTCCCCTGAAGTGTGCTGTCTTGATGTTGTGGTGTCCCGCTCCGTTATGTTCACTTGCAATAGTACCGAGAATATGTTCGAATGGCAACAGGAGGTTCTACGGGCGGAGACGGCCCTCGGAGGGGAGGTGGATACGATGGTTCCCGACAACAGAACGGAGAAGGAACACATGACCGACACTGCCACTTCAACCGTCCCGGTCTTCCTCGACTGCGACACCGGAATCGACGACGCCCTCGCCCTGGCGTATCTGCTGGCCGCTCCCAACGCTGACCTGGTCGGCGTCGGTACTGTCCACGGCAACACCAGCGCCGCCAGCGGTGCGGAGAACACCCGGCGGCTCCTCGCGATGACGTCGCGCGGGGATATCCCGGTGGCCGTCGGAGCGTCCGACCCGCTCGTCGGTACGTTCGCCGGCGGCACGGTGGCGGTCCACGGTGAGGACGGTGTCGGTGGTGTCCGCGAGCGCCTGCTGCCCGAGGTGCAGGCCAACGCGGCCGTTGCGTCCGATACGGACGCCGTCGACCTGCTGATCCGTCTGTCCCACGAGCACGATGGAGAGCTGCACCTCATCGCCATCGGACCGCTGACCAACCTCGCAATCGCTCTGGAACGTGATCCGTCGCTGATCACGAGGGTGGCGCAGGTGACCATCATGGGCGGCGCGGCGATGGTTCCGGGCAACATCACTGCGGCGGCGGAGGCGAACATCGTCAATGATCCTGAGGCTGCCGAACGCGTCCTCTCCGCGGGGTGGCCGGTGACCCTCGTCCCGCTGGACACCACGATGGAGAACGCCTTCGAGAAGTCCCACATCGATGCACTGACGGAGTCCGACTCCCCGCTCATCTCCGCGGTCGGGGAGATGCTGCACTTCTACTCGGCGTTCTACACCGACATCTACGGGCGCGTGTGCTGTGCCCTGCACGACCCTCTCGCCGCGGCGATCGACCTCGGTGAGGTGGAGATCGCCAGCGGCCCGCGGGTGCCGGTCGTCGTCGACGACACCTACGGTCCGGGACGCGGGCAGACCATCTGCGACCTGCGGCACCAGCGTCCCGCCAATGGCGAGTACGACATCGATGTCGACGGTGCGACGGTACGGGTTGTCCTGCGCAGTGCGGAAGGCTTCCCCGACCTCCTCGCCGAGCGTCTGCTGGGCTGGGCCGCCCGTCAGTAGTGTGGACGCTATGACCTCACCTGCACCCATTCGCGCCGCCATCCTCGGCTTCGGACTTTCCGGACGCTACTTCCACGCCCCCTTCCTCGCCGCCGACCCGAGTTTCGATGTCACGGCCGTGGTGACGTCCAACCCGGAGCGGCAGGACGCTGCGAGGGAGCTGTTCCCGGACGTCCGACTCCTGGACTCCGTCGAGGAGGTCTGGAGTGCCGAGGACGTCGACCTTGTCGTCATCGGTACGCCCAGCTCCGCCCACGAGGCACATGCGGAGGCTGCGCTCGACGCCGGCAAGCACGTCGTCGTGGACAAGCCTTTCGCGGTGACCTCCGAGACGGGCCGTGCGCTGATCGAGAAGGCGCAGTCCAAGGGGCTGATGCTCACCGTCTTCCAGAACCGACGGTGGGACGGGGACTTCCTCACCCTGCGGAAGCTGCTGGACTCCGGCGAGCTCGGCGAGATCCGGCGCTTCGAGTCAAGGTTCGAGAAGTGGCGTCCGCAGGCCGACCAGTCATGGAAGACCGACAGCACCCATGAACAGGGCGGTGGCATCCTCTTCGACCTGGGCAGTCACCTCATCGACCAGGCGTTGCAGCTCTTCGGCCCGGTCGCCGACGTCTACTCCGAGGTCGAGACCCGGCGGGAGTTCGTGCAGGCGGAAGACGATGTCTTCCTTGCCCTGCGTCACGAGTCCGGGGTGCTCTCGCACCTGTGGATGAGTGCCGTCGCACCGGGGCCGGCCCCGCGGTTCCGGCTGCTTGGCTCGCAGGGTGGTTACGAGTGCCCGGGCATCGACGGCCAGGAGGCCGCGCTGCGCGGTGGCGCCAGCCCGACCGAAGAGGGATTCGGCACCACGCCAGAGGCCGAGTGGGGACAGATCTACACCGGTGAAAAGGGACAGGCCTACCCCACGGAAGACGGCGACTACGCCGACTACTACCGGAAGGTCGCCCAGGCCATCCGCGGTGAGGGTGACGCACCCGTCGACCCGGCGGACTCCGTCGCCGCGCTGGAGATCATCGAGCGCGCGATGCAGTAACCGGGGTCAATTCCAATACACCGACGACCCGTCCTCGGCGGCGTACCTGGCGCCGTCGGGGGAAAGGCCAGCCATGCCGTCCGGGGCGAGGATGCCCCGGGCGTAGTCGTGCCCGGGGATCAGTTGCTGCTGTGAGACAGGCAGGCGGTTGGACGCGGGGATGCCGCAGCCGACGTCGGCGCTGCCGGTGACATGCCGGATGTCCGTTCCATCGGGCCCCGTGGGCAGTAACTGCGGCGGGACAACCGGGGTACGGGCCGCGTCCGGGGTCCCGGCGAGGAGGGTGGGATCGTCGGAGTCCGTTGGTGCTGACCCGAGGAAAGCGATGTCGAAGGCGTAGCAGCGGAACTGGTCGATGCCGTCCTTCTCCGAGTCGTCGAGCAGCGGGACGTCCTCCGCTGAGCGCAGCACCGCATCATGCACGGTCACCTGCCACACCAGGTACCGGCCCAGTTGGTCGGTGGTGGCGACCGTCGCGGGCTCGCCGAAGTCCAGGACGCTGTCCGGGCCGGTCAGGGAGACATCCCGGCCGTCGAGGGAGAGGGTGGTGGGGAGTTCGGTGGTGGTCTCGCTTTCCGGCTCAGTCTCTTCGACCGTCTCGGACGTCGGCGTGGGTTCATCCCGCGGTGGGTGGGGACGGAAACCACCGGGGTTCTCGCCTCGCCCGACGGGGGACCCACAGGCGGCCAGGCCCAGGACAAGGGCGCCGACGGACAGGCTGGCGGTGATGCGGATGATGTGGCGTGTCATCGGGAGACCTTTTCGTCACGCACGATCGCCCGGCTGATCCGTCGGCACGTCCGGGAGATGACCTCCTCGAGCGGGCCGCGCCCGTGGGCCAGGTGCCAGGCCGTGGCGAAGGACACCAGCCCCACGACCTGGGCGGAGAACCAGAGCACCGGTCGGTCCCACATGTCGTCCCAGAAGAAAGCGAGGAAGAGCAGGTGGCCGGTGTACAGGGTCAGCGTCATGGAACCCGAGGCAGCCAGCGGGGTGAGCGACGTCGTCACGATCCGGGAGACCACCAGGAACACCCCGATGACCATCAGCGCGACACCGGCGGCGGCGAGGATCCACAGCGGCATGTTCGTGTGCGGCCCGGCCACCGCGAACCACCAGTTCGTGCCGGTGGGGAGCTGACCCTCCGGACCGTAGGCCAGGATGTCGCCGATGTCCTCGGCCTCCAGACCGTCGCTGTGCAGGTACAGCTGCTCGAAACCGCCGGCGAAGTCGATGAGCAGGGAGGACGTCAGGTACCCGACCAACGCGACGCCGACACCGACGACGACCAGGCGCGCCTGGGTCATCAGCCATCGCAGGTTCAACCGCGCGACCGCCATGCCCAGGCAGACGAAGGCGAACCAGGTGACGACCGGGTAGGTACCGCCGACGAACAGGGTGATCAGGACATCGGTGGGCATCGAGACCACGTCGGCGAAGGAGGGGTTGGTCACGGTGGTGAAACCGTTCCACGCCGTGACCACCCGGATCACCACCGGCCCCAGTACCAGCAGGGACACCGCCACCGCCACCAGCGAACGGATCCGCAGGCCGGTCAGCGGGACCGCGAGGAGGAACATCAACCCGTAGTAGGGGAGGATGTTGTACACGGGGATGTCCACGAAGCCCATGGTCAGCCCGAGCAGCAGGATCACCAGGGCGCGCACCGTCAGCGACCACCGGGCGCGCAGCAGGGAGCGTCCCGTCTTCGGGTTGTTGGCGCCGGTGATCAGCGCGATCGTCACACCGGTGAGCACGGCGAAGAGCACCGCGGAGTGCCCGGCGAAGAGTCTCCAGATGATCGTCGGCGCACCGGTGTACTCGTTGTACGCCGGTAGCGAGTGCACGGCGACCATGCCGAGCAGGGCCACGCCGCGGGCGCAGTCGAGGCCGACCAGTCGGCGGGTGTCACCGAGGGGACCGAAGGCCGCGGCTTTCGTCCACCGGCCCGGGGTCGGGGCGGGTTCCGGTGGCGGCGGTGGGGTGTAGGACGCCGGGTCGATGCTGTTCTCGCCGTCCCAGATGGGACGCACCGCCGCGGGTCCTGGCGCAGGACGCGCGGTGTTCTGGTCGTGGATGGTCATGGGACGTCCTGGGGTGTCGGAGTCAGGGTCGGTGCGACGGGGTTACCGACCCACACCGAGTCAGCGGGCAGGGAGTCCTGGCGGAGCACCAGGGAACCGGGGCGGACCGTGGAGCGGTCCCCGAGGGAGGAACCGGGCAGCATGAAACTGTTCGGGCCCAGCGTGGCGCCGTCGCCGACGTGCACGCCCTCCAGGGACATCACCCGGTCGTGGAAGAGGTGGGTCTGCAGTACGGTGCCGCGGTTGACGGTGGCACCGTCCCCGATGCTGATCAGGTCGAACTCCGGAAGCCACCAGGTCTCGCACCACACGCCGCGGCCGATGCGGGTGCCCATCAGACGGGCCCACCAGTTGTAGAGCGGCGAGCCCAGGGACATCCGGATCAGCGAGGGGACGGCGAGCATCTCGGCGATGACGTCAACCAGCTCGCTGCGCCACACGAAGGTGGAGAACAAGGTGCGCTCGCCCGAGGAGAAGCGTCCGACCACCAGCCACTTCACGAGGACCGGGAAGAGGCAGGACAGCGTCCCGGCGACGATGACGATCGGGAAAGCCCACAGGCACACCGCGGTCAGACCGGAGGCGCCCATGCCGTAGTGCATGTAGACCACGGTGCCGGCCCAGACGATGAAGAGGTCCAGGTACGCCGCGACCACCGTGGGGATCAGA
>DXGC01000043.1 GCA_019114135.1 Candidatus Corynebacterium avicola
ATATTCTTGGCGCCGGCGTCCTCGAGGACGACGTCGAACTCGTCCTTCTCCTCGGCCGGGGCAGCGCCCTCAGCAGCCTGAGCGGCGGCGACGGCGGCCGGAGCAGCAGCGGTGACGTCGATGGTCTCCTCGAACAGCTTGACGAACTCAGAGAGCTCGATCAGGGTCATCTCCTTGAAGGCCTCGAGGAGTTCGTCGTTGGTGAACTTAGCCATGGTGGCTTCCTTTCTTTGTCCCGCTGACGCTGATCACGTCCTGCGGGGTACAGGGGTGTAACGATTGGTGGTGGTGTGCACCGTGTGAGCACACCTGCAGCTGACCCTCGGAGGGTTAGGCTGCCTTCTTCTCCTGGAGCGCGGCGGAAAGCCGAGCAACCTGGGACGCCGGAGCGTTGAAGAGAGCCGCAGCCTTGCTGAGGGAGCCCTGCATGGCGCCGGCCAGCTTGGCCAGGGTGGTCTCGCGGTTGTCCAGGTCGGCGATAGCCTCAACCTGGGCTGCGGACAGCGGGTTGCCGTCCATGTTGCCGCCCTTGATCACGAGTGCCTTGTGATCCGCACCGAACTTCTTGAACGCCTTGGCGGCGTCGACGGCCTCGCCCTGAATGAAGGCGACGGCGGTCGGTCCGGTCAGCAGATCATCATCGAGCTCAACTCCGGCCTGCTTGGCGGCCAGCTTGATCAAGGTGTTCTTGGCGACGGAGTAGGTGACCTCCGAACCCAGTGCCTGTCGCAGCTCGGTCGTCTCGGCGACGGTCAGTCCACGGTACTCGGTGAGCACAGTGGCGCTGGCGTTCTCGAAACGAGCGGTGAGCTCCGCCACGGATGCGGTGTTCTTCGCGTTTGCCATACTCTCGCCTCCTTCCTGATGTCTGTCGGTGGTGCGACCGGTTCGGTGTGCGAAGCAGAATCAGACGCCTCCCCCTGACGACGACAACGCCCCGTGCCACAGGGCACGGGGCGTCAGTGGGCGGCTCGGTCCGTGTCAGTCTGGCTGACTCGGTGGCGCTCCTGGTGTCCCATGTTTCCCTGCGCAGGTCGCCATCTGCCAAGCGGTCAGCATGATGGTCCTTCGTCCGACATCCCCGGGTTTCCGGGAATGACGTCGACCGACGGTCTCCGGTGAAACTTGAACGTTCGCGGCCATGCCGCGATCAAACTTCGTGTCAGAGTGTAGACCCCATCCCACGCAACAACAAATCGGTGCCGAAATCAGGTCCTCCGACTCGCTGAAACCGCCTCCGCGACTCCGTTCTCCTGCGTACATTGGGGAAATGACTTCCTCCTCCGATGCAACGTACAAACCGAACCACCGGTTCTTCCTCCCCGCCTTCTTCCGGTCCTTCGGCAGCACCGACAAGATGCCCAACGGCGTCAATGACTGGGACTCCCCCATGTCCGAGGAACACCCCGTGCCGGTCGTCCTCTTCCACGGCACCTGGATGAGCAGTTACGGCACCTGGTCCCTGATCGGGCCTGAGCTGGCCAGCCGCGGCTACCGCGTGTTCGCGGTGAACTACGGCACCAACCCGGAGAGTTTCGTGGGGCGCCGCAAGTGCTGCTTCGGTAACGGCGCCCTGCTCGAGAGCCAGCCGGAGGTCGCCGACTTCATCGACCGCGTCCTGGAAGCCACCGGCGCCGAGCAGGTGGACGTCATCGGCCACTCGCAGGGATCCGCCCAGACCCGCCTGCTGGTCACCGAGAACGACGGACGTTTCGCCGGGGGCACCCCGAAGATCCGCAACATCATCGGCATCGCCGGCTCCGGCCACGGCACCAGCCTGATGGGCATCGGTACCGGACTGGTGAAGCTCCGCGACAAGCTCGAGGGCAAGTTCGACCTCTCCAAGCTGATCCGCGCGATCCTGGGCCAGTGTGCCGAGGACCAGGTCCTGGGCTCCGACGCCGTGGAGTTCATCAACCGCCAGGGCGACACCGTCCCCGGCGTGACCTACACGATGATCGGCACGAAGTACGACGAGATCGTCACCCCCTGGCGCGTACAGTTCCTCGAGGCCGGCGAGGGCGCGACCGCGCACAACTTCTGCGTGCAGGACGACAACCCCACCGACCGCAGCGACCACCTCGCGCTCCTCTACTCCCCGCGCACCCTGGACCTGATCCTGGAACGTCTCTCCGACAGTGATACCGGGGAGGACGGCGCCTACCGGCGCTCGAACCCGATGGTCACCGGCCGCGTCCTGCCGATGCTCGGCCTCATCGGCAAGGCCGGGCAGGTCGGACGTTAGGCGTCCCGAGATACGAGAAACCCCCGCTGCCAGGCAGCGGGGATTCGTCGTGCGGGAGGAACTACTCCTCTTCGCCGGCGAAGTTCTTCACGACGGTCGGGTCAACCTGGATGCCCGGGCCGGACGTGGTGGCGATGGTCGCCCGCTTGATGTAGCGCCCCTTCGCGGCGGACGGCTTCAGACGGTGCAGCTCGTCGATGAGAGCGCCGTAGTTCTCGGCCAGAGCCTTCTCGCTGAAGGAGGCCTTGCCGATGATGGCGTGCAGGTTGGCAGCCTTGTCGACGCGGAAGGAGATCTTGCCGCCCTTGATCTCCTGGACGGCCTTGGCGACGTCGGTGGTGACGGTGCCGGTCTTCGGGTTCGGCATCAGACCACGCGGGCCCAGGACGCGGGCGACGCGGCCGACCTTGGCCATCTGGTCCGGGGTGGCGATCGCGGCGTCGAAGTCGGTCCAGCCGCCCTGGATCTTCTCGATCAGGTCGGCGGTGCCGACAGCCTCGGCGCCGGCCTCTTCAGCGGCGGTGGCGTTCGGGCCCTCGGCGAAGACGATGACGCGGACGTTCTTACCGGTGCCGTTCGGCAGGGAGACGGTGCCGCGAACCAGCTGGTCGGCCTTGCGCGGGTCGACACCCAGGCGCAGGGCGACGTCGACGGTGGCGTCGAAGTTCTTGGAGGAGGTCTCCTTGGCGAGGGCGGTGGCCTCGATCGGGGAGTAGAGACGGTCGGCGTCGACCTTCTCTGCGGCGGCGCGGTAGGCCTTGGAAGTCTTGCTCATGGTGGGGTTCCAATCAGTGTTCTTGGATTGTGGTAGTCGGGCCGCAAGTGGCCCTGCCACGATCTAACTTGGTGATGCCTGGTAGGAGAGGTTCCTACTGGCCCGGGGCGTCGAGGACGTCGATGCCCATGGAGCGGGCGGTGCCGGCAATGATGTGGGCGCCGTTCTCCAGGTCATTGGCGTTGAGGTCCTCGAACTTGGTCTGGGCGATCTCGCGGCACTGGGCCCAGCTGACCTGGCCGACCTTGTCGGTGTGCGGGACGCCGGATCCCTTCTGGATACCGGCGGCCTTCAGCAGCAGCTTGGCTGCCGGCGGGGTCTTCAGCTTGAACTCGAAGCTGCGATCCTCGTAGACGGTGATCTCGACCGGCACGACGTTGCCGCGCTGGGACTCGGTGGCGGCGTTGTAGGCCTTGCAGAACTCCATGATGTTGACGCCGTGCGCACCGAGCGCCGGGCCGACGGGCGGGGCCGGGTTGGCGGCGCCAGCCTCGATCTGCAGCTTGATCAGGCCAGTGACCTTCTTCTTCTTTGCCATTGTCATACCTCTTCACGTGGTATCAGGTGCGCGCCGATGGCACGGCGGACACACCTGACCGGATGCCGGACTGGTTACCGGCCACCGGGTGGAATGTTTGTCTTGTGCAGCTGCGCCGCAGGGCACAGCAACGGTCAAACTCTAGTTGAGCTTCTCGACCTGGTCAAATGCCAGGTCAACCGGGGTCTCACGACCGAAGATGGAGACCAGGGCCTTGAGCTTGGAGTTCGCGGCGTCGATCTCGGAGATGGTCGCGGAGACCGAGGCGAAGGGACCGGAGAGCACGGTGACGGACTCGCCGACCTCGTAGTCGACCTGTACCTGCTCGGCAGCCGGGGTCGGCGCCATGGCGACACCGGTGTCGCTGACATCCACGCCGCCGGTGGCGCTGTCGACGTCCTCGGATGCCTCCTCGGCCTGGGCAGTCTCCGGCGGGAGCAGGAACTTGGCGACCTCGCGGATCTTCACCGGAGTGGGGTGACCCTCGTTGCCGACGAAGGAGGTGACGCCCGGGGTGTCACGGATGACGGACCAGGAGGCGTCGTCCAGCTCGATGCGGACCAGGACGTAGCCCGGCAGCAGCTTGCGCTTGATGCGCTTGCGCTTGCCGTCCTTGATCTCGACGACCTCTTCGATCGGCACGACGACCTCGTGGATCTGCTGGTCCACACCGAGGGTGCGGGAGCGGGTCTCCAGGTTGGTCTTCACCTTGTTCTCGTAGCCGGAGTAGCACTGGATGATGTACCACTCGCCGTCGAGCTTCTTCAGGGCGCGCATGAACTCGCGCAGGCGGGTCTTGTAGGCCGCCATGGCGGCGTCCTCGACGCTGGGGGCAGCGTCGGCGTCTTCGTTGGCGGTGCCGGCAGCGGCGTCTCCCTCAGCGCCGGAGTTGTCGCCGAGGGCCTGTGCGGACGCTTCGAGCTCAGCGTCGGAGTTCTGGTCGGCGTTGGCGCCGGAGAGCTCGTTGACCGCCTGCTGGACGTCGTCCTGCGCTGCGGCGGCAAGGCCTTCCGCGGTGTTGGGGTCGTAGCTGGTGTCGTCACTCATGATGTGTTCTTCTCCAAGGAGTTCTAGGGGGTGGAGCAGTGGACGGACAATGGGTGTTGATAAGGGTGCTGCATGAAAAATCCGCCTCGCCGTGAGGCGGAGGCGGACATCATCTGGGAGTTAGTGTAGCACGCTCAGAGGCCGAACATGAACTCGATTCCCTCGCCGGCGAGGAGGTCCACGCCGGTGCACAGGGCGGTGATGAAGATCAGGAAGACCAGGGTCACGATGGAGTAGGTGAACATCTCCCGGCCGGTCGGCCAGATGACCTTCTTCATCTCCGAGCCGACGGAGCGGGGGAACGCCAGGGCGCGTGCGCCACCGGACTTGCCGGAGGTTCCGTCCTCCTTGGACACGGTGATGTCCGAACGGGAGGAAGCAGCGCCGGCGGGGGACGCCTCAGAGTTGCTGACCTGTCGCTTGCCGGACGGGCGCAACGGAGAACCGCCGACGTTGTCGGTGCGGTCTGCGTTGTTCTTGTCGTCACTCACGAAATATCCGCTCCTGTGGGGGTTGTGCACCCCGGGGGCGGCAGCGGTGATCTTCACCGACCAGCCGCACACCCGGGGTGCGTCTGCAGGGGCGACAGGACTTGAACCTGCAACCTGCGGTTTTGGAGACCGCTGCTCTGCCAATTGAGCCACGCCCCTTTGCGATGCGTCCACCAGACTACCTCAGCACCTCTGCAGGGGTGCGGCAACGCTGGGACACGCCACTTCGCGGCGCCGTCGTAACGGCACCGCAGCAGTGTATCAGTCGCCTCACCGGGCCAACAAAACCCGTGGTAGCCCCGCGCGGTGGGCGAGATCACGTCGGGGACGGCGCGTCGTGACGTCCTGGCGTGTCGTCCTGCCGGGGCACCCCTCCCCCACGCACCATCACACACCGCCACGCACCTGCCGGCACAACGACAGAACCCCCGCGGCGCTGTGCCGCGGGGGTTCTGCCTGGTTGTTCTGTAGCGATGCCGGGGATCGAACCCGGGACCTCACGATTATGAGTCGTGCGCTCTAACCATCTGAGCTACACCGCCAGGGCCATTCCTACCGGCTCGAACCGGTAAGCCCGGCATGTGCCTCAAAATGACTTGAGCCCCCTGACAGAATCGAACTGTCGACCTTTTCCTTACCATGGAAACGCTCTGCCGACTGAGCTAAGGGGGCGTGCTCCACTGTTCGCACTTCCCAACATCTCTGTTGTTACGTGCCCCAGCTCCTGAAGCCTGAAGTAGAATAACCAGAGGACCGTGCAATGCACAAATCTGCAGGTAAACAATAGAAAATGATGCACTTTCGTGGCGCATGAACGCGTAGGTCTGCACATCCTGCCGACAAGCGCCCTTCTGCGGGACGGCGAGACACTTCCCGGCACCCCGGTCCAGACCCGGGCTCGCACACAGTGGATTGGAGCGTTGGCGCGGGAAGACAGCTCGAGTCTCCGACGACCAAACTGAGCCTGGATCGCGCGAACCGAAGGATTCAACGGATCCATGCTCACTTCGGGTCGTTCAGCGTTCAGTGTGGGACCCGGCCCGCCACCCAGACGCCCAGCACCCTTCCGAGCATCCCTCCCCGAGGCGTGCCCGGACATGCAAAAGGCCCGTGGAGTGTTTCCACTCCACGGGCGATTGTGCCAGGTAAAGGATTCGAACCTTTGAAGG
Source organism: Candidatus Corynebacterium avicola (assembly GCA_019114135.1). Taxonomy (GTDB): domain Bacteria; phylum Actinomycetota; class Actinomycetes; order Mycobacteriales; family Mycobacteriaceae; genus Corynebacterium; species Corynebacterium avicola. The sequence goes on from DXGC01000043.1 coordinate 6,266, forward strand.
CAATGCCGGCGGATTTACAGTCCGCTCCCTTTGGCCGCTCGGGCAACCTGGCGTGCGCTGCATACCCTACTACGAACAGACCCAACTGCCGCAAATCGGCAGGTCACAGGACGCTTCAGGTGGCCACTCCCTCGACCACCGGCACCACTTCCCCGGAACACCGTCGCGACTCCCGGATCATCAGACTCGACCACGCAGGCACCGGAAAGCAGGCACCGGAACGCGGAAGTCAGAAAGGTGGGGCGAATCGATGGCAATCGGCGCGAAAACCATCGATTCGTCCCACCTATCTGACAGGTGCCTGGATCCTAGCCGAGGCGCTGCAGCGAGAACTCCATGAGCTGACGCAGCGCGTCCGTCGTCGGCCCTTCCGGCAGCTTCGCCAGTTCGTCCTCCCCGTAGCCGCGGTAGCGCTCCACGACCTCCTCGGCGCGCTGACGCCCCTCGGAGGCCTTGACGAGGGCCAGGGCCTCGTCCACGAGGGCGTCGTCGGTCACCGGGCCGGTGAGCAGCTCCCGCAGGCGCTCTCCCCCGGCGTTGTCCTCCTGCATCGCGTAGAGCACCGGCAGGGTGAACACTCCCTCGCGCAGGTCGGTGCCCGGGATTTTGCCGGAGTCCTTCGGGTCCGACCAGATGTCGATGATGTCGTCCACGATCTGGAACACCTGACCCATGTGGCGTCCGAAGTGGAACAGGGCGTCCCGGTGCTGCTGCTCCGCCCCGCTGTGCAGCGCGCCCAGGTAGCCGGCCGAGGCGATGAGCACACCGGTCTTCTCCTGGATGACCTGCATGTAGTGTTCGATGGAGTCAGCGCCCTCGGTGACGCCGATGGTCTCGCGCATCTGACCGGTGACCAACTCGCCGAAGGTGTCGGCGAAGTGCCGGACGGTGTCGGTACCCAGGTCGGCCATCAGGCGGGAGGCGACGGCGAAGATGTAGTCACCGGCGAGGATGGCCACGGAGTTCGTCCAGCGGGCGTTGGCGCTCGGGGCACCACGGCGGCGGTCGGCCTCGTCCATCACGTCGTCGTGGTACAGCGTCGCCAGGTGGGTCAGCTCGACGACCACGGCGGCGTCCACCACGGCGGCGTCGCACTGATCATCTGGGGCGTCCTGCCCGTACTGGGCGGCGAGCAGGGCGAACATCGGACGGAAGCGCTTACCGCCGGACAGGGCGAGGTGGCTGATCTTGTCGGTGAGGAAGGTCTCCCCCGACACCAGGACCTCACGGAGCCGTGCTTCGACACGGTCCAGGCCCTCCGGAATGGCCACGTTCAGGGACTCGTCTCCGAGGTCGAGTCCCGCACGTGCATCCGAGTTAGTGCTTGCCATGAGTTACGTCGCCCTTGTTCCTCTGATGTCCGACTCTGATCTGCGCCTGAAACTCGCGCATGCGTGTCCCCGGCCGCACTCCACGTGCCGGTTCGCTCACTCACGCTACTGTAGACCAGCGACACGGGGCCAACATAAGCGAACACGGCCGTCGTTCCCGCCTGGCCCCGGCACGATCGGTTCGAGCACAGACAGAGCACAGAATGAGCAGAGGATGACTGACACACCTCCCCAGCCCGACCACCAGCGCTGCGACGTGCTCGTCGTCGGTGCCGGGCCCGCCGGAGCCGCCGCCGCCCACTCCGCCGCCCAGGCCGGGTGGGACGTCCTGCTGACCGACATGCAGTCCTTCCCCCGCGACAAGACCTGCGGCGACGGTCTGACGCCGCGGGCGGTCGGCGCGCTGCAGTCGATGGGCGCCGGTCACCTGCTGGACGAGGCGTCCAGCCCCGTGATTCAGGGCCTGAAGTTGCATGGCTTCGGTGGTTCGGTGGCCGCGCCCTGGCCGAAGCACGAGTCCTTCCCCGCCCGCGGTGCGGCGATCGCCCGGACCTCGCTGGACAACTCCCTGGTGGAGTTGGCGGTGGCGTCCGGCGCGCGACTGCTCACCGGAGTCAAGGCGGTCGACACCGAGCATGACCTGGTCGCCGGCTCGCGGCGGGTGCGCTCGGTGCGTTTCCGTTCGTCAGGACGGGCCAGTAGCCGTACTGCCCGCACTGCCCGCGCTGCCCGCGCCGCCGAGAAAGCCACCGCCGACACTACCGTCGAGTGCCGCTACCTGGTGCTCGCCGAGGGTGTTCGTAGCGGCCTGGCGAAGGGCCTGGGCACCCAGTGGCACCGCGGTCTGGTGCACGGCATCGCAGCCCGGTCCTACTGCGCCACCCCCTTCGCGGACGAGCCGTGGATCCACTCCCACCTGGAACTGCGGGACACCGAAGGCACCGCACAACCGGGCTACGGCTGGATCTTCCCGCTCGGCGGCGGGGACGGTGAGTCCGACGGCAACCCCGGCAACGTGAACCTGGGCTGCGGCGCACTGTCGACCGAGAAGCGTCCGGCGAAGGTCAACGTGAAGAAGCTGCTCACCGCCTACGCCGGCCAGTGTCGCGAGGAGTGGCAGCTGGGCGAGCCGCAGGACGTCGCCAGTGCCCTGCTGCCGATGGGCGGGGCGGTCAGTCGGGTCGCCGGGGTGAACTGGGCGGCGATCGGCGACACCGCCGCGCTGGTGAACCCGCTCAACGGTGAGGGCATCGACTACGCCCTGGAGTCAGCGTCCGACCTGGTGGCGATGCTGGACGACGCCCGCTTCTCCCCCGAGGGGTTGACGCACATGTGGCCGGCGCACCTGCGCGAACACTACGGCGACGCCTTCTCCCTGGCCCGGCGACTGGCGATGCTGCTGACCATGCCGGGACTCCTGTCGGCGATCGGTCCGGTGGGCCTGCGTGGTCCCCTGGCCCCGGCGGTGATGGGTTCGGCGGCGCGTCTGATGGGCAACCTGGTCACCCCGGACGACCGCGACCTCACCGCGCGTCTGTGGCTGGGCGCGGGACGCCTCAGCAACGGCGTCGACCGGATCTTCCGGCAGGACGCCCGCCCGCTGTTCGGGTAGCTAACCCGGCTTAACCCGGCTTAAACCGGCTTCGTGGCGCTGTGCAGCGCGGCAATGCCGAAGGTGAGGTTCTGCCAGCCGGCACCCTCCCAGCCGCTGTCGTTGACCAGCCGGGCCAGGCCCTCCTGGTCGGGCCAGGCGCGGATCGACTCGGCGAGGTAGACGTATGCCTCCGGGTTGGACGACACGGCCGTCGCCACGGCCGGCAGCGCCCGCATGAGGTACTCCATGTAGATCGTCCGGAACACCGGCACGACCGGGGTGGAGAACTCGCAGACGGTCAGCTTGCCGCCGGGCCTGGTCACCCGGGCGAGCTCACGCAGACCGGCGGCGGGGTCGACGATGTTGCGCAGGCCGAAGCTGATGGTGACCGCGTCGAAGGTGTCGTCGGGGAACGGCAGGTTCATACCGTCGCCGCAGACCTTGGGAACGTCGCGGTGGGCACCGGCGGCCAGCATCCCTCTGGAGAAGTCGCAGGCCACACACCATGCACCGGACTCACTGAGTTCCACGGTAGACACTGCGGTGCCGGCGGCGAGGTCGAGGACCTTGTCACCGGGGCCGAGGTCGAGGCGGCGGCGGGTGCGCTTGCGCCACAACCGGTCCTGCCCGAAGGACAGGATGGTGTTGGTGATGTCGTAGTTCTTGCCGACGGCGTCAAACATGCTGGCGACATCGTTCGGGTTCTTCTCAAGGCTGGCGCGTGACACGGGAGTCAAGCCTAGCCGACCGGAGGCACCGGACGAATACCGGACGAGTGCAGCGTCAGCTGGCCGGGACGCTCGCCGCGTCCTTCCGCTCGTGGCGGGGCTCCCCGACGGCGTCGCGGTAGTGGCCCAGCAGGGCGTCACACAGGCCCGGCCAGGTGCGTGGCAGGACGCCCTCCCGGGCACGCTCCCGGAAGTCGATGTGGTCGTCGCTGGTCAGGCGTCCGATCGCGGCGGGCAGCTCGGACTCGAAGCGGTCGACCTCCAGCAGCTCACCGGTGACACCGTGGTCGATGAGGTCCACCGGACCACCGGCATTCGGGGCGACCGAGGGCACGCCGCTGGCCAAGGCCTCCTGCAGGGACTGGCAGAAGGTCTCGAACTCGCCGGTGTGCACGAAGATGTCCAGGCTGGCGTAGGCCTCCGACAACGCGGCGCCACGCAGCTCGCCGGTGAACACGGCCTCCGGCAGCAGCTTCTCCAGCTTGCCGCGCTCCGGGCCGTCGCCGACGACGACCAACTGGATACCGGGGTTACCGACCAGCGACCGGAGACGTTCGACGTGCTTCTCGCTGGCGAGGCGTCCGATGTATCCGACGATGCGGCGTCCGGCGGTGCCGGAGGCGGGGTCGACAGAATCGACAGAGTGCTCGCCGAGCCAGCTGCGGCGCAGCTCCTCGTTGCGGTGCCCGGGGTTGAAGCGTTCGGCGTCGACTCCGCGTCCCCAGTGGCGGATGCGCTCGACGCCGCGTTCCTCGAGCTCGGCGATGGTCGCCGAGGACGGTGCGAGGGTCAGCGCGGCTCGGTTGTGGATCGCCCGTACCATCGACCAGGCTACGCTGGTCAGCGGGCCGAGTTTGTAGCTGGCGGCGAATCCGGGGACGTCGGTCTGGTACACCGCGACGGTGGGGATCCCCAGCTTGCGGGCGGCGACGGTGCCCGCAGCACCCAGCACGAAGGGGCTGGCCAGGTGAACGACGTCCGGCTGGTAGTCACGCATGACGGTCAGCACCTTGCGCGAGGGCACGCCCACCGGCAGGGAGTCGACCACCGGCAGCGACAGTGCCGGGACGTGCACGACGGGGAAGCCCTCGTACTCGTGGACCGAATCCTGTCCCTTCACACCGGCCGGAGCGATGACGAGCGCATCATCTCCGGTGGTGCGCAGGTGCTCGAGCACCCGCAGGACAGAATTGACGACCCCGTTGACGATGGGGAGGAAGCTCTCGGCGACGATGAGTACTCGCATGGGGCTACTCTGACATGGCCTGGTTGCCGGAATCTTGACTGGCAGTGAACTTCTCCCCCGTGCGCCTGGTCCACCGCCAACGGATGATCAGCAGCAGGACCACGGTCACGGCCGCACCGATCGCCCACACCGACAGGGCGGGCAGGATCGACAGTGTCCACGAGCGTCCCTGGACCTTGACGTTGTCCGTGTCGGTGCGTTGGTACTCCACCCACACACGGTCGCCCTCCTCCAGGCCGGTGGGGTACTTCAGCCCCCGCTCCGGTGAGTGGTAGACCGAGGATTCATCGCGGTATCGCACCAGAACCTTGGAGTGTTCGCCGAAGGTCCCGTTGCCGGGGTCCACGACCTCTGCGACGGCGGTCCCCTTGTCCTGGGAGATCTGCCAGTCGCTCAGTGCGGAGTTGGCGACGAGCATGCCGCTGACTGCGGTGACCAGGACGAACAAGCCGAGCACCAGTTGGACGGTGCGTCGGTAGAACGACTCGGCCGGGGTCCGCAGGATCGTGGTCATCCAGCACTCCCGGAATTACCCAGGGTCGTCCGGGCGGTGAGTTCCTCATGGATCCGGGCGCGCGGTCCGCGGCTGACCGCGGCCTCGATGACGAGCATCCCGCCGGTTCCCTCGGCGTGGTTGTCCAGCTCCACGCGCAGTTCCTCGAGGGTCTCGACACACTTGTGCTCCACGCCGTAGCCCTCGCACAGGGCCCGCAGGTTCGCCGCGGTGGGCGTGGCGAAGACCCGGTCGAAGACGTCGGTACCGTCGGCGAAGGTACGCAGGGCGTCCCGTCCGGTCTCCAGGGTCTCGAAGATCGCCCCGCCGTCGTCGTTGGCGACGACGATGACCAGGTTGTCCGGGTGCGGTTCGCCCGGCCCGATGGCCAGACCGTTGACGTCGTGCAGGAAGGTCAGGTCGCCGAGCAGCGCCACGGTGCGCGGGGCGCGGATGAGGTCGGGTTCGGCGCTGGCGTGTGCCAGGGCCACGCCGACGGCAGTGGAGACCGTGCCGTCGATACCGGACGCACCGCGGTTGGCGACGGTGGTCACCCCGGGGAACGGCAGACCGGTCAGCGAAGCGTCGCGCACCGGGGAGGACGCCCCGAGGACGACCGCGTCCCCGTCGCCGAGGCTGTCGGTGACAGCGGCGGCGACGTGCAGACCGGTGAAAGAGCTGTCCGGGTCGGCGAGGAGCTCGCGCACGGTGTCGGTGGCGACCTCGCTGGCGGCGGCGCAGACCTTCACCCAGCCCCGGGGGTGCTCACCGGTGACGGTGACCATCCGACCGTCCTGCTGGTTCGGGTTGACCTGCGGCGGGGTGTCCCGGTCGGTGACCGCGAAGATGTCGATGGCAGGGTCCGCCAGCAGCGCGGAGACCCCGCGGTGCAGGGTGGTACGCCCGACGAGGACGATCTGTTCCGGACGCACCCTCGCCCGGTAGTCCTCCACCCCGGCGGTGATGTCGTCGGGACTGGTAAGCAGTCCGGCTGCGGCCGGGTGCACCGGCGTGTCCGGGGCCAGGGCCCCGGGTTCGGCGATGGTGGGGACACCGGCGAGGGCATCGAAGATGCGGTCGGCCCACGCCCGGTCACGGATGTCACCGGCGATGACCAGGGTGCGGCGGGAAAGGTCGACGGTGAGGGTGGGCAGCTCGGCCGAGGACACGATCGTCGCGGCGGACGCAGTAGTGGCCGCAGAGGACGTCGTGGCCGCGGCGTCCTTCGCCCCTTCCTGTGCGGCGAGCGCGGCCAACGTGACCTCGTCGGCGGTGTGCGGGACCAGCGGCGGGGCGAAGGGGACGTCCACCTGCACTCCCCCGCGTGCCGTGGCGGCGACGGCCTCGGCCACCGCGGCCCGGACATCGGAGTCGGCAGCATCAGCAGAAACAGCAGCGTCGATCCCGATGGTGGCCACGGCGTGCGGGCCGAAGAGGCCCTTCTGGTCGATGGTCTGGTTCGCGCCGGTGCCGAGCATCTCCCACGGGCGGTTCGCCGACATGATCATCAGCGGGATCCCGCTGGCGGTCGCCTCCACCATCGCCGGCAGACAGTTCGCCACCGCCGTACCGGAGGTCATCACCACCGGCACCGGACGGTACGAGCGTCGCGCCAGGCCCAGGGCCAGGAAGGACGCCGAGCGCTCGTCGATGCGGACGTGCAGCCGGAGTCGTCCGACACGAGACGCCTCGGCCAGGGCCAGAGCCAGCGGGGCCGAGCGAGACCCGGGGCAGACCACGGCGTCGCGGACCCCGCCTTCGACCAGTGCGTCGACGATGACGGCCGCGACCCGGGTCGCGGGGGCTACGGCGGAGTCGCCGGCAACGGTGGTGTCTTCATTCACCCCTCTGACGCTACCCGGCGAGGTGGTCGGACGAGGAACCAGGCACTCCTCATCAGTTGGTTGTCAGTCGGCTACAGCCGCCGCGAGGTAGCGACCGGTGAGGCTCTCCTGGGTGTCGGATGCCTCCGACTGCGCCACCAGTTCGGCAGGTGTCCCGGTGAAGACCACCGTGCCGCCCTCGTGACCGGCACCCGGTCCGACGTCGATGATCTGGTCGGCCGCGGCGACCACCGCGAGGTTGTGCTCGATGACGACCAGGCTGTGACCGTCGTCCACCAGCGACTGCATCATCGTGACCAGCGTGCCGGTGTCCGCCAGGTGCAGACCCGAGGTCGGCTCGTCCAGCACGATGACCGAGCCGTTCAGCCCCTCCCCGATCTTCGCGGCGAGCTTCAGACGCTGGCGCTCACCACCGGACAGCGTGTTCAGTGGCTGGCCGAGCCGCAGGTACTCCAGGCCGACCTGCACCAGACGGTCGAGCACCGCGACGACCGCTCGGGTCGCGGCGTTGCCTTTGCCGGACGCCACGTCCTCGGCGAAGTACTCCCGTGCACCGCGCACCGTCATGTCCAGGACGTCGCTGATGGTGCGTCCGGCCAGGGTGAACTCCAGGACCTCGGGGCGGAAGCGCTTGCCGCCGCACTCCTCACAGGTGGCGGCGACCCCGGCCATGATGGCCAGGTCGGTGTAGACCACGCCGAGGCCGTTGCACATCGGGCAGGCGCCGGTGGAGTTCGGGCTGAAGTGTGCCGGGGTGGCACCGGCGTCCTTGTTGGCGCGGGCGAAGAGCTTGCGGATGTCGTCGAGCATGCCGGTGTAGGTGACCGGCGTGGAACGCCGGGACCCGCGGATGCCGGACTGGTCGACGACGGTGACGTCGGAGCGTCCTGCCAGACCACCGTGGACCATCGAGGACTTGCCGGAACCGGCGACGCCGGTGACCACGGTGAGCACGCCGGTCGGGACGTCGACGGCGACGTCCTGCAAGTTGTTCTCGGTGAGGTGCTCCAGCGAGATGTGCCCGGTGGGTGTGCGGACGGAGTCGCGCAGCGACAGCCCGGCCTCCAGGGAGTGGGCGGTGGTGGTGTCGGCGCCCAGCAGCTCCTCGTAGCTGCCGGTGAAGACGACCTCGCCGCCGGCCTCGCCGGAACCGGGGCCGATGTCCACGACATGGTCGGCGGCGGCGATGACCTCGGGCTTGTGCTCGACGACCAGGACGGTGTTGCCCTTGTCGCGGATGCGCTGGAGCAGCTCGTTCATCCGGGCGATGTCGTGCGGGTGCAGGCCGATGGTCGGCTCGTCGAAGACGTAGGTGACGTCCGAGAGCGAGGAGCCGAGGTGGCGGATCATCTTCACGCGCTGCGCCTCACCGCCGGAGAGCGTGCCGGCCGGGCGATCCAGGCTGAGGTAGCCGAGGCCGACGTCGATGAGGTTGTCGAGCATGGCCAGCAGGTTGCTGCGGACGGGTCCGACGCTCCCGGCGTCGACGGAGACTTCCTCCTCGAGGCCGACGACGAGCTCGCGCAGCTCGGTGACCTGGGTGGAGTTCCACTCGGCGATGGTGCGTCCGGCGACGGTGGCGGTGCGGGACGCTTCCTTCAGTCGCGCCCCGTGGCAGTCGGGGCAGGGGCCGGTGGTGCTGATCTTCTCGACGAAGTTGACGATCTGCTTCTGCTTCGGCGGGGTGTCCCGGTCGATCCACAAGCGCCGGATGCGGGTGACCAGGCCGTCGTAGGTGGTGGTGGAGAAGCCTGAGTTGTCTTCCTTGGCGACCTTGAGCTTCTGGGTCGGGGCGTAGAGGAAGAACTCACGCTCCTCCTCGGTGAAGTCGCGGATGGGCTTGTCCGGGTCGAGCCGGTCGTTGCGGGCGTAGGCGGTCCAGTACCAGTCACCGATGTTGAAGCCCGGCGCGTCGATCGCACCCTCGTTGAGGGTCTTGTCCTCGTCGAGGAAGGTGGAAAGGTCGATGTCGGCACCGGTGCCGGTGCCCTCACAGGTGGGGCACCAGCCCTCGGGCAGATTGAAGGAGAAGTGACCGGACGCTCCGACGTACGGCGTGGACAGCCGACTGAACAGGATGCGGACCAGGGAGGAGACGTCGGTGGCGGTGCCGACGGTGGAACGGGAGTTCGCGCCCATGCGCTCCTGGTCGATGATGATCGCCGGGGAGAGGTTCTCGAGCACGTCGACGTCGGGGCGCGGCAGGCTCGGCATGAAGCCCTGGACGAAGGCGCTGTAGGTTTCGTCGATGAGGCGGCGGGACTCGGCGGCGACGGTGCCGAAGACCAGGGAGGACTTGCCGGAGCCGGAGACCCCGGTGAAGACGGTGAGGCGTCGTTTCGGGATGTCGACGTCGATGTTCTTCAGGTTGTTGGCTCGGGCACCGCGGACGTGGATGGTGTCGTGGGAGTCGGGGGACGCAACGGACGAGGCGTGGGCAGGGTCAGCACTCATTGGTCCGGTTATACCGGACGGTGTCCCCTCATTCGGGCGGTCGTGCGAGCCAGCTGCCAGAATCGGTCGCTGTCGCACACGTGAGACGACCGATTCTGGCAGTTGGCTCACGCCGGCGGGCCCTATTTCTCGTCGGACGAGTCCCCGACGGCGGTAGAAGTCGACGTCCGTGCCGCTGTCCACGTCGACGTTCTTCAGGTTGTTGTCGCAGGCGCCGCGGACGTGGATGGTGTCGTGGGAGTCGGGGGACGTGTCGGCGGGAGGCTCGGCACACCTTCGGTCCGTCATACCCGAAACCTGGCGGCTATGAACCGTCCCACAAGTCCAGGACGACCACCCCCTCGTCGTCGGGGGCTGGAGGGTTCGTGGGTGTGATCGCACGCTTCGGCACCTCGAATCGTGGAAGTCCGGCCAGTGCGCGGTTCTCGTTGGTGGACCTCACGTAGCGGGTGAAACCTTCGTCGATCTCGTGGTCCGGCAGCCCCGAGGCAAGGCGCTCCACGATCGCATCCCCACTGGTGTGCCATCCCTGCACGTCCGCACCGTCCTTCCAGGTCGGTCGTCCGTCCGGGTCGTCGTTGAGCTTGTCGAAGTTCCGCTGGAAGTAGCTCGTCCAGTCCAGGATCTCCTGCGCCAGCGTTCCGGCGATCCCGAAGTCCTCGGGGAGCCGGTAGGGACGGTGCGGATCTAGTGGCTCATGGACCGGCTGACCCCACAGTGAACTCGGGTGGCCGTGGTCAGGCATAACCTTCAGGATTCGTGGATTCTCACAAGGAGGCTCTGATTGATCCATGCCAGAAGGATACTCCGTTCGCCAGGACGTCCACGAAGTGTTGCAACTCCCGAACAACCAGTGACGGTTCGCCTCGGCAACAGCACTTTCTGACTATGCTCGTACCTATGACACGCTTCGACCGAATCACCGCCGACCCGGCGATACTGGGAGGGAAGCCGCACATACGCGGTCTCCGAATCTCGGTCAGCATGATTGCAGAGATGGTTGCCGGTGGAAAGACTATCGACACCATTCTTGATGAGTATCCGTACCTTGACCGCGATGATATCCACCAGGCACTTTCCTACACTGCGGCCCTGGCGGACAAAGAATACTACCTGGACACCCAGCGGCCAGCGTGAAGTTCCTTCTCGACGAGAACCTGTCACCCCAACTCGCGTCTTCGATCCCCGGGGCACAACACCTTCGCGATGTGCTGACAACCGGCATCGGTGATCAGGACATTATCGACTTCGCCGCAACACACGGCATGACGATCATCGCCGCGGACACTGATTTCGGAACACTCCTGGCTGCATCTGGTCGCGCAAGACCTTCAGTGGTCCTTGTGAGGGAGCTGCTCCCGCTCCCAGTCGCCGATCAAGGCGACATGATCGCAACAACCTTCCACGAGTGTCAGAGGCACTGGAACACGGAGCGGTCATCGTCATAGGCCAGGACAAAATAAGAGTCCGCCTTCTTCCGATCGATTGAGAACGGGCGGCCCCACTGCAGGGCGTGGTGGCCGTGACCACACGTCGATCAGCACGTTGCGTCCTATTTTCCAGCTGCCCGTGGCAGGCTGGCGCCCAAAATAGGACGGAGAGTGCCGAGTTACTGGCAGCAGAGCTCACCTCAAGCGGTACAGCGTGAAGCCCCAGCCGACGGTCGACTGCTGCACATCCATGACGCCCGCACGAGTGAACAGCTCCCGGTGCTCCGTATCAGTCCTGGACCCGCCGCCGTACAGCGTGAAGGCCAGCAGGTCGGCCTCGTAGTCGTGGTCGTGGGCGAGTTCCTCGTTGAGGATCTTGCCGAACACCAGGACCGAGCCGCTGGTCGACGACGCCTGACTGATCACGTGCGCAGCATCGGCGTCCGGGTAGTCACTAAGACCACCGGTGATGAGCGTCGCGTCCACCGGTGACGCCGGCGGATTCAGCGGGCTGCCGGGTTCCAGGGTGATGCTTTCGTTGGTGCCGAGGTCCGGCAGCAGGTTGGACACAACCTCCAACTCCGCCGGCGTCGCCAGCACGCTCACCTTGAGTTCCGTGTATTTCGCGGTCAGTGCCAGGGCGAAGTCCGGCGCAGCCTTCCCGGTGATGCGAAGGGTACGGAGGTCAGCGAAGAGCGATTCCTCGATGAGCGGGGCGATCATCGCCGAGGAGCTGTCGGACTGGATCGAGGTGCGCTCGGCGAGCAGCTCCGGGGTGGACTGCACCAGATCCTCGAAGTCGGCGCCGAACCAGCGTGCGTAGTCGCCGGTACCGGTCTTGACCGCCGGGAGCAGGGACAGTAGTCCCGCCTCGCGACGGGCGATGACACCGGTCAGGGTGAACTCCTCGATGGTGTGCTCGTCGTCCAGCTTGGCGCCCATGCGGGTCAGCGAGTAGCTGTCGCCGCTGTCACCACTGACCTCCACGAGCTCGAGGGCGGCGAGGTAGCGCAGCAGCTTGGCGAGGCCGACCTCGTTCGCACCGGTAGCCTCGACCAGCTCCGCGAGCGTGCGGGACGCACCGACCAGCGCCGGGCCCAGCCCCAGGGTGACGGCGACGCGCACGGCCACACCGGGGAAGATCTCGGTGAGCTCGTGGAACTTCGCATTGGTGTTCTCGGCGGTGCCGGAGTCCTTGTCCAGCACGACCTCACGGCGCCAGTAGCCGGCGACGTCGACCTGCTCCTTGGCCAGGCCCTTCTCCCGGCGCAGCCACCGGCGGATCGGCACCAGGGTCATGGTCTCCCCGGCCACCCAGGCGAAGACCTTGCCGCCCCACCATTCGCAGCTGGTGATGGCATCGTACAGCGCGGTGGTGGTGCCGGCCTCGGCGCCGTTGCGCGGCAGCCAGGTGATCTCCACGCCTTCGGGGTGGTCGATGGTCTGGACGTGGTCGTCCTGGTCGACCTCGATGAACACCTGACCGCGGGTGTCGGCGGGCATCTCCTCGAGCCAGCGTCCGATGGCGGGCAACGCGGTCTCGTCGCCGGCAATGAGCAGCCAGTCCGCGCCCTCGGGCTGGGTGGCGCACATCTTCGGTCCGGCGATCTGGATGTCCTCGCCGGGCTGCACGGTGTAGGCCCACCGGGTGGCGGGGCCGAAGCCGTGCTTGACGAAGTCAACGTCGATCTCCCCGTACTCGCCGGCGTCGGGACGCCACTTGCGGATGGTGTAGCTGCGGTTGACGGCCAGCTCGTCGGTCGGCCAGTCGAGGACCCCGGCGTTCTGCGTCGGCGCAGGGGTCGGGGCATCCGCGGGCAGATCGGGGTGGCGCAGGACGAACTTGCAGTGATCGTCGAAGCCGTCACATTGGATCTCGTCGACGGGATATCCGTTGGCCGCGGTGTGGGCCTTCAGTTCCGGGCCACCGATGGTGACACGGCGCATGCCTGGGGTCACGTCTGCGACGCGCAGGACCTTGAGGGTCCGCGTGGTGATCGGGTGGATGGTCATGGGACGCAGTGAGCGGGGCATGGTCTGTTCTCTACCAATCTGAGGTCATGTCGATGAGCGGGTCGATGATGCTGTACTGCCAGCCGACCCAGGAGTGGTCGTGGTTGGTCTCGTCATAGGTGACCTCATGGCCTGTCATCATGAGGATGTCGCGCATGTGCCGGCTGACGGTGACCATGTGGCCCTCGAGCGCACCGACCTGGAGGTGGAGACGGTGTGGCTCCAGGTCGATGTCCCGGAACCGCTCGATGAGCCAGCCGTACTCCCCGTAGCCGTCGGGGTCGCTCGTCGGCGAGTACCAGAAGGAACCGGACTGGCTGATCACGTTGTGGACGGCCTCGGGATGACGCAGCGCGGTGTAGACGACATTCAGTCCTCCCCAGCTCTGACCGGAGATGATGAGCCGGTCGGGATCGGCTGGGACGTCCCAGTGCTCGCGGATCCACGGAAGGATCTCGGTGACGACCATGTCGGTGAAAGGGTCGTTGCACCCCAGCTCCTCCACCGAGATGCCACGCAGCGCCTCGACCGCCACGACCAGCAGCGGCGGGAGCTCTCCGGCATCGGTGAGCTCGGTGAGGATCTCGGCGATGCGGGTGCACTGCGCACAGTCGTAGCCGTCGTGGAGGAGCAGGACGCCGCGAGGTGCGGCGTCCGGCTGCCAGGTCCAGATGCGTCGGGTGCTGTCGGTCAGCTCGCTGCGGAACCAGTGCATGGTCCACTTCTGCCTCGGACCCTTGCCACCGATTCCCCGATGTACGGCCTGGTCGAGTTCCAGGACGGACGCGGACCTGGATTGCCCGACAACTCGGGAGGGCTCTGACACCTCGTTGCCGTAGATCTTCGGGTTGATCGGGTCGGGAACCGCATCCAGTCGGTACTCCCAGAACGGGAGTTCTTCCGCCGAGTCCTGGGCATGGATGGTGTAGCTGGTTCGCAGGTCGCGACGGGCCCGAATTGTCAGCGACCAGATGTCGCTGTCGCCGATGCGAGTCATGGGGTGCTCATGGTCGTCGTGCCCGGAGAGCATCAACCCGGCGTGCCGCAGCTGGCCCAACACCCGCACTTTGCTGGTGTCCGACGTGCCCTTGTAGAGGAACGTCAGCAGCCGATGGTCGTCATCCTCGGGGTCCGGTTCCACCAGGGGGCCACCCTCGGCGGCGATCCGGTCGTACAGGTCCGACGGTCCGTCCGCAGTGCCAGACGCTTCAGCGACCGCAGGGCTTTCCCCGCTTCGGCCCTCGCGCGTCGTACGCATCACAGCCTCGCGCCCCTTGAACAAGTCGACCATGTCGACTTGTTTGAGAGGGGCCTCGGGTCTGGTGTTCGAGTAGCCCGGCATCTCGTCCAACGTATTCTCCAGTTCCTTCGTCTCGTCCATGTAGGTTAGTCAACATTCACATCCGCGGATGTGCAGAAAGCGCCAACTTCGCGACGCACGGCGACTCCCCCCACAGATCAAGCACGCCTTCCCACGATGACAACTTCGCCCCCAGACATCTCCCACCTCCTCCACATCCCCGCCACCAACATCCCCGAGCGCGTGCACCACGACCTGCACCTGCTTCTCTGGCAGGTGCGCGGGGTATCCGACTTCATGCTGCGTCCACCCGGCTCCATGTCGTCGCACGACATTCAACTCTCGGCCGGTCACGTCCTCTGGCTCCCCGTCGGCTACCGGCACAAGGTCCACGTCCACGCGAATTCGACGATGCTGCCCACCTTCTTCGACGCAGCCTCCACCGCCACCAGCCTCAACGGCCCGACGATCATCCCCGTCGACGACATCCTCCAGTCGCTCATCCTCGCCCAAATCCAGATGAACCACACGGTGATTCGGCCCGAGGCCAACATCGCCCGGCAGATCCTCTCCCTCATCGAGGACGCTCCGAAAGCCAACGACTCCTTGCCCACCCCGACCAGTGAGCCCGCCCGACGCATCGCCGAGGCCATCCGCTTCAACCCCGGTGACGACCGCAGCGCCTCCGAGTTGGCCGAGTCCGTCCACACCTCACTACGCAGCGTCCAACGCCACTTCACCGCAGAGACAGGCATGAACCTGCAGCAGTGGCGCACCCGCGTGCGTGTCATCGCCGGCGCCGGGCTGTTGCGCAACGGCAGCACTCTCACCGCCGTGGCAGGACGCACCGGCTACGCCGACGTCTCCTCCTTCTGCCGCGCCTTCAAGTCCCACTACGGTGTGCCGACCGGTGAATACCTCAAGCGCTACGCCCAGCGATAGCCGGTCACCCCGCGAGCACCGCGTGGGACGCCGCCAGCCGGTCCAACCACCAGTCCTTCCGCGCAGCAGGGGACGCCAGAGCGTCCAACCGGTCTGCCTGCGGCACCAACTTCTCGACCGCCAGGTGCCCGTCCACGATCTCACGGGGACCGCAGACATCCTCCGCATACAGCGACCCTGTCGCCAGGCCCGCCGCCTGCGGGGCGGCGACCAGGTACTCGTCGTCGGAGTACTGCGGCAAGGACGCTGTCGCCAGCAGTCCGGCGTACATGCCCACCGCAGACTCCAATGCCGAGGACACCGTCACCGCGACGCCGTAGCGTCCGACCTCCTCCGCGATGCGACGCACCGAGGACACCCCTCCCAACGGCGCGGCCTTGAGTACCGCGACATCGCAGGCGCGTGCCTGGACCACAGCCAGGGGATCGGAGGCCTTGCGGATCAGCTCGTCGGCGGCGACGCGCACGATCATTCCGCGCGAGCCCAGCCGACGCCGCAGCTCGGCGAGCTCCTCCACCGTGGCGCAGGGCTGCTCCATGTAGTCGAGGGGCCCACCGCCGCGGGACGGGTCGGTCAGCGCGACGGCGGCCCCGAAGGCCTCGTCCACGGTCCACCCGGCGTTGGCGTCCACCCGGATGGTGATGCCGGGGCGGGCCTCACGCACCGCGGCGACCCGGGCGATGTCATCCTCGAGAGTCTGGCCCCGCTCAGCGACCTTCACCTTTGCCGTCATGCACCCGGGGTAGCGCTCCAGCAGGCGCGGGACGGTCTCTGGGTCGGACGAGACGTCCACCGCCGGGATGGTGGCGTTGACCTCCACCGAGTCCATCGTCGCAGCCGGCGGCCCGCCCCAGCCGAGCTCCACGGCGCAGCGCAGCCAGCGGGAGGCCTCCTCCGCCTCGTACTCCAGGAACGGCGACCACTCCACCCAACCGTTCGGCGCCTCGATCAGCATGACCTCGCGCTCGGTCACCCCACGGAAGGGCACGCGCAGCGGGCAGGTGACCACATGGGCGCGGTCGCGGATGTCGGCGAGCGTGGGAAGGCCAGGTATCTCCATGCCCACACCCTACGATGGAGACATGAGCGAAACCTCCAACTCCCCCTTCGACCCGACCCAGTGGCGCGAGGTCCCCGGCTTCGACTTCGACGACATCACCTACCACCGGCACGCCGGTGAAGGCCGCGAGAACGGCATCGTGCGCATCGCCTTCGACCGTCCCGAAGTGCGCAACGCCTTCCGCCCGCACACCGTCGACGAGCTCTACCGGGCCCTGGACCACGCCCGCCGCTCCCCCGACATCGGCACCATCCTGCTCACCGGCAACGGCCCCAGCCCCAAGGACGGCGGCTGGGCCTTCTGCTCGGGTGGCGACCAGCGCATCCGCGGTCGCTCCGGCTACCAGTACGCCTCCTCCCACGACTCCGACGTGGAGGAGGCCACCGCCGAGGGCGTGGACGAGGCCCGCGTGAAGGCCGAGGGAGGACGCCTGCACATCCTCGAGGTCCAGCGGCTGATCCGCACCATGCCGAAGGTCGTCATCGCCGTGGTCAACGGATGGGCCGCCGGCGGCGGGCACAGCCTGCACGTGGTCTGCGACCTGACCCTGGCCTCCCGCGAACACGCCCGGTTCAAGCAGACCGATGCGGACGTCGGATCCTTCGACGCCGGCTACGGCTCGGCGTACCTGGCCAAGCAGGTCGGCCAGAAGTTCGCCCGCGAGATCTTCTTCCTCGGCGAGGCCTACGACGCCGAGACGATGCACCGGATGGGCGCGGTGAACCGGGTCGCCGACCACGCCGAGCTGGAGAACACCGCCATCGAGTGGGGCCGCAAGATCAACGGCAAGTCCCCGACCGCCCAGCGCATGCTGAAATTCGCCTTCAACCTGAGCGACGACGGCCTGATGGGCCAGCAGGTCTTCGCCGGTGAGGCCACCCGCCTGGCCTACATGACCGACGAAGCCGTGGAGGGCAAGGAGGCGTTCCTGGAGAAGCGTGCGCCGCGGTGGGAGGAGTTCCCCTACTACTACTGAGTCCCCACCAAGTCGCTACCAAGTCGCTTCCTGTTCCGGGGCCGATTACTGCTACCGATGTGTAGGTAGCCCCCGCACCGGGGCCTCAGGGGAAGGCGCCTGGCCGCCGCACGGGTGTGAAATAAGTCACACTTCTGCGGCGGCTTTTTCGCGCCGCAAGGGTCGCAGATGCCCGTTCCGGACCACCGGAAAAGGTGAACGCGAATCACCACCCTGAGCAAAGTGAACGGAAAGTTACATCACACATACCCGTCAGTGAATTTATCTCCGAGACGTCAAATCGCTGACCTGCATCGAATCCATGGGGCTTTCCCATTGTCCCAGCGCCCCGCACAGGGAAAACCCCACAGACCCCGGTCTACCTGCGAGAATCCCGAAATGTTCCCCGGGAAAATCGCCAATTACCCCATTGTTCACCTCTGTCGGAAGACCCCTCGAGCTCCACCCCCATTTGGTGCATTTCGCTGGTGTTTCACGAATCAGAGAGAGACCCTACCTGGGTGACCACTGAACTACTGATCCTCATCCTTGTGATCGGCACAGCCTTGGCGTTCGACTTCACCAACGGCTTCCACGACACTGCAAACGCGATGGCCACCTCCATCGCCACCGGTGCCCTCAAGCCGAAGGTCGCCGTGGCCCTGGCCGGCGGGCTCAACCTTGTCGGAGCGTTCCTCTCCGTCGAGGTGGCGAAAACCGTGGCAAGCGGCATCGTGGACCTTGAAGCGTTCGACCTCTCCAATGTCGCCGACGCCGACAAACTACTACTTGTGGTGTTCTCCGGACTTATCGGTGGCATCCTATGGAACTTGATCACCTGGCTGTTCGGCCTGCCGTCGAGCTCCTCCCACGCCCTGTTCGGCGGACTGATCGGTGCCGCCATCGGTGCCCTCGGCTTCGCTGGCGTGGAGTGGGACGGCGTCCTCAGCAAGATCGTCATCCCGGCTCTCGCGGCCCCGGTGATCGCCGGCCTGGTCGCCACCGTCGGCACCTACGGCGTCTACAAGTTCACCCAGAAGACCCGCGAGACCGACCGCGACACCTACTTCCGCTACGGCCAGATCGGTTCAGCCTCCCTGGTCGCCCTGGCCCACGGCACCTCTGACGCCCAGAAGACGATGGGTGTCATCTTCCTGGCCCTGGTCGCCTCCGGCCACCTGGAGGAAGCCTCCAACATGCCCTTCTGGGTCACCGCGTCCTGCGCGATCGCCATCGCCGCGGGCACCTACTCCGGTGGCTGGCGCGTGATCCGCACCCTCGGTAAGGGCCTCGTCGAAATCTCCTCCCCGCAGGGCATGGCCGCCGAGACCTCCTCGGCCGCGATCATCCTGACCTCCGCCCACTTCGGTATGGCACTGTCCACCACCCACGTCTCCACCGGCTCGATCCTCGGTTCCGGCCTCGGCCGCCCGGGTGCCGACGTCCGCTGGAGCGTGGCCGGACGCATGGCCATCGCCTGGGTCACCACCATCCCGATCGCCGCGCTGATCGCCTTCGCCATCTGGACGGTCTCCCACGGAACCGCAACAGCGACGAACATGCTCGGTGGTGCCCTCGCCGCCTTCGCCATCCTGCTCATCACCGTCGGCTGGATCATCTACAAGGCCAAGCAGCAGCCGGTCCACTCGGACAACGTCAACGCCGACTGGGACGAGCACGGTCTCGCCCCGGACGCCGAGCACTCCGACGCCGCCACTTCGAATGCGGGAGAGACCGCCGGCCGCACCCTGTCCGGCGCCACCGCCGGTGTCCACGACCCCGCTCACTTCGTCGACACCTCTGCCGGCACCGACCAGCCCCGGAAGGACGTCTAGACCATGGATCTCTTCAGCGACCTCATCTCGGTCACCATCGCCGGCATCATCCTCGGCGCCGGCCTGCCGATCCTCTTCGGACTGGGCATCAAGCTCGCCGCCCCCCGGCAGGGCGTCGAGGGCCACCCCAGCGAGCACATCTCCACGGGACAGCGCGCCCTGGCCGGCATCATCTTCCTGATCATCATCGCAGCCGTGTTCATCGGCCTGCTGTGGATCACCCAGGGCCGTATCTACGAGACCTTCGGCTGGGACATCTTCGGCACCGGCGGATCCTCGGAAGGCTAACGCCAGACCGAATCAAGCAGAAGGGCCCCCGACAGTGGCGGGGGCCCTTTCTCATGCCTTCTTCCGGTTGTGGACCTCCTCCCCTCTCGAACCTTCACCCCGCCCTCTCAACCCCGACGGTGTCGCCAAGTGTCCCTGACAACCCGTCCCTACCGATCGACTTTTCGGCCTTCCCCTTGGCACGGCGAGGCCGAAAAGTCGATCGGTAGGAACGAAGTATGGCCCCCGGGCAAGGGAAGCGCCGAAAGATCTAACCGCGGGCGGAGCGATCCTCCATGGACCGCGCCACAGCGAAGGCACCCAGGGTCAGAACGGTCACCAAAGTCGGCAGCCAGAGCATCGACAGGTAGCTCATCCAGGTCGAGAAATCCCAGGCTCCGGCATCGGCACCGAGCCGGACATGGCGTCCCACCGCCGTCGGCGCGGACCAGAACATCAGGCAGCTGATCCAGAACCCTGCCGCCGCGCCGACGAGCATGAACGGCGGCGCGGTGAGTGCCGGCGCGACCCCGGTCCGTCCGGAATACGCCGAGGTCCAGCGGTAGTTCTCGAGCGCTGCGACACCGATGATCAACAGCGCCGCCCCCGCCGTGGCGAACACGAGCCCCAGCGGCAACCAGCCGAACCACTCGGAGGTGCTGTCGAGCCCGAGGAAGGTGACCGTCCTGACCTGGTCGACATAGGACGAGACCGCCGCCGCGCCCAGAAACCCTCCGGTGACCAGCAGGAACCGGTGGACGGCCATGCGGTGGCGTGCATGAGAGGCGCCAAGGAATGTAGCGTCTCGGGCACTGTCGTCGATGGAGCCCCTGTTGGCGTTCTCGTCGGGCCCCCCGACGAGCGCCCGGAGGTTGATGGACGGTGCTTGTTCTTGGATCGTCACAGTGCCAGGATCACCTACCCCGCTTGCCGGGTGATGGCCCCCAGATGAGCACTCGGTGAACATGACGACAAGCCCACTGAACAGCATCGTCTATCAAAATACTTGACTTCTCCCACCATTGGTCATACCCTCTACAACGTAATCGAAACACCCTGAAAGAGGTGACCCCCATGATCAACGCACTGACCAAGCTCCTGAGCTGGTACCGCTCCCCCATTGACGGAGACACCAGCGGCGCGTCAACGACTGCTCTGGGCGTTCTCCCGACGCGGCCGGACCGCAGCGACATCGTCGCCTACCTGATCCATGAAGGACACACTCCGGCCACCACCGGGGACGTCCGTGCCGCCTTCGCCGTCATCAACGACCGCGAAGCCTCCGACTTCGAGGAGCTCATGGCCCTCGACTACGTCCACAGCTTCGGCCTCCTGGCCTAAGTTCCCTCTGAGTACCCTGGGTGGGGTGACGCTCGAACCCCTGCCCATCTCCCTCGCCCCGGCCAGCGTGCGCGCGGCCCTGCCGGCCCTGCGCGACTGCATGGCCGGTAAACGGGCCGTCCTGCCCATCTCGTCTGACGAGGCCGGACGCCGCCTCGCCGATGTCATGGACGCCGGTGAGGCGGGCCGCCCCGCCGACCCCGGCACACTTATCGCGTGCACCTCCGGGTCGACCGGTACACCGAAAGGCGCCGTGTTGACGGCGGACGCACTGACCGCGTCCGCAGAGGCCACGGCGTCCTACTTCCACGAGCACCATGACCTGAACCCCGGCCCGTGGTTGCTGGCCTTGCCGCCGCACCACATCGCCGGGGTGCAGGTCATTCTGCGCAGCCTGCACGCCGGCTTCGAGCCAGCCGTACTGCCGGCTACCGGACGGTTCACCACCGAGTCCTTCGCCGAGGCCACCGCGATGCTGCGGCTCACCCACCCGGACGAGGACCTCTACACCTCGCTGGTGCCGACCCAGCTGCGGCGGATGCTGGACGACGCTGACCGGGTGAACAGAGCGTCCGGCACGGCGGATGACGTGGCGGCAGCGTCCGCAGCGATGGACGGGCTCGTCGCCCTGCGTCTCTACTCGGCAATCCTCGTCGGCGGCGCCGCCTGCCCCGCGGACCTCGTGGAACGTTGCGCGGCGGAGGGGATCCGGATCGTCCGGACCTACGGATCCTCCGAGACCGCCGGTGGCATGGTCTACGACGGCCACCCGATCCCCGGCACCTCGGTGGAGATCGAGGACGCCGACCCCGACGGTGTTGGGCGGGTGTTGCTCGGCGGGCCGACCGTCGCCGCGGGCTACCGCAACGTCGACTCCGCCGAGGCGTTCCCCGCCCCACACGTCTTCCGCACCAGCGACCTCGGACGCCTCGACGACGGCGTGCTCAGCATCCTGGGCCGCGCCGACGGGGCGATCACCAGCGGCGGGCTGAAGATCCTGCCGGAGGACGTCGAGCGTGCCCTCGCCGACAGCGGCTTCACCGCCTGCGTCACAGGGCTGCCGGACGAGCAGTGGGGCCAGATCGTCGTCGCCGTGGTTGAGAAGCATGTCGGCGACATCTCCGAGCTGGTCCGCACCACACTGCGGGACGCCGGGGTCGAGCCCCACCTGATCCCCCGGCGCGCCTTCGGACTCGGCGAGGACGAGGCTCTGCCGGTGACCGGGCCAGGAAAGCTCGACCGTCAGGCCGTGAAGCGACTCGCAGAGACTAAGATTTGAGCCATGACTTCGCCTGAGACGACCGGGACCGACGACAACTCCGCGCCCCGGACCGCCACCGCCGCCGACTGGCTGACCGGTGCCCGCCCGCACACGTGGGCCAATGCCGCGTCCCCCGTGCTCGCCGGCACCGCCGCCGCGGTGTACGACGGAGAGGCCTCCTGGTGGCGGGCCCTGCTCGCCGCCGTGGTCGCGATGGCCCTGATCATCGGCGTGAACTACGCCAACGACTACTCCGACGGGATCCGCGGCACCGACGATGACCGCACCGGTCCGTTACGCCTCACCGGCTCCGGCCTGGTCGCCCCGCAGAAGGTGAAGTACGCCGCCTTCCTCTGCTTCGGCGTGGCCGGGGTGGCGGGCATCATCCTGTCCCTGGTGTCCGCCTGGTGGTTCATCCTGGTGGGCGCGGTGTGCATCCTGGGAGCCTGGTTCTACACCGGCGGCAAGAACCCCTACGGCTACCGCGGCCTGGGCGAGGTCGCGGTCTTCGTGTTCTTCGGGCTGGTCGCCGTGATGGGCACCGAGTTCACCCAGTCCGGCTCGGTCTCCTGGGTCGGCGCGCTGCTTGCTGTGGGTATCGGCTCCCTGTCTGCCTCGGTGAACCTGGTCAACAACCTGCGTGACATCCCCACCGACACCGAGGCCGGCAAGACCACCCTGGCAGTCATCCTGGGTGACGCGAACACCCGGAAGCTCTACGTGGGACTGGTGTCCGTGTCGGTGCTGGTGACCGTACTGGTCTCTGCGGCAAGCATCGCCGCCCTCATCGCCCTGGTCGCCGTGCCGCTGCTCTTCGTCGCCGCCCTGCCTGTGGTCCGCGGGGGCAACGGTAAGGAACTGATCCCGGTGCTGGGCCTGACCGGCCGCGGCATGCTGATCTGGGCGGTGGCGATGCTGATCGCCATGTTGCTGGCGTAGGCACGATGACCGAGCCGACTCGCCGGGTGGCGTCCTACGGCGTCTGTGTGTCTGACGGAGCCCTGCTCATGGTGGTCGTCACCGACCCCACCGACGGCCAGGAGACCAGGACGTTGCCGGGCGGGGGTGTTGATCCGTTGGAGGATCCTGTTGACACGGTGATCCGCGAGGTCGCCGAGGAGACAGGACGCACCGCCCAGGTCGTCCGACTGCTCGGCGTGGACTCCCGGGTCATCCCGGCTCACGACGCGGTGCGTGGTGTTCCGCACCAGAACATCGGCATCTTCTACGAGGTCTCCCTGACTGATTCGGACAGGGACCTGCGCGCCGAAGCGTCCGGAGACACCAGAAAGCCGAGCTGGATCCCGCTTGACCAGGTCACCAGTCTGCGCCGCAGCGGCCTGGTCGATGTCGGACGCCGCCTCCTGGAGACCCGCCCCGCCACCGGGCACTTCCCCGACCCGCCGTGTCCCGGCGACAACCCTCTGATCCGCCACTGACCTACCCACCGCAGCAACACAATCCATCACACCTCCGGCGATTTCCACATCATGAGAACCGCAGGTCAAGCCCCTCTAGAGACCGGAAGAAAAACGACGGAGGTGTGATGGATTCCGGGTGGCGGCTGGCGAGACGTCTCTAGTTCAGCCGGTCCTCGAGCTGCGCGGCCATCTGCTCCTTGTGGGCGCGGCGTCCGGCGTCGCGGCGGGCGATCTGCTCGTTGACCCGCAGACGCAGGCCCTTGAACAGGAACATCGACAGCGGGAAGGCGATGATCAGCGCCAGCAGCGCGCTCATCAGCAGCGGGAAGCTCTGCCCCATGCCCAGCAGGATCGCGATGGACTGGATCAGCACAGTGAGCACCAGGAACAGCACGACCCGGGCGAGGCCGTAAAGGAAGATGTCGCGCCATGCCTTCCCGGACAGCTTCGTCGGCGCGAGATCTGCGGGGTTGCTGCTGTCGGTGTTGCCGGAGTCGTTCACGTTGCTGCTGGTGTCGTTCACACTGTCCACCTTACGACCGCCCCTCGCCGACACCCAATCCCCGCCCGATCCTCACACGATGATCGGAATGTGTTTAACGTCATTCACACCCGTACATCGACGTGGCCCCACCGGGCGGTTAGCATGGAGACGAGAGAGCGCAACCGACGCACAACTACCTCCGGAGGGCAGAAACCATGGGACGCGTGGTACTTCTCCTGCTCATCATCGTCACGGTCATCGTACTGTGGAAGGCCTTCGGTCCGAAGACCTGGAACAACGGCGCAGGCCCGGGCAACGGTGCCGACAAGGGCCAGTTCCCGCAGCTCGGACGGCAGAAGCGGGAGGCAGTCGAGCGCAAGGGGCCGGACGACGACCCCGACTTCCTCTGGAACCTGAAGAAGGAACGCTTCAAGGCGCAGCGCGAGGAGGAGCGTCGCATCGAGGAAGCCAGGCAGCGCTTCGACCGCGAGGCGAAGCAGCAGAAGAAGCCAGGCCAGAACAATCCCGCCGAGCAGGACGCTCCGTCCACCCCCGCCGCGAAGGACGAGGGAAACCCGCCCACCAGCGAGAACCGCGCCGACGAGCGCGGTGACGGACGCACCGACGGCCACGGGGACGGCCGGAACGACGGACGCAGTGACGGAAAGGCCGAGGGCGGCGCCTCCTGACCTTTTCGCCGCGACCAGAATCAGGACCGCGGTCACGACCCCTGGCTAGCATGGCGGCCATGGCACTCACCATCACCGACCACGACGCCGCCGCCACCGTGCGCACCGTGCAGACCATGAATCACCTGCAGACCCACCTGCACCACCGCGAGAGGTGGCACCCGTGAGCCTGTTCCGTCGATTCGCTGAGTCCGCTCCCGCCTCGGCAGGACGCCCTGCCGTCGGGCGCCGTGCGCGCACGGCATTGCCGCCCGCCTTCCAGGGCCCGTTGGACGTCCCGCTGAGCAAGATCGTCTCGCAGCGGGCCGGCCTCGCCGACCGGGACGCCCGCCCCGCCGGTGCGGATGCCGACCTCGCCGCAGAGAACCCTGGCCCGGCCCCTGACCTGTCGCCGTCCCGTCCGGTGCCGGTGGTGCTGGTGCACGGCACCCTGGACAACGCCATATCCTCGTGGCACTCCCTGGCACCGCTGCTGAGCAACGCGGGCTTCTCGGTGTTCACCGTCAACGTGGGACGCGTCCCCTCCAACGAACTCGCCGGCGGTCTCGGCCCCGTCGCCGACAGTGCCGCCGAGCTGGCCGCCCGGGTGGAGCAGGTGAGGACGTTCACCGGCTCCGAGGTGGTGGACCTGGTGGGACATTCCCAGGGCGGTGTCGTCGCCCACGAGTTCATCCGGCACCAGGGCGGTGCGGAGGTGGTCAGGACCGTCGTCGGACTCGGCGTGCCCAATGGCGCGGTGTCACCGACCGGGGCGAAGATCCTGCGGACGTTGATCGGCGGGAAGGTCCCGGCCCTCGACGACCTGCTGCCGGGGAGTGACTTCCAGCGTCGGCTCGCCGAGACCGGGGTCGTGGACCCGACGGTGAACTACACGATGATCGGCACCCGGTTCGACGAGGCCGTCCTGCCGCACTCCTCGCTGTACCTCCCGGAGACCAGCGGTACAGAAGGCACAGACAACTCCATCACGAACGTCCGGCTGCAGGACCGCCACCGGTTGGACGCCGCCGACCATTTCGCCCTCCCCTACGACCCCTGTGCCCTCGTCGAGGTGGTCCGGGCGCTGGACCCGTCGGTAGCGGAGGATCCCGACTGGGACATCCCGACGACCCTCGTCCTGCCCTACAACGGTGGTGCGGTCGCTGCTTTCGCCCGGCCGAAGACCTCCCAGGCCACCGACGCCGGGGTGTGACCGGTGCGCAAGTGGTCGAGCAGCAAGAATACCGCATCCCACCGGGCGTAGGTCCACGCGCGGTGCAGTAGAGCTGCATCATCTTCAGCGTCACCGGACTGCTCCGCCACCCGGCGCGGCAGTGCCGGGTCCAGGGCGAAGAGGTGGGCGTAGTCCAGGGCCGGGTCCCCGATGTTCATGTCGGAGAAGTCGATCACCCCGAGGCTGGAGCCGTCCCACAGCAGGTGAGAGTCGTAGAGGTCGGAGTGGATCAACCGACCGTCGGACGCCGACAACCGCGAGGACAACATCACGTCCACGTCGTGCAGGATCGACTCCACGATCCCGAGGTCTTCGGCACTGATGCGGGCAGGCAGCAGCTCCGCCGCCCGGGTTCGCACCAGCGCGGCCTTCGCCGGCAGCGCCCGCGGGGAGGCGGTGTTGACCGTCCCGTCCGCCGTCCACCAGGACACCACGTCGCTGACGGGTGAGGACGCCACGTCCGACCCGTGCAGCAGCCGCATCATCCCGGCGAGCTGCCGTGTCACCGCGTCCTGACGCTCCGGGTCCAGCGTCTTCCAGACCTGCGCATCCAGCGGCTCACCAGCGATGCGCCCCTGCAGGGTCACCCTACCGTCAGCCGTGGTCAGTGCCGGGTGCGGTAGGCGGACCGGCGAATCAGCCGTGCGGCTCAGCAGCTCGAGCACCCCGGCCTCCACCGGAGCCTGCTCGCGGTAGGCCTGCGTCCTGGGCAGCCGGGCGACAAGATCGACGGGATCGGCGCCGGACCCAGACGCACCGTGCAGCACGACAACCTCGTGGTCCATGCCCTGCGGAGGCACCGTCGTCGACTCCCAGGTCAGCGTGGGGAAACCGGCCCGCACCCGGGCGAGCACCTCGCTTGTACCGGCATCCCCTGTACGCCCGCCACTCACCGGTCCCGACCGCGACGCAGCAGGAGGCGCAGGTAGTCGGCGTAGTCCGCCTTCCCGAGGAACTCGGCACGGGCGGCAAGGGCGTCGTCGTCGATGAACCCCATCCGCCATGCGACCTCCTCCGGGGCACCGATCTTCAATCCCTGGCGCTGCTCGATGGTGCGCACGAAATCACCGGCGGCCATGAGGTTGTCCACCGTGCCGGTGTCCAGCCAGGCGGTGCCACGCGGCAGGATCTCGACCTTCAGGTCGCCACGTTCCAGGTAGGCGCGGTTGACGTCGGTGATCTCCAGCTCGCCACGGTCGGACGGTTCCAGCGAGCGGGCGATGTCGACCACGTCCGGGGCGTAGAAGTACAGACCCGGTACCGCGAAATTGGACGCCGGGTCGTCCGGCTTCTCCTCCAGCGAGGTCGCCTTCCCCTCGGCGTCGAAGTCGACGACACCGTAGGCCGTCGGGTCAGCGACCCAGTAGGCGAAGATCGCCCCACCACTGACGTCGTGGAAGCGGCGCAGCTGGGAACCCAACCCGGCGCCGTAGAAGATGTTGTCGCCGAGCACCAGGGCGACCGGCTCGTCCCCGATGAAGTCGGCGCCGAGAATGAAGGCCTCGGCCAGGCCGTTCGGGGCGTCCTGCACGACGTACTCGATGGAGACGCCGAACTGGGAGCCGTCGCCGAGCAACCGCCTGAACTGGTCGTTGTCCTCCGGCGTGGTGATCACCAGGATCTCCCGGATGCCGGCAAGCATCAGGGTGGTCAGCGGGTAGTAGACCATCGGCTTGTCGTAGACCGGCACCAGCTGCTTCGACACCCCGAGGGTGATCGGGCGCAGCCGGGACCCGGTGCCGCCGGCGAGGATGATGCCACGCATCAGTCGTCCTCTTCCTGCTGGACAGCCTCCCACGTCAGACGCAGTTCCTTCTCCCAGCCGCGGCACTCGTCATAGGACGGCAGGGCGTGGGACGCCTCGAACTCGGCGACGGTGGGGGCGTCACGGTCCTTGTCGGACAGGACGAGGTTGTCCATGGGCAGTCCATGGGCCGCCCAGTCGATGCCGAGGGCGGGGTCGAGGGGGTTGACGCCGTGTTCCGCGGAAGGGTTGTAGCCCTCGGACATCAGGTAGTTCAGGGAGGCCGGTCCCCCACCGACGGGAATGCCCGGCGCGTGGCCGACACCGATCGGCACGAACAGTGCCTTGCGGTTCTCCGCGGAGAGCTCCACCACGATGTGCTTCAGGAAGGTCGGAGAACCGCGACGCAGGTCGACGAGCACGTCGACGATGCGTCCGGCGACGCAGGTGACGTACTTGGCCTGTCCGGGCGGGACGTCGGCGAAGTGCACGCCCCGGATCACGCCCTCCTTCGAGGTCGACAGGTTCGCCTGCGGGATGTCCAGCGGGTAGCCGAGCTTCTCGGCGACGACATCGGCCTTGAACCACTCGTGGAAGGTGCCACGGTCGTCCGGGAAGATCTTCGGGGTGGCGACCCAGGCACCCGGGATCGCAAGGTCGGTGATCTCAGTCATGCGCACCATCCTATCGTCGCCGCCGGACGGGAGTGCATTGTCCACCAGCGGTCAGGGCCTTCAGTGCCTTCCTTGAATCGATATGTTTCTGGTAGTAAAATCTCTCGAATGACGAAACGACCATTGGGGAGGCTCTTCGCACGCGCGGCGGAGATCGCCAAGCCCCTGGCACCGGCGCTCAAAGGGTTCACGACACCGTTGACCCCCACCGACTACGCGAGCCTCTTCGACCCGCTGCGCGGGCGTGAAATCCGCGGACGGATCACCTCCGTGGAACAGCACGGCTCCTTCACGACCCTGACCATCGAGCCCGGCCCCGGCATGACCGGCACCTTCCAGGCCGGCCAGTTCATCGGCCTCGGCCTGCAGATCGACGGCCGCTGGCGCTGGCGCTGCTACTCACTGACCAACCCGCCGGTGCGCAAGCCCCGCAGCCTCACCGTGAGTGTGAAGCCGGTGCCCGGCGGAGAGGTCTCCGGGCACGTCGCCAGCCACGCGACCGCCGGGCAGATCATCCGCCTCAGCGCCCCCGGCGGCGACTTCCACCTCACCTCCCCGGTCCCGAACAAGCTGCTCTTCATCACCGCCGGCACCGGCATCACCCCGGTGATGTCGATGCTGCGCTGGTTGCACCAGGAATACCCGCGGACCGCGATGCCGGATGTCATTCACATCCACAGCGAGCGTGGCCCCACTCCCCCGGAACCCTTCGCCGCCGAGCTGGCCACACTGGCCGAGGAATCGCCGTCCTACCGGCTGGTCTCCTGGGACTCCACGGAGTCCGGACGCCTGTCCGGCCAGAACGTGCAGTCCTCGGTGCCGGACTGGGAGACCCGCGAACGCTACGCCTGCGGCCCGGTCCCGCTGCTCGACAACCTCGTCGAGTCGATGCCCGGCACACGTACCGAGCAGTTCCACAACCAGGGCGCAGGTGCCGGCACCGGGACGATCAACCCCGAGGAGCTCGGCGGGGAGATCGAGTTCGGCGAGACCGGGATCACCGCCACCTCGTCGGGCTCCACCACAATCCTCGAGGCCGCCGAGGCCAACGGGGTCAACCTCGTGCACGGCTGCCGGATGGGAATCTGCCGGACGTGCGTCACCCCCATCACCGACGGCATCGCCGTCGACCTGCGCGACGGAGCGTCCTACGGCCCCGGCGAGCAGATCCGTACCTGCAGCTGCGTGCCCTCGGGACGCCTGCACATCGCCAACAGCTAGACCGAAACGGAAGAGGAAGAATCATGGCCATCCAGGACATCAACGCCTACGCCCACCTCTCCGACGAGGACATCCGTGACATCGGGTCCCGCCTCGCCGCCATCGAGAAAGAGCACCGCGACGCCCTCGGCGCCGGCGACGCCGACTACATCAAGTCCCTGATCCGCGCCCAGCGCACCCTCGACCTCATCGCCCGCATCGCCACCGCGTCCTCCTCCACCGTCGCCGTACCCGCCGGCATGATGCTGGCGATGGCGAAGATCCTCGAGAACCTCGAGATCGGCCACAACGTGATGCACGGCCAGTGGGACTGGATGAACGACCCGGAGATCCACTCCTCCACCTGGGAGTGGGACAACACCGGCCCCTCGTCGGGCTGGAAGCACTCCCACAACGTGGTGCACCACACGTACACGAACATCGTCGGCATGGACAACGACATCGGCTACGGGGTGCTGCGGGTGACCCGCGACCGCAAGTGGACGCCGATGGCCGCCTTCCAGCCGCTGATCAACATCGTGCTGGCCAGCCTCTTCGAGGTCGCCGTCGGTTTCTACGACGTCGACCTGGGACGTTACTTCGCCGGACGCCAGACCTGGGAGGAGACCAAGCCGCGTCTGCTGGACACGGTGAAGAAGGTCGGACGCCAGGTCGGCAAGGACTACGTCCTGTTCCCGGCGGTCGCCGCCGCCGTCGGCTACCTGCTGCCCGGCAAGAACCGCAGCCGTGCGGCGGAGGCGCAGAAGCGGGCGAAGGCCGCGGTGAAGACCGCGGTGATCGGCAACATCACCCGCAACGTGTGGGCCTATGCGGTGATCTTCTGCGGGCACTTCCCCGACGACGTGGAGACCTTCACCAAGCGCACACTGGAAGAGGAGAACCGTGACGAGTGGTACCTACGGCAGATGCTGGGCTCGGCGAACTTCCGTGGTGGCCACGTGCTGTCGATCCTGTCGGGCAACCTGAACCACCAGATCGAACACCACCTGTTCCCCGACATGCCGTCGAACCACTTGGCGTCGATCAGCGCCGCGGTCGAGGAGATCGCCTCCGAGTACGGGCTGCCGTACAACACCGACAGCTTCCCCAAGCAGTTGATGCAGGTGCAGCGCACCCTGCTGAAACTCTCGCTGCCGAACAACATGCTGCGGGCGGACGCCGCGAACGCCCCCGAAGTGCGTTCAGACGCCGCCTTCACCCAGAACCCGGAGATCGCCGAGGCGACCGGGCCCCGGCAACTGAAGAAGGGCCTCGCCCTGCTGAAGAAGGCGAGGCCCCGGTTCCTGGCGTGATCGCCAGGGTAAAGACGGTCAGTTAGTTCCAGAAGATGCTGTCGGCGTTCTCCAGCTCCTCGACACCCTCGACGTTGTACTCGAACTCGAGGCCGGTGGCGGTGACACCGGAGCCGTCGTTGGTCTCGTAACTCAGCTCGGCGCCCTTGTAGACCTTTCCGTCCTGCAGCTCGCTGGCGTCGTAGGGAAGCTCGTCGGAGGCGTGGATGTTGCAGTCGGAGGCGTCGGACATCATGACCCAGTTGGCCCCGTTGCCACTGTCGTCGACGGCCCCGAACTCCGGTGCCTGGACGGCGGAGGCGGCCTCCGGGTCGGCTTCCTCGCTGGCACCGAGGTACTCGACGTCGTAGTTGACGCAGATGAACTTCTCCACCTGGCCATCTTCATCGTCGACCTCGATGTCCTCCTTCGGGACGTCGGTGAGGTCCTGGGCGGTGACCTTCCAGTACTGCATCGGGGAAGTCTCACCGGACTCCTCGTCGGCGGGGGCCTGGGTGACGACGTAGGCGGCCTCCCCGAGGCTGAGCTTGGAGCCGGGCTCGGTGAGCTCGAAGTCGTCCGGGGCGCCTTCGAGCTCGCCGGACGAACCGGAATCGGAGTCGTCACTGTCGTCCGAGGAGTCCTCGGACTCACCGGAATCTTCAGTGTCTTCAGAGCCCTCGGAGTCTTCAGACTCTCCCGAGTCGGCGGAGTCGGTGGAGTCGGAGGAACCTGAGTCCGACCCTGAATCCGAGTCATCGGAGGAGCAGGCGGTGAGGGCGAGCGCCGGGACGGCGATACCGGCGATGATGGCAAGGCGGAGTTTCTTGAAATCGGTCATGGCGCCTGACCCTACCCTCAGGTGATGGACGTCACTCGTTAAGTTGCAAAATTAACTTAGTAAACGATCGTCACCGATTAGCTACCGCCCTAAAGCTACCGGTCAGGATATACGCCCTCAGCAGCATGAGAGCACTACCGTCGAGTCGCTTTCCCGGCATTCCCCTGCCATGATCCGGCGAGTTCCCCGCCACACAGGAAGGTGCTAACTATATTCAGGAAGCCCGGAAGTTGTACTGACCAAAGAACAACCATCCGTAATCACTTCCACAGCACCCGTCCACCGTGCAGCGGGTCCAGATCCGCACCCTGGACCTGGAACTCGAAGACGATACCGGTGGTCCCCACCCCGCATCCGGAGCGCACCCCGGTGACGACGGTCCCCCGGTAGGTGGCGCCCTCGACGAGCTCCTCCACGCGGGAAGGAACCGCCGCTACCACGGCGCCGTCGGACGCACCATCGGCGGCGATGAGCACCGGTGCAGCGACGGCCGGCTGGACGACGGGGTTGCCGTCGTCCCCCGCGGCCAGGAAGGTGATCTCGTAGGGCACCTCGAGCAGGTCCGCCGAGGACCCGGAAGAGCCTGTCCGGCGGGCGCAGTGCGTGGTGATCTCCCAGTAGAGCGTGGGCCCCTCGGGAAGACGGGTGAGCACTTCGGCGGTCTGTCCGGTGGTGAGTTCGGCGCCCGGCAGCGTGAGGTCGAAGTCCTGTGGCGGCGCGGGCAGGACGATCGCCTCGTCCCCGATCCGGTAGGCGGAGTCCGGGCGGGCGGTGGCGAGACGAGGAATGGCGGCTCCAGAGAGAAGCATGGTCCGCCAGGTACGGCGGTGCTTCGGGACGGTGACGACGCGGGACATGGTCATGGGGTGTTCCCTCCTGGCGGTGTTGATGAGTTGACGAGATGGTGTGGTGTAGCGCCCGCTCCACTTCAGCGAGCATGTCGGCAACCCTAGCCTTAGTTACTTCCACAAATGCATGTTTTTGTTGTAACCGGGATCACATGTCACCCCCGCTCATTGCCCCCGCAACATGAAAAAGACCAGCTCACACCGTAAGTACAGACACTACGGCCGAGTGAGCTGGTCTCTCGGTGCAGCTAGTCGAGGATCTCCTCGGTCTCCCGGTAGGTCTCCTCCGCCGCCTTGCGGCTGACCTCCCACCAGTCACGGTTGTCCCGGTACCACTCCACCGTGGCCGCCAGCCCCTCGGAGAAGTCCGTGTAGCGCGGCGTCCACCCCAGAGATGTCATCGAGGACGGGTCGATCGCATAGCGCAGGTCATGACCCGGACGGTCGGTGACGTGCACGAAGTCCCCCGGTTCACGCTCGAAGAGCACCAGCAGTTCGTGGATGCACTCCAGGTTCGACTTCTCGCCGTCGGCACCGATCAGGTACGTCTGACCGGACACCCCGCTCTCCAGGATCCGCCAGACGGCCGCATTGTGGTCGTCGACGTGGATCCAGTCCCGGACGTTCTCCCCGGTGCCGTAGAGCCGCGGGACCTCGCCGTCGAGCAGGCCGGTGATCTGCCGCGGAAGGAACTTCTCCGGGTGCTGACGCGGCCCGTAGTTGTTGGAGCAGTTCGAGATCGTCGCGCTCAGCCCGTGGCTGCGCACGAAACCACGCACCAGGTGGTCGGCGGAGGCCTTCGAGGCCGAGTACACCGATGACGGGGTGTACGGGGTCTCGACGGTGAACCGGTCCTCGGCCCCCGGCTCCCCCGAGCCCCGAAGCGGCAGGTCGCCGAAGACCTCGTCGGTCGACACGTGGTGCAGGTGCACACCGTGCCGGACGCACGCCTCGGCGAGCACCGCGGTGCCGTCGACGTTGGTGCGCACGAACCGCAGCGGGTCACGCAGAGCATTGTCGTTGTGGCTCTCCGCGGCGAAATGGACCACCGCGGCGGTGCCGTCCTCCCCACTGCCGGAAGCCAGCGCGCCGACCAGACTGTCGACCAGCGCGGCATCGCAGATGTCGCCCTCGACGAGCCGAACTCCGCTGCCCTCGTCAGGCCCCGTCAGGCCCGCGAGGTTCGCCGGGTTCGCCGCGTAGGTCATGGCGTCCAACACGGTGATCTCCACCTCCGGGTACAGCGCCCGGGTGGTGTGAACGAAGTTGGATCCGATGAAACCGGCCCCGCCGGTCACCAGCAGACGGGTGATACGGCGGGGCCGGTCGAGGGCAGGACTCATCAGTTCAATCCGGTCAGGTCGGTCCGGTCAGTTCAGGCCGGCGTAGGAGTGCAGACCGGAGACGACGATGTTGATGAAGAAGAGGTTGAAGACCATCGTCGCGAAGGCCACGACGTTGATCCATGCGGCCGGCTTGCCGCGCATGCCCGGCGTCGCACGGGCGTGCAGGTAGGCCGCGTACAGCAGCCAGGTGATCAGCGAGACGGTCTCCTTGGGGTCCCAGCCCCAGAAACGACCCCAGGCAAAGTGTGCCCAGATCGCGCCGAAGATCACACCGAGACCGAAGACCGGCAGCGCCCAGATCGCGGTGCGGTAGGCCAGGGCGTCCAGCTTGGACGCGTCCGGCAGCGGGGTGGCGACGGCGCCGAAGAAGCCCTTCTCGTGACCCTTCGGCTGCGCGCGGCGGAAGAGGTACATCAGCGAGGCGACACCGGAGACCAGGCCGATCGAGCCACCGATGGAGACGGTGGAGACGTGGATCCAGTACCAGTAGGAGTTCAGCGACGGGACCAGCGGCTGGACGTCGGAGTACAGCTCGGTACCGCTGTAGAACATCATCATGATGACCGGGGTCAGCAGCCACGGCCAGACCACGCGCATCGACGGACGACGCAGCAGCACGCAGGCGACGACCATGGACACGCCGGTGATCACGGAGATGTACTCGAAGAGGTTGCCCCACGGGAAACGACCGGCGGCGACACCGCGGGTGATCAGGAAGAGGAAGTGCACGGCGACGCCGAGCCACACGACCATCTGCGCCATGCCGCCCCACTGGTCGGTGCGACGGAAGCGCTTACGCAGCGCCTCGACCTGGAAGTGCTTCGGCAGCTGCGACTCGGCCAGGGAGCCGGTCTCGATACCGGAGACGTCGTGGCTGCCGTCGTGGGCGGCATCCTTCTCGTCGATCTCGATCGTGTCGGACGCTCCGGCGCCGACGGCGACCTTCGCGTTCGCTGCAGCTTCGGACTTCGCCTTCGACTCACCGAGGATGCGGGCGCGCTCGCGACGGGCGTCGGTCGCCGATCGCAGCATGCCGTAGTAGATCAGCGAGATAACCAGGGCGATCAGGTAGATTCCTGCGGTCGTCGCGTAGGCGATGTCCGAGAAAGTCGAGAGCCCCTCGTTGCCGTCCATCAGTCGTTTCCTCCGTAGATTCGCACAGGCCGATTGCGGCCATACGGCACTCCAGAGTAGTGCCGCTGTGCAAGGTTGACCAAACTTCGTGACCTACGACTCAGCGGTCGTCGGTGCCCTTCCCGGCGTCGTCGTCGGTGTCGCTTTCAGTGTCACTTCCAGTGTCGTCAGCGTCCGTTTCGGACGTCCCGGGCCCGGGTTCCGGTGCGATCTCACCGGCTGCGACCTCGCGGTTCAGCTCCCGGTCGAGCTCGGCCTCCCAGTCGTCCCACTCACCGTCGGCCTGCTCGATGTCCTCGTCGAGCTCCTCGTCCTCCAGGTGCAGCAGCTCCTCGGCGACGCGGTTGAACTCACGACCCCAACCGGCGGAGTCGGTACGGGCCAGACCGGCGATCTGCAGGGTGGTGGTGCCGTCGTCGTTGCCGGAGACTCGCACCCAGAAGCGGCGACGCTTGATCGTCAGCGAACCGACCAGGCTGGCCAGCATCAGGATCGCGAAGGCGAGCACCCAGACGGTGGTCGGGTCACGACTGACCTGCAGGTTCACGAACTCCTTGGCGCCGTCGAAGGTGACCTCCGTGCCGTCGTCCAGGGTGACCGACTCACCCTGCATGAGGTTGACCCGGTCAAGCTTCTGCAGCGCACCACTGTGCAGCTGCTGAGAATCCAGGTCGAAGACACTCTGACCGGTACCGGAGTCCAGTCCGGTGTCGCCACGGTAGATGTCGATGGCCACCGCAGGATCGTTCATCGCCGGGTAGGAGGACTGCAACAGAGCGTCGTTCTCACCGCTGAACTCCGCGGTCGGGGCGAACAGGCCCTGCAACGCCAGCTGGTTCTGGCGGCGGTCGTAGAGATCCGGGTACATACCGGCCGGCGGGTCCATCTTGACCGCACCGGACGACAGGAAGTTGGTCTGGTCGTCCGGACGGAACTGGATGGTCTCGGTACGGGTCTCACCGTTGGGCCACTTCACGGTGAACGTCGGGGCGTAACCATGGCCCTGCAGGTAGACCAGGTCGCCGTCGACGTTCAGCGGGTGGTTCACACGCAGTTGGGTGCTCTCCCAGTCCTCCACGGGGTTCATGGCGTCCTGCCCCTGGGCCCAGTCGATGTCGGAGGTGAAGTTCGTGGCCTGGCCGTTGGATTCGTAGGTGCCTTCGAAGTTCTTCACGTTCACGCAGAAGGGGTTCAGCGTGGTGCCGTCGAAGGCCGGTCCGTAGCGGAAGCTGTCGAAGTTGGCGACGGCAGTGTTGCAGAACTGGGAGCTCTGCGAGTCCGTCCCGGCGACGACGATGACCTGGCCTTCGTAGTACAGCAGCCGACCCATGAGGATGGTGACCAGAACACCGACCAGGGACAGGTGGAAGACCAGGTTGGACGCCTCACGCAGGTAGCCGCGCTCGGCGGAGTAGGACCACTTCCCGGCGCGGTCCTTGTCTGCCTCGGTCGCCCCGCCGGTCCACTTCTTGAAACGGGCGGTGACGTCCTCCTTGACCTTGTCCTCGGGAAGGTCGACGGTGCCCTCGACGAAGTTGGGCATCCGGGTCAGTCGCTTCGGAGCTGCCGGCGGCAGGGTCCGCAGTGCCTTGTAGTGGTCCCAGCTGCGCGGCAGGATGCAGCCGATCAACGAGAGGAACAGCAGGATGTAGATCGCGGCGAACCAGGTCGAGCTGAAGACGTCGAACAAGCCGATCTTGTCGTAGATCTCGGCGATGCGTCCGTTGTTGGCGAGGTACTCCTGCACGTTCGACTCGCTCAGCGACCGCTGCGGCAGCAGGGCGCCGGGGACGGCGGCCAGGGCCAGCAGGAAGAGGAGCACCAGGGCGGTGCGCATCTTGGTCAGCCACTGCCAGGCTTTCTTCGGCAGTTTCAGGAGCCAGCGAAGCATGGGGACCTTTCCGGGAAGTAAGTCAGTCTGTCAGTCGTTGTGGATTACATCGGCACGGGTCAGGTGCCCATCAGATCGGCAGGGTCGAGTCGGAGACGAGGAACTGGCGCACCCAGTCGACGAACACCGCCCACTGGCCGGATACCAGCAGGATGCCGACGACGATCATCATGGCGCCACCGATGAGCTGGATCGTCCGCGAGTGGCGACGCAGCCAGCCCACACCGCGCAGTGCCTTCGACGAGCCCAGGGCCACCACGATGAACGGTACGCCCAGGCCCAGGCAGTAGGCGATGATGAGGACCACGCCACGGAGGGCCGTCATCCCCTCGGTGCCAACGGAGACTGAGATGATCGCCGACAACGTCGGCCCCAGACAGGGCGTCCACCCCAGGGCGAAGACCCCGCCGAGCAGCGGGGCGCCGACCACGGTGGACCAGCGCTTCGGCGCCATGCGGGTGTCGTTCTGCAGCGGACGGATGAAGCCCATGAACACCACACCCATGAGGATGGTGACCACGCCACCGACCCTCATCAGGACGTCCTCGTTCAGCTTCAGAGCACTGATCGCGCCGAACACCGTGGCCGTGGCCAGCACGAAGACGACCGTGAACCCGGCGACGAAGAGCAGCGCCGCTCCACCGGCGCGTCCCCTCTTCTTGGTGACCACGGTGCCCTGCTTGGTGTACTCGGTCTCCGCTCCGACGACGCCGGCGAGATAGGAGACGTAACCCGGCAGCAGCGGGATCACGCACGGGGAGGCGAAGGACACCAGTCCCGCGACCGCCGCGGCGAGCAGCGCCAGCAGGATGGGGCCCGATGCCGCGGCATCGGCGAAAGTGGTACCGATGTCACTCACAGCAGCGGCTCCACGGCGTCCCAGAGGTCGTTCTCGTCGATCTCACGGAGGAAGACCTTCGCCGGACGGTGCTCTTTGTCCAGCACGATGGTGGTGGGGATGACCGAGGCGGGCAGGCCACCGAGGGCCATGGCGCTCATGAACGGCGGATCGTAGATCGACGGGTAGGTCAGTCCGTTGTCGGTCTTGAAGTCGCGGGCCTTGTCCGCCACCGAGTCACGCACGTTGATGCCGAGCACCGTGCCGCTGCCGTTCTCCTCCAGCTTCTCCTGGACGGCCTGCAGGTCGTCGGACTCACTGCGGCACGGTCCGCACCACTGACCCAAGGCGTTGAGGACGACGACCTCACCTTCGTAGTCGTCCAGGGAGATCTCGGTCCCGGGCTCCATGAGGGAGTCGCCCGAGAGCTCGCCGACCTTCTCACGGTCGGCCTCGTCGTAGGTGATCTCGGTCTGTCCGCCCGGCGAGACGAACTCGAAGGTCTCACCGCCGCCGCCTCCGGCGTCGGTACCGGCGGTGTTCTCCTCACTGCAGGCGGAGACGCCGAGGACCAGGGCGGCGGAGGCGACCGTCGCCACCGCTGTCCGGGTGACTCGGCTGGCCGTGCGTCGTCCGTGCTGCCGTCCCTGCTGCCGTCGTGTCGCTGCCATCACCGGTGTCGCCTCTCTTTCCGGGGTTGTCTCTGGGAGTCTCAGATCGCCTGGGCAGGCTCGGAGTAGACCACGTCGACCAGGTTGGTGTCGTCCTCACCCTCGAAGACGAGGGAGGTCACCGACGCCAGGTTGCAGCGGCGGGCGGCCGGGTTGTGCCACAACGGCAGGCCGGCAGAGTCGCGCTGGATGGTCACGATCGGGAGCTGGTGGCTCACGCAGACCGCCTCGCTGCCGAGGGCACCGCGACGTGCGGTGTCCACGGCGCGCCACATGCGGTCGAGGATCTTGCTGTACGGTTCGCCCCAGCTCGGGGTGGCCGGGTTCTTCAGCATCGGCCACCGCTTCGGGTTCCACAACGCCGAGCGTGCACCCTTGATGTGCAGGCCCTCCAGGTCGTTTCCGGCCTCGAGCAGGTTCTCGTCGACGCCCGGGGTGACCCCGAGTGCCTCCGCGAGCGGGGCGACGGTCTCACGTGCCCGCTCCAGCGGGGAGGAGACGATGTAGCTGATGTCGTGGTCGGCCAGGTCCTCGGCGACCGCGGCTGCCATCTGGCGGCCGCGGACGCTGAGGTGCCAGTCCGGGAGGCGGCCGTAGAGGATGCGGTCGGGGTTGTGGACCTCCCCGTGGCGGACGAGGTGGACGATCGTTGTCATGGGTTCACACCCTACCGCCCAATGTGCTGAGGTCATAAGCGAACGGCATGCCCGGTGAGCTGCGCCACACTGCAGGTGAACGACATAAACTTTCGGCCGTTCCCTCCCCTGTCCAGTGCTGTTAGGCTAACCGCATGACAATCAAGACGGGATCCCGCGCACTCCCTTACCGCGCGCTCATCACGCTGGCAGCGTCCTGCCTGACCATGCTCAGCATCGCCGCCTGCGGCGACTCCTCCGACGAGAGTTCCGGCGGCTCCGGCGACGGTAGCGAGGAGGCGATCACCATCAACCACGCCCTCGGCGAGGCCGAGATCGAAGGAACCCCCGAGCGGGTCGTGGCGCTGGGCCAGGGATCCGCCGAGACCGCCATCGCCCTGGGTGTCACCCCGGTCGGTGTCGAGAGCTACGAGTGGGGCGCCGACGAGTCCGGCCACCTGCCGTGGATCCGCGAGGCCGTCGAGGAGTCCGGTGACGAGCTGCCCGAGCTGATCGCCGGTGGCGAGGACGTCTCCGCCGAGGAGATCGCCAACCTGGACCCCGACCTGGTACTCGCCCCCTGGTCCGGCATCACCCAGGAGCAGTACGACCAGATCAGCGAGATCGCCCCGACCATCGCCTATCCCGAGCAGGCGTGGACCATCAACTGGGAGGACCAGGTCAACACCATCGCCGAGGCGCTGCGCCAGGAGGAGCGTGGCCCGGAGCTGGTCGAGGAGATCGAGGACCAGTTCGCCACGGTCCGTGACGAGCACCCCGAGTTCGCCGACCACGACTTCGCCTTCATCTACAACCAGGGCCCGGGCGAGAACATGGGTGTCTTCATGCCGGACGAGCAGCGCGCCGCGGCGGTGCGCAGCATGGGCTTCGAGGTCGCACCGGTCGTCGAGGAGCTCCGCGAATACGAGGTCGCGGGCACCGACTCCGCTCAGGTCAGCCTGGAGGAGGCGAGCCGGTTCAACGACGTGGACGTGATCTTCACCTTCTACTCCGACGAGGCGAACCGCGACGAGATGCATGAGCACCCGGTGTACGGGAAGATCAGCGCGATCGAGCGCGGCGCCGAGGTCGCCCCGACCGACCAGTCACTGGTCACGGCATCCTCGATGATCAACCCGCTGACCGTGCCCTGGATGCTGGACCACTACATGCCGCTGATCGAGGACGCGCTGGAGAACGTGGAAGATTAGGACGGCACCGGGGTCACCGGGGAAACCCGGGACAGCATGTAGCGCGGGCCCCGTATCCCTTGCCCGGACCAGAGGCGATCGTTGTCAGGTTTGAGGTGTCTCAGGGTGGTCTGACGATGTCATTCCACCCTGAGACACCTCAAACCTGACATGGGGATAGGGCGGGGCGAGTCGGGTCGGGACGAGGAGGGTCAGCCCTCCGGCTGAGCGGCGGCCGCTGCCTTCGCCGCCGGCACCAGGGCGGCCTCGATCTGCTCGAAGTCGGCGTCGGTCAGCGCGGTGGAGACGAACCAGGTCTCGAAGACGCTGGGCGGCGGGAAGACACCGTTGTCCAGCAGGGCGTGGAAGAACGGGGCGTAGCGGAAGGTGTCCGCGGCCTTCATGTCGTCGAAGTTGCGGCCCTGGCCTTCGGCGAAACGGATCGACAGCATCGTGGTCGCCCGCTGGATGTGGTGGACCACACCCTCGCGGGTCAGGGCGTCGCTGACCAGGTCGCCCAACCGGTCGGCGTTGGCCTGCAGGGTGGCGTAGGTCGACTCGTCCGCCAGCTGCAGCGACGCCAGGCCGGAGGCGGTGGCCACCGGGTTACCGGACAGGGTGCCTGCCTGGTAGACGGGGCCGGAGGGGGCGAGCATGTCCATGACCTCGGCGCGTCCGCCGAAGGCCGCGGCCGGCATGCCGCCGGAGACGACCTTGCCGAAGGTGGTGAGGTCACCGGCGACACCGTCCACCCCGAACCAGCCGGAGCGCGAGGTGCGGAATCCGGTCATGACCTCGTCAAGGATCAGCAGCGCACCGTCGGCGTGGGCGATCTCCTTCAGGGCGGCGTTGAAGCCCTCCTCCGGGTGGACGGTGCCCATGTTGCCGGCGCTGGCCTCGGTGATGATCGCGGCGATCTCGCCGGGGTTGTCGGCGAAGGCCTGACGCACGGCGTCCAGGTCGTTGTACTCCACGACGATGGTCTCGGCGGCTGCCGAGGCGGTGATGCCCGGGGAGTCCGGCAGGCCCAGGGTCGCCACGCCGGACCCGGCGGCGACCAGCAGGGAATCGACGTGGCCGTGGTAGCAGCCGTTGAACTTCAGGATCTTGTCGCGGCCGGTGTAACCACGGGCCAGGCGCACCGCGGACATGGTGGCCTCGGTACCTGAGTTGACCAGGCGGACCTTCTCCACGCTGGTGCGGTCGATGATCTCCTGGGCCAGGCGGGTCTCGGACAGGGTCGGTGCGCCGAAGGACAGGCCCTTGGCGGCAGCGTCCTGCACGGCAGCGAGGACCTCCGGGTGGGCGTTGCCGTGCAGCATCGGTCCCCAGGAGCAGACCAGGTCCACATACTCGTTGCCGTCGATGTCGGTCAGGCGTGACCCGGAGGCCGAGGCGATGAAGGGGGCCACCCCACCGACGGAGCCGAAGGCGCGGACCGGGGAGTTCACACCCCCGGGCGTGACCTCACGGGCCGACCCCATCGCTGCCTCGCTGTTCACCAGGTTGCTCATCTACTGCTCTCCTGTTCACGTGCGTTTGTGTGTGCTGACCCCAGCATAACGGGGCCGTCCGGCCATGCCTCCGGTCGCCGTGTAGTCGCGGTGCCCGATGCGCGCCGAACGCCACTCCACCAGCAGCGACGACCCGAGCATCAGGGCGGTACCGACCAGCGGGTTGAGCACTCCGGCCACCGCGAGGACCACCGCGGCGATGTTGTAGCCCCAGGCGAAGAGCAGGTTGCCGTTCACCGTGGAGCGCACGTGGCGGGCGAGGTTGAGCGCCTCCGGGATCGCGGAGACGTCCTCACGGACCAGCACGATGTCGGCGTCGCCGGTGCCCGCGGCGGCGTGGGCGGTGCGTCCCACCGCCGGCGGGTCCAGGTGGTCGGCGGCACCCATGAGGATGCCGACGTCGGCGACGGCCAGGCAGTCCAGCACGTCCCGGTCCCCCACCATCGCCACGGTCGCACCGTTGGAGTGCACCCGGCGCACGGTGGCGGCCTTCCGGTTCGGGGAGATGCCGGCCAGGACCGTGGAGATGCCGACGGAGTCCGCCATCCGTCGGGCCACCCGGTAGGTGTCGCGCGACATCATGAAGGTCTCCACACCGGCCGCCTCCAGGGCATCGACCGCGCCCGAGGCGTCCGGGGCGACGGTGTCAGCCAGGTTGATCACGCCCCGGGGCTCGCCCTTCCAGCTGACGACCAGCGGAGCACCACCGCTGAGTGCGGCGTTGACGAGCACGGGGTTCGTCAGTTCGGAGAGGTCCCGTGGACGCCACAGGCTTGCCATGACCTGGCGGACGGGCTTGCCGTCGCGGTCGGGCAGGTCGATCGTCGCGGAGAACACCCCGTGGTCGTCGACCTCCACCTGGCCGGCCTCCAGCCAGTGCGGCACCTCCGCCCCGCCCGAACCGCTGTCGCGGGACTCGCGGTCGGCACGCACGATCGCCCGGCACACCCGGTGCGGGCTCTCCAGGCTGAGCGCACCGGCGACGCGCAAGACCATCTCGGGGTTCTCCCCGGTCGCGGCGGTGACACCGATGACCGACATCGGCCCGGTGCTGAGTGTGCCGGCACGGTTGAAGATGATCGCGTCGATGGCGGCGAGGTGGTGGATGGTGTCGGCGTTGCGCAGCAGGGTGCCGCCGGCCGCCGCGCGGGCCAGGCCGATGCGCAGCGACAGTGTGGTGGACACGGCCAATGCCACCGGGGCGACGGCGACCAGTACGGTCAGGGCGGTGGCGACCGCGGCGTCCGTGCTGTCACGCACGGCGAACCAGCCGAGGCCGGCGATGACGGCGATGACCACTCCCCAGGGCACCAGCAGGCTGGCGGTCCGGGTGGCCAACTGGTCCAGCTGGTTCTCGTCCTGTTCGGCGGCGGCGATCCAACGACGCACCGCGGCGATGCGGGTACGCGAGCCGGTGCGGCTGACGCGGACCTTCAGGGGTTCGGACGTGGCGTCCCCCAGGTGCCGGGCCCCGGCGAACACCCGCGATCCGACGCTGACAGCGCCCTCGACCTGACCGTCGGAGGCCACGCCGCCGAAGGGGCCGTTGTCCAACGCGGCGCGTCCGCCGATGACCTCACCGTCGGCGGGCACGGACTCCCCGCCGGCGACGAGGACGTCGTCGCCGACGCGGATCTCCGCCGGGCTGATGGTGAACTTCGCCGGACGACCCTGCCGGTCGCGACGCACGACCGTCACCTTCTCCTCGGTGGTCGCACCCGAGGGCAGGACCATGTTCAACGCCAGCATCGAGCGCAGCCGGGAGCGTCGGGACGCCAGGCGTCCGAAGAGAAGCAGCAGCGTACAGCCGCAGGCGACGTCGAGGAAGAGGGCGTCGCCGTGGTAGCCCCAGGCGATGAGGATGTTGCCGGATCTCCACCCGGGATCACCGGCCGGCCCCGTGATCAGGACATAGGCGGAGTAGAGGTAGGCGAGGATGATCGCGGCGGACGAGGCTGCGTCCAGGGCGGGCATGCCGCGGCGCAGCCCGGCGATCATCGCCCGGTGGAAGGGCCAGGCGCACCATGTCACCACCGGCAGGGCGAGTGCCAGGCAGAGCCACTGCCAGTAGTCGAACTGCCAGGGGGTGGCGATCTGCAGCACGACGACCGGGATGCCCAGGACGGCGGCGACGAGCAGTCGGGCGCCGGTGATCAGTGCACGGGCGGTGTGCAGGACCTCGGTGTTGTCCTGTCCACCGGACAGCCACGCACCGCGCTTCCCTGCTGCGGTGCCGGGGGCACCGGGAGCACCGGAACTGTTGCCGACACCGGGGTTGACGTCCTCCCGGCGCTTGCGCAGTCGCTCCTCACGCCGGCGCCGGTTCTCCGAGATGTGGCGGCGCCCGGGGGCGGTCAGGCGTTCGGACCGGCGGCGCAGGGACGCGGCCGTCAGCCAGGACTCGACACCGTACTCGGCGAAGACCCCACGCAGAATGTCCGGGTTCAGCGACTCCGGTGCGGTCACCCACGCCATTGCCGTGGAGTAGACCACGCGGGCCTGCACTCCCGGCAGCGTGTTCAGTGCCGCCTCGATCTCCCCGGCGCGTACCGCCGAGGCCAGTCCGTCGAAGTGGAAGGTGAAGGAGGTCAGCTGCGCACCGGCCCGACGTGTGGTGCCGGGACGGGCACCACGGAAACCTGCAGCGACGCCAGCGAACCCTGCGCCCGCTGTGTCCGCTGTGTCCGCTGCGTTTTCAGTGTCCTCGTCGTCCTCCGTGTCCAG
Organism: Candidatus Corynebacterium avicola; assembly: GCA_019114135.1. GTDB lineage: Bacteria > Actinomycetota > Actinomycetes > Mycobacteriales > Mycobacteriaceae > Corynebacterium > Corynebacterium avicola. Next base: position 50,709 of record DXGC01000043.1, read on the forward strand.
CCCCGCGGCATGCGCTGCCGCCCGGGCGGCAGCGATCGCACGGTTGACGGCGTCTGGTGTGTCTGGGGTGTCTGGGGCCTCGGGGCTGTCCTGGATGTCCGGGGTACCAGTGACCTCAGACGTTTCGGTTGACGTGGAGATGTCGCGGGAGGAGTCGCGGGAGAACTCGGAGGTTGTGTCGGCCATGGGTCACTGTTCCAACTCACCCGGACTACCGCCGAAGTACGTACGCAGCGCCGGACGGTACATCGCGAGCAGGGCAAGAGCCATCAACAGCGCGACCAGGGCCTGCCAGGTGGCACTAAGACCGAACACCCACCCCACCAGGGTGAATGCCATGGTGACCAGGACGACCGTCATCAACCAACGGCGGCGCTTTCCGTCCCCACGCAACAGCCCGGGCATCAGCCACGCCATGAGTAAGGCACCTGCGATCTGCACGGTACCGACCCACTTCAGGTTGGTGGAGACAAAGTTGAAGGCGGCCTGCTGGTCAGCGTCCTCCGCCGACGGGGGCTTGTCCAGCCACATGTCGATGCCGCTGTACAGCAGGGCGATCGAGGAGATCAGCAGCAGGACGAAGGCCAGCTTCGCTGTCCCGGGGATACCGTCACCGGGCTGCCAGTAGTTGATCCGCCGGTTCGGGTCACTCGGGTCGGAGTTGTGGGAGACCGGGAACATCGTGGGCATGGTCAGTCGCCCTTCTTCCGACGTTCCTGCTCGGCCTTCTGTTCAGCCTTCTTGGCCTCCTTCTTGGCCTTCTTCTCTGCGCGCTCCTTGTCCAGCTCCTCATTGCGCTTGGCGACCTTCTCGGCGTAGGCCTCGACCTCCGCCTTGCCCGGCAGGCCGAACCAGTCGGCGGTGTCCGGCCGGGTCACCAGCCACACACCGACCACGGCGATGACGCCGGAGATGATGGTGCCCGCACCGATCAGCAGCACCAGCGGGGTACTTCCGCTGTCCGGCGGTGAGGTGAAGACCTGCAGCAACGCCATCAGGGCGAGGTAGATCGAGCCGACAATGAGGAAGGCGCGCGAGCGCACACCACCGCGGGCCACCCTGGTGGTGAGGTAGGTGCACACCGACACCGCGATGAGGATCACCAGCAGGCTGGAGATGATCGTGCCGTTGACCATGGTCTGCTCGTCGACACCGTCGACCATGGAGAAGGAGTCACTCTGTTCGCGGACCTGCGCGGTGACTGTGCGAGGGTCCTGGAAGGACATCACCATCTGCAGCACGGCGGTCAGCGCCTGCACGGCGGCGACGATGTACCAGGCGCGCACACCGTCCCGGACGTTGTCCGGGGCATCCTTGGCCGAGCGTGCCAGGCCGTCAGGACGTCCCACCTTCGGCGGGACCGGGAAGCCGTCGGACGGACGGGACTCGCGGCGTCCTTTGTCGCGGCGTCCTGAACCCTGGCGGTCGGAGTCCGGTCCGTACAGGGGTCGCCGACGGCGACCGCCCTCGGCGCGCCGGTCCGCCTGGTCACCGGAACCGGCGCCGGTGGAATGGTCGCGGTCGTCCGGACGCTCGCGGGTGTCGCCCCGACGGTCACTGGGGTCCTGCGGGTTCTGATGCGTCATGTGTGCTGTCTCTTCTGCGTCATGTCCCGACCAAGCCTAGTCGGCTGGTGCTCAGCCGCGCAGCAGCCGGGCGGCCTCCGTGGCCCAGTAGGTCAGGATGATGTCCGCGCCGGCGCGACGGATGCCGGTCAGTGAGTCGATGATCGCCGGTTCCCGGTCGATCCAGCCCTTCTCGGCGGCGGCGGAGATCATCGAGTACTCCCCCGACACCTGGTAGGCAGCGACCGGCACGGATGAGAAGTCGGCGACCTGTCGCAGCACGTCGAGGTACGGCATCGCCGGCTTCACCATGACCATGTCCGCGCCCTCCTCGATGTCGAGCTCCACCTCGAGCAGGGACTCGCGGGCGTTGCGGGGGTCCTGCTGGTAGGTCTTGCGGTCGCCCTTGAGCGTGGAGCCGACGGCCTCACGGAAGGGACCGTAGAAGGCACCTGCGTACTTCGCGGAGTAGGCCATGATGCTGACGTCCTGGAACCCGGCGGCGTCGAGAGCTTCGCGGATGACCCGGATCTGGCCGTCCATCATCCCCGAGGGGCTGACCACGTGAGCGCCGGCCTCGGCCTGGGCGACCGCCATCGCGGCGTAGAGCGGGAGGGTGGCGTCATTGTCGATGATCGTCTTACCGAAACGATCCTCGGTGAGCACACCGCAGTGACCGTGGTCGGTGAACTCGTCGAGGCAGGTGTCGGCCATGACGATGAGGTCGTCGCCGAACTCGCGACGCAGTGCAGCCACGCCCTTGTTGAGGATGCCGTCCTCGGCCCAGGCCTGGGAGCCGGAGGCGTCCTTGCTCTCGTCGGTGGGCACGCCGAACAGGTCGACGGAGCCGACGCCCGCGTTCAGCGCCTCCTCCGCCGCCTTGAGCAGGGAGGTCTCGGTGTGCTGCTGCACCCCGGGCATCGAGGTGATGTCGTTGGGGGTGTCGATGCCGTCCCGGATGAACATCGGCAGGACGAACTGCGAAGGCTCCAGGTGCGTCTCCGCGACGAAGTTGCGCATGGTCTGGGTGGTGCGCAGCCGGCGGGGACGGCGGTACGGGGTGTTGAGGTTGTCAGCGGCATGGGCGGCGTTCATGGCCCCGATGCTACGCCGCCGACGGTGCGTCCTGCCCTGACAGGGCGGTCACCGCTCCTCCACCATTGGCCGTCCGGGTGCGCTGGCCAGGCCAGCTGAAACTTTTAGCACCTCCGCCATTGCGCGAGGACAACGCAAAACACTCTGACCTGCAGGTCTCACGATGTGGAAATCGCGACAGGTGCTAAAAGTGACGAGCCCCCGCGCCGTGGGACGGGCGGGGGCTCGTTGCGGGGCTCGGGGAGGTAGGACGCACCGTCCAACCCGCCGTCTGCCGGACCTACTGCTCGGGCTTCACGCGGCGACGGCGACGTCGCTTACGCGGCGGCGGCAGCTGACCGGCGGCACGCAGCTCGGCGACGTGGTTCGCCAGGGCGTCCACCAGCTCCGGGACACCGGCGACCTCGGGCATCACGTCGACCCGCAGTCCGTGCTCGCGGGCGGTCTGTGCGGCCATCGGGCCGATGCAGGCGATGATCGTGCGGGTGTGCGGCTTACCGGCGATGCCGACCAGGTTCTTCACCGTCGACGAGGAGGTGAAGCACACCGCGTCGAAGCCACCGGACTTGATCATGTCGCGGATCTCCTGGCTGGGCGGGGCGGCGCGCACGGTGCGGTAGGCCACGACGTCCTCCACGGACCAACCGAGGTCGATGAGCCCCTCGACGAGGGTCTCTGTGGCGATGTCGGCGCGCGGCAGCAGCACCCGGTCCACCGGGTCCAGGTCCGGGTCGTAGGGCGGGAAGACATCCACCAGGCCGGAGGCGTTGCGGGCGTTCGCCGCCGGCAGCAGCTCCGGGGTGATGCCCAGGTCGCGGACCGCCTGGGCGGTCTTCGCACCGACCGCGGCGACGCGCACACCGGCGAGGGCACGGGCGTCCAGACCGAACTCGGCGAGCTTCTCCCACGTGGCCTTCACCGCGTTGACGGAGGTGAAGACGATCCAGTGGTAGCGACCGTCGACCAGACCCTTGACCGCACGCTCCATCTGCGCGGGGCTGCGCGGCGGCTCCACGGAGATCGTGGGGACCTCGATCGGGATCGCACCATGCGTGGCCAGGCGGCCGCTCATCGGGCCGGCCTGCGCCTTCGCGCGCGGCACCAGGACGTTCCAGCCGTACAGCGACCGGTTCTCCCACCAGGAGTACTTGCTGCGGCTGCTGGCCTGCTTTCCGATGGTGACCACGAGCTGCTCGGGGATCTCCCCCTCCTTGGCCAGCGGCCCGGAGGCGGCGACCACGGACTTCAGCGTGTCGAGGGTGACGTCGTAGGAGCGCTGACGACGGGTCGTCGCGTGGGAGGTGACGGTGACCGGGGTGGCACCGGCGATGTTGCGTCGCTTGAGCTCACCGGTGATCACCACCAGATCGCCCGGGGCGGCGGTGAGGATGAGCGGCTTCGGCGCGGCGGCGATGCCGTCCCAGTCGACCTCGGCGGCCTCACCGGTGGCGGCGTCGGCGGTCAGGTCGACGGCGGTGTAGCCCTCACCGGTGGAGATACCGGTGTAGGCGGGCAGCGCCGAGGCACCGGTCATGCCGGGGACGACCTCGAACTCGACTCCGAGAGCGGCGACCTCCTGCAGCTCCATGAGCACGGCAGGGTTCGACACCGGGTTACCGGCGACCAGGCGCACCACGTTGTGCCCGTGGCGGACGCACTCGACCATCTCGTGGGCGAGCTGGTCGGCGGGCATCGCTCCACCGGTCTCGCCGGAGTCGGCGGGGGCGTCCCCGGCGGCGTAGGCCTCGGCGTCGGCGGCGGCACGGGCCTCCGCGGCGGCGATCTCGGACGCTGCCTCGGCGGTGTACGGGGCGGCCACCACGATGTCGGCGGCGGTGACCGGCTCCGGACGCCGCGGGCGGCGGCGGGCTCCGGCGGCCTTCGCGGCCTCGAGCTCGGCCTCCCACTCCTTCTCCGCGGCGGCGAGCTTCTCCTCGGGCACCGGCAGTGCCTCGGCGATGATGGCGCGCACCTGCTGGGTGACGGCCGGGTCGACCCATGCGGCGGCGGTGTTCGCCAGGATCTCGCGGGCGCGCACGGTCAGCAGTTCTGCGTTTCCAGGTCCAGCGCCCACGAACAGGACGCGTCCCCGGCCGGTCAGCGAACCGGTTGATGAACCGGTCTGGGGGATTCCGGCAGTGGTCATGGAATGCTTTCTAGGGTAGGTCAGGCAGTGAAGAGACAGGGCGACGAAATCTCGCCGCGGTCACCGGGTGCGGTGGGTGCTCTCGGAGGATGTCGGTGACAACGGGGCAGGTTGACCGGTGAGGACAGTCAACGGGAGCCGACGATGTCGTTGATGATGTCCGCGGCACCACCGTCTATGAGTTGGCGGCCCACGTCACGGCCGAGTTTCTCGGCCGCGGCGCGTATGGTCGGCCACTCCCCCTCGGCATGTGGATCGAGGTCGGCAACGGAGACGGATGCGTCGCGCACCAGTTGGCGTACCCCGTCCATCCCGAAGACGCCGCCCCTGAGGGTCAGCGTCCCGTCGACGAACTCGGAATAGGCACCCACCGGAGCGGTGCATCCGGCCTGCAGTTCCGCCAGGACGGAGCGCTCGGCCACGGCACGGGCGTGGGACTCGGGGTCGTCGAGGGTCAGGACGGCGTCGATGGCGTCGGCGTCGTCGGCGCGGACCTCCACGCACAGCGCACCCTGGGCCGGGGCGGGCACCATGTCGTCCACGGCGATGACCTCGGAAGCGCGGTCGAGCTGACCGACACGGTCCAGGCCGGCGTGGGCGAGCACGACGGCGGCGAGGTCCTCCTCGCCGCCACGGACGCGTCCCATGCGGGTGTCGATGTTGCCGCGGATCGGCACGATCTCCAGGTCAGGACGCAGTGCGCGCACCTGGGAGACCCGTCGCGGGGCCCCGGTGCCGATCTTCGCCCCCTCCGGCAGTTCACGCAGGGAGGCGTCATTGAGGCTGACCAGGACGTCCCGCGGGTTGACGCGCTGCGGGACGACCGAGATGAAACGGTCGTCCGGAGCGGTCGGCAGGTCCTTGAAGGAGTGCACGGCCACATCGCACTCCCCTGCGGCCAGGGCGTTGCGCAGGGTCTCGGTGAAGACACCGACACCGATGCGGTTCACCGGGGTCTGCGCCTTCTGGGAGGCGTCACCGGGGGTGTGCACGAAGTGCAGTTCGGCACCGTCGATGCTCTCGGTGGCGTCCTGGGCACGCAGTGCATCACGCACGGTGCCCGCCTGGGTGCGGGCCAGCGTGCTGGCCCGGGTTCCGACCAGGAGGGTGCGGGTCACGAGGCCTCCCCGTCGTGGGTCGCAGACTGGTTGGCAGCCTGGTTGGTGGCCTTGTTGGCCGCCTGACGGACGGCGGCGACGTCAGCGGCGGTCAGGTCGGTGGTCTCGCCGGCGGTCGTCGACAGCAGTCCGCCGAGGCGGGCCTTGCCGGCGTCACCGGGCTCGATGGACTGGGAGACCGTCGCGGAGGACCCGGAGGGCAGGTTGAACAGGGTGGCCAGCGCCTCGGCGTAGTTGACCGCACCGTCCTGCGAACTGAGCTTCTTCACCTGCACGGTCGGTGTGTGCAGCAGCTTGTCGACCACACGGCGCACGGTCCGGGCGACCTCGGCGCGGTCGCCGTCGGAGATGCCCGGGGTGCGGCGGATCAGCTGGGAGAGTTCGTCGTCGACAACGTCAGCAGCACGCTGACGCAGTGCCTTGACGGTGGGGACGACCGACTGGACGCGGATCTGCTCCAGGTACTCGGAGAGCTCGGCGGCGATGATCTCGCGGGCCTCGGACTCGTTCTTGGCGCCGTCACCGGCCAGGGTGGTCAGTTCCTCGATGTTGAGGAGGTGGACGTCCTCGGAGACCTCTGCGGCGGCATCGTCGATGTCGCGCGGCATGGAGAGGTCAACCAGCACCATCGGGCGCGGGTTCTCGGCCTGGGTTCCCCGGACGTCCTCCGGACCGATCACGGTACCGACGGCACCGGTGGCGGAGACGACCACGTCCACACCGGCCAGGGCACCACGCAGGCCCTCCAGCGGAGCGGCGTCGGCGGAGACCCCGGCCTCACGGGCGTGGGTGGCGAGGTTCTCGGCACGGGCGAGCGTCCGGTTGACCACGGTGACGTGGTCGACGCCGAGCTTGCCGAGGTAGGTCGAGGCGAGCGACGCCATCGCGCCGGCACCGACGACGACGGCGGAGCGTCCCGCCATGTCAGTCGCACCGAGCTCGGCCAGTGCGTGGTCCAGGGAGAAGCTGACCATCGAGGAGCCGGCCTCGTCGACGTCGGTCTCGGTGTGGACCCGCTTACCGGCGCGCAGGGCGCGCTGGGTCAGGTCGTGCAGGGTGGCGCCGACGGTGCCGTTCTCCGAGGCGGAGGTGTAGGCGTTGCGCAGCTGGCCGATGACCTGCTGCTCTCCGACGACCATCGAGTCCAGGCCGGCGGCCACGGTGAGCATGTGCTCGGCGGCGGCGTCGGCGTAGCGGACGTAGAGGTAGGGCTCCAGCTCGGCGGCGGGCATGCCCGCGTGGGCGGCGATCGTCTCGACGACGTGGTCCAGCGCGGGGTGGAACGCGGTGGTGGCCGCGTAGAACTCCATGCGGTTACAGGTCGAGAGGATCAGCGCCTCGGTGACGCACTCCCCGTCGAGGAGGTCGCGCTCGAGCACGTTGAGCTCCGCCGGCGAGACGGAGGCCTTCTCCAGCACCGGCACAGGGGCGGAGCGGAATGAGAGGCCAACCAGCAGTACCGCCGCTGGTCCGGTGATCCCCAGTCCTGCCATGGACTCGCTGCCTCCTGAGTTGCCGATCAAGTCGTCGCGCATCGTCACTGCGCTGTCACACGCTGTCTCACGCTGTCAACGACAGACATCGTGTGTTTCCGAGTATCTACGGTATCCCTTTGGACCCCCCAATATCAAAAGAACTCGAACCTGCTGCTATGAGGCTGCGACCTTTATGAGGCCCTTATGGCCTCGATAAGTTCCTGGTCGTCGACCTCCCAGCAGGCGATCTCCTCGTCCTCGACGAGGACCACGGGCACGCGGTCGCCGAACTCGATGGCGAGGCTTCTTTCCGCATCCACATCGACGATCTGCAGGTCAGCGTGGTGCTCCTCGCAGATCGGGGTGATCTGCCGCCGGACGCGTTCGCAGGATCCGCAGGTGCTGCGCACCATGAGGGTGACGGTTGGGGTACCGGAGGATTGCATGGTGACCAGTGTAGTCGCGGCGTCCTGACCGCTGACCCTCGGTGCCAGTGCCCTTCCGACGCCAGACCAGCACTCCTCCGACGTCCGCAATTTCGGATTGGTGGGACGAAACGTCGTGATCTGGCCCGAAAACCAGCATCTCGTCCCACCTATCCGACAGTGTGACGCCAAGAGGCACCAAGAAGCACCAAGAGACTCGAGAGGACATCAGGAGACATCAGGAGACATCAAAAAAAGCGTGGTCCCCGGCCAACCTTGGGCCGGGGACCACGCTGCGGTCCACACGCTTGCGCGGTGTGGACTACTTGCCGAGCTTCCGTCGCTGGACGCGGGTACGACGCAGCATCTTGCGGTGCTTCTTCTTCGACATGCGCTTGCGGCGCTTCTTGATGACAGAACCCATGGGTCCTCCCTCGTGGTTGGTCTTCGGTTACGGATCGCTTCTGGTGGTCGGTTCCCGCCGGGCGCGTAGACATCCTGCAACGGCAACTGAGACCACGGGGGATCTCAGCGATCGGGACCGAACCGACACGAATGGTGGACAGTCTAACGTCCTCCGGTACCCAGCAGCAAAAAGACCCCTCCCTTTTCACGTCGTCGGCAGTACTGCCGCCACCGTGAGAAGGGAGGGGTCGAACGCTTCCGTCGGACGTACCGACGGGGACGGGACGCTAGCCGGTCTGGCCTGCCTCGTAGATCGAGGCACCCAGGTACTCCTCGACCGCCTGCTCGTGCACGCGGAAGGAGCGTCCAACGCGGACGGCCGGAAGCTCACCGGAGTGAACCAGTCGGTACACGGTCATCTTGGACACCCGCATAAGCTCGGCGACCTCAGCGACCGTGAGGAACGTTCCACTGTCATTGCTTGCCATATTTTCCATCCTTTACGACGCACGCACGCGCTGCAGGCTTCCCCTCCTGCAGTACTCGACACGCCGAGCGCTGGGCCCAATACTAGCGTTATTCCTGTGAATAATGCGACAGGAACTACATAATTAAACTACTGACACGGTTGTGACTTGCGAGGCCCCACGAATCACACCTGCACCATACACCCCCGGACAGGGGGACCTGTGCGGAGGAACCGTGGGGCCGGCGGTCGTTTGAGGGGTCCGTCGCAGAGTTGGCTACGAACCCGACTAGGAGTCCGAGGGGCGACCAAGCTCCTGGGACTTGTCGGCACAGGCCTGCATCGCGCGGAAGAAGGCCGCACGGATACCGTTCTCCTCGAGGGCACGGGTCGCCGCAGCGGTGGTGCCACCGGGGCTGGTGACGTTGGCGCGCAGCTGGACCGGGGTCAGATCGCCCTGCGCCATCATCGTGGCCGCACCCTCGATGGTGGAGACGGCGAGCTGCTGGGCGACGTCGCGGGTCAGGCCCAGCTGGACGCCAGCGTCCGTCATGGCCTCGCCGACGAGGAAGAGGTAGGCCGGGCCGGAGCCGGAGACAGCGGTGACCGCGTCGATGTCCTTCTCGGCCACGGCGACGGCGGAGCCGACGGTGGCGAAGAGTTCACGGACGGTCTCGACCTGCTCGGAGGAGGCGAAGCGACCACCGGCGATGGCACTCATGCCCTTGCCGACGAGCATCGGGGTGTTCGGCATGACGCGGACGACAGCGACGCCGGCGGCCAGGGAGGACTCCATACTCGCCAGGCTGACGCCGGCGGCGACGGAGACGACGATGGTGTCGGTGTCGTTGTTGTCGATGGTCGAGGAGATCTCGTCGAGGACGGAGCCCACGATGTAGGGCTTCACGGCGATGACGACGATGTCGGCGTCCGAGGTGGCCTCGGCCGCGTTACCCGCCGGGATGACGCTGTAGCGCTCCTGCAGGACGTTCACGCGCTCGGTACTGGGGTCGAAGACGACGATGTCCGGGGCGTCCCCCTGTTCCCCGTTGCCGACGAGCCCTGACATCAGGGCCTCGCCGATGTTGCCTCCACCAATGAATGCGATTCTAGTCATGCACTCCAGCGTGCCAGGCGCGGTGGTCTGGCGCTACCGAACGGCCATCAGATGGGTGAGATCTGTCAGATAGACATGATCAGGCGTGGTCCCACGGTGAGCGCAATGCCCACCACCAACGCCAGGATCAGGATGAGGGCGTCGCGGTGACGCAGCAGGGCGTGCACCAGACCCACGCAGATCAGGGTGACGACCGCGGCCATGGCCAGGACCAGGCCTGCGGCGAGCTTGTCCCACAGCAGGGTGAAGCCGAAGAAGATGATGACACCGACGACGACGGCGAGAGCCGCCTGGCCGATCATCGCGGGCCACGAGACGGCGTCGTCCTCGTACTCGATGATCTCGTCGTCTGCGGCCTCGACCTCGTCGACATCAGCGTCGGTGTCCACAGCAGCGTCGGTGTCGGCCGCGACTTCGTCGCTGGCGACGTCGACATCGGCTGCGGCGTCAGTCTCGTGGTCGTCCCCGGAGAACTCTGCGGCTCCCTCGACGGACTCCGACCGGTCACCGGCGAGTGCGGATACACCGACAGCGGTGGCACCGGCAGCCGTGGCTCCGGCAGCGGTGGCGCCGACCGACGGGAAGACGCTGGTGGAGTCCTCCTCGGAATCAGCGGCGTCGTCAACGTCAGCGGTGTCGTCAGCGTCAGCCGTGAAGGTCTCGGTCTCCGCCTCGACGCCGGTGTCGGTCTCGAGGTCGTCCTCGAAGACGGGGGCCTCGGCATCGGCGACATCCTCAGACAGGTCACCGGTCGTCTCACCGGACACCTCGTCGCCCGGGTCGTCCTCGCCAGCGACCGGGATGATGGTCGTGTCATCGGTGTCGTGGCTGAACAACCCGGGGTAGCTCTGCTCGGCCGGGGTACCGGACTCGACGTCCTTCTCGAGCTCGAGGCCGGACACCGCCTCGTCCTGTACCTCGACGACAGGTTCGGCCTGTGCGTCCTGCACGGTCGGCTGAGCGGCCTCAACCTGCTCCGGTGCAGCGTCAGCAGCGTCAGCAGCAGCCTCGGCGTCCGCGTCCTGCCCCTGGTGGGCTCCGTCGTGCTCAATGTCCTCGTCACGGACCACCGGGATGGATCCGGTCAGCTCGGAGACGGAAACTCCACCCTCCTCGAGGGTGCGACGTCGCCGCGGACGCTCCGCGCGGCCGCCCTCCTTCGCATTGCGGGCCAGAAGCTCCGCAACAGTCAGTTTCTCACTCATCCATCGTTCCCATCATCGGTAACCGCCGGTCGGCGAACCAGTGTCACCACGTCGTCGTCGACCCACTGCAGCCACCGTGTCAGTCTCCGGCAGCCATGGTTCGTACCTCAATTATCAGTCGACAGTTTACAGTTATCACAGTTCGTGCCCACATCGTCACTCACTTGGCCCGAAAAAGCCGACTACAACGAGTGAATCTCCGGCACGTCTCTAGTCGAAGTCGATGTCGACAGCGGTGTCTGAGGCGGCGTCCTCGGCATCCGCACGGCGCAGAATCACGCCCTCACGCAACGCCCAGGGGCACAACTCCAGCTGCTCGATGCCCAGATGACGCATCGCCGCCTCGGCAACCAAGGCACCGGCGACGATCTGGTGGGAGCGGTCCGAGGACACGCCCTCCAGCTCGGCCCGGTCCGCCGAGCTCATCCGGGAGATGAACGAGGTCAGCTGACGCACACCCGGCTGGGTGAGAACCCGTCGCACCCGCGGGCCCGCCGAGGACGGAGCTGCACCGGTCAGCCGGGCCAGCATACGGAAGGTCTTCGAGGTACCGACGGCCAGGTCGACCGGACCGGCCTCACGCAACTGCTTGATCGGCTTCTCCAGCGTGTCGTCGATATGCGCCGCCAGCGCCTTGATCTCCTTCTTCTTCGGCGGGTCGTTGTCGAACCAGTCATGGGTCAGACGGCCTGCACCCAGGTCGACCGACAGGGCCACGTCCGGCATCTCGTTGACGCCGATCGACATCTCCAGCGAACCGCCACCGATGTCGAGGTCGCAGATGCGTCCCGCCGACCAGCCGAACCAGCGGCGCACCGCCAGGAACGTCAGCTGGGCCTCGGCGTCACCCGACAGGATGCGAAGCCGGACGCCGGTGTCGGCCTCCACCGAGGCGAGCACCTCGTCCGAATTCGTCGCCGAGCGCAGCGCCGAGGTGGCGAAGGGCAGCATCTCGTCGCAGTTGAACTTGTCGGCCATCTCCGCGGCCAGACCCACGCCCTTGGTGAGTTTCTTCACGCCCTTGTTCGTGATCGCGCCCTCTTTGTTGAGGTACTCGACAAGACGCATGGGCGTCTTCCAGTTGCTCATCGGGGTCGGGGGACCACCCGGAGCCATGTCCACCACCACAAGATGGACCGTATTACTTCCCACATCCAAGACACCTAGTCGCACGAGTCCCACCCTATCCCGTCTACGGTGGACACCGTGACACATTCCCTTTTGCACGGCACCTGCGCGGGCGCGGACGGTTGCGGTATCTCCAGTGGATACCCGGAC
>DXGC01000044.1 GCA_019114135.1 Candidatus Corynebacterium avicola
CTCCACCCAGATCAACACCCACATGTGCTACTCCGAGTTCAACGAGCTCATCGGCACCATCGGTGACCTGGACGGTGACGTCACCTCCATCGAGGCCTCCCGTAACGGCATGCAGGTGCTGCACGCCCTGAAGGACTCCGGCTTCGAGCTGTCCGTCGGCCCGGGCGTGTGGGACATCCACTCCCCGCGCGTGCCGGAGCAGGCCGAGGTCGACAAGCAGCTGGCCGACGCCCTCGAGGCCGTCCCGGCCCGCCAGCTGTGGGTCAACCCGGACTGCGGTCTGAAGACCCGTGGTTGGGACGAGACCACCGCCTCGCTGAAGGTGCTGGTCGCCGCGGCCCAGAAGGCACGTGAGTCCGTGAACGCCTAGTTCTCCGCACTGAAAAAGCCCCCACTTCGGTGGGGGCTTTTTCGTTGGACGGGTCAGTGGAAGTGCGGGTGATGTCTCCACGGCATCTCCGCCATGGGGTCGAAGTCGCCGCGCCGGTGGCCTCGGACATGGGGGCCGCGGTGGCCGCGTCCTCCCCGCGGACGCTCCGGAAACTTCTCACGCAGGGACGCGCCGACGCGGTGGAGCATGTCGGCGAGCTGCTCCTGTTCCTCTTCGCTGAGGACGTCGAAGGGGTCGTCCGGCTCCGGCGTCTCGGCGGTGGCGGCACGTCCGTCCTCGGTGATCTCTACGATCACCGTCCTACGGTCCTCGTCGTCCCGTCGACGTTGCACCAGTCCTGCGGCCTCCAGCTTGCCGAGAAGTTCGCTCAGCGACTGTGGGCGCACGCCGAGCATGTAGGCGAGTTCCTTCTGCGGCATCGGACTACGGAGCGTCAGGACGTGCAGGAAGGCGGAGTAGGCTGGGCTGTGACGCACAGCACAGGAGGCAATCATGTCCACGACGGCAGGAAGCACACAGAGCAGGACGATCTCTGACCGGATCATCAATGGCTCGACCTTGGACGCGGTGATCTACGCCGACCACACCGGCGAGATCCGACTGTGGAACGATGCAGCGACACACATGTTCGGCTGGACCTCGGAAGAGGCCGTCGGCCAGTCACTCGACATCATCATCCCGGAGCGCCAACGCAACGCACACTGGACGGGCTGGGACCGGGTGATGGAGACCGGGGAGACCCGCTACGGCCTGGAACCACTGACCGCCCCTGGGACCACGAAGGACGGCTCCCGGATCTCACTGGAGTTCTCCATCGTGATGCTCAAGGACATCGACGGCAAGGTCGAGGGCGTGGCCGCGGTGCTGCGCGATGTGACGGCGCGATGGGAGAAGGACCGGGAGACCAGGCGGCGTCTGCGTGAGGCCGAGGCGAAACTCGCCGAGCTGACCGATTAGCGTCCTGCGAGAGTGACGAGGTGGTCGCCGACCAGGCGCTGGGTGGTCCACTCGTCCAGCGGGGCCGCACCGATGGAACGGTAGAAGGCGATGGACGGCTCATTCCAGTCCAGCACCGTCCACTCCAGGCGCGAGTAACCGCGTTCAACACAGATCGCGGCAAGAGCGGAGAGCAGTGTAGTGCCGTACCCGGAACCGCGGAAGCGCTCGTAGACGTAGAGGTCCTCCAGCCAGATGCCGTGGCGTCCGGTCCAGGTGGAATACGAGAGGAACCACACGGCGATGCCGCGGATCTCGCCGCCCTTCTCCACGACGTGGGCGAAGGCCTTCGGACTCTCACCGAAGAGGGTCTCGGTGAGCATCTCCCCGGTGTTCTCCACCGCGTCCGGCTCCCTCTCGTAGACGGCGAGCGCACGGATGCAGTCGAGAATGCCGGGGACGTCCCCACTGCGGGCAGGACGCACCACGGCGCCGTCAGAGAGGGTGCGGACGGAATCGGAAGTCTGGTCTGCCATGCGGTCGATGCTACGCGCAGTGAACTCAGCCGAGCTTGTTTGAAAATGCGTAGTTGCATACTGTCGAGACTGTGAATGATCACCAGAAAGACCTCCGAACCGCGGTCGAGGAGCTCGCCGCCCGGGTCGCCGCCCTGGAGACGGCAGGGCCGACAGCCGAGGACGGACAAGATGCGTCCTCGCCGACGGTCGGCAAGGACATCTTCTGGGCCCTGAACGGCCTGAAGGAACGGTCGACGGAGCACGGCGAAGTCATGATCGTCGGCGACTTCAGCATCGCCGAGGGGCCGGTTGAATGGCAGGAAAGCCGCGACCCCACCGCCATGTTGGAAACCAACTGGGGCGATCACGCCGCCTCCTTCGCCGCACTCGGAAACCCCGTCCGGCTGGAACTGCTCCGCCACATCCTCAACGGCACCCACCGCACCGCGGACCTCGCGGCACTGGACGAACTCGGCACCACGGGACAGTTGCACCACCACCTCCGGCAACTCGTCGCCACCGGCTGGGTGCGCCAGTCCGGACGCGGAACCTACGAGGTACCGGTCACCCGGATCGTCCCACTGATGGCCTGCCTGGTCGGGGTGTCGTGACCACGAAGGCGATCTCGATGGTTCGCCGAACTCCACTTGTACGGTAATTCGTATTTACGTATCATCTGGATCATGAATGCCAGCAGCATCGTCATCGGTCTCTACCGGGCACGCACACCGGTACTCGGCACAGCAGTGGTCGCGACACTCGTATGGATCACACTCGATCTCACCCTTCTGCAGGGCGTGGAGATCAGCCGGGGCATGCGACTGTCGATCTCACTGGCAGCCGTATCCGTCCTCGTGTTGGCGTTGCTGCTCTCGGCCATCGGCCCGAAGCTGCTCCCGGACCACCCGGTCAAGACGGTACGCGCACCAGTGAAGGGACGGTGGCTCGGCATGAACAGTCCTGCCACCGCCGTCCCCAGCCATGGCACCCGCGCCTACGGCCAGGCGTACGCGATCGACATCGTGCATGAACCGGACGATCCTTCCGACCGTCCCCGGTTCGGTGGCGAACCCTTCCGCGACGCCGCCAACTACCCGTCATTCGGCGCCCCGGTGTACGCCATGGTCGACGGCACCGTGGTCGGCACGTCCGGACGGCACCGCGACCACAAGGCACGGTCCAACACCCTGGCTCTGATGTACCTGACCCTCGAAGGCATGGTTCGGACCATCGGTGGCCCGCGATTCCTGCTCGGCAACCAGGTGACGATCCGGACAGCAGAAGGAATCTTCGCCACTGTCGCGCACCTTCAATGCGGCTCGGTGGAGGTGAATGTCGGCGACCAGGTCCGTGCCGGTGACCTCCTGGGGCGCTGCGGAAACTCCGGAAACAGCAGTGAACCTCACGTCCACGCACAGTTGTCCGACCGGAAGTCCTTCTGGCTGACAGAGGGGCTACCACTGGCCTTCGCAGACATCACACTGGAGGACTCCGATGAGTTGACCCCGGTCGACGGCCTTCCCGGGAACGGTCAGGTCATGGTCGCTCCGCCAGTAGCTTCACCCCCTACACGGCAAGGAGAACCTCGATGACCCCAGGGACCTCCGTCTTACTGTCCCTCGCAGCCGCCGTACTGACCTACTCCGCCATGCAGACCGACCTGCTGCCGGTGGCGCTGAAGTTACTGCGGGACTGAGTCAGGCGCGGACCGTCTTCACGAGGCCGACGATGACCGCGCCGAAGACAATCACCATCCCCGGAATGATCAACGGCGCGGTGGTGAACTCCGTCATCGAGGCGACCATGGCGAGATAGAGGACCACCATCCCCGCATTGAGCCACACCATCAGCTGCTCGCCGGCGCGGTACATGCGCTGGGCGTTGTCCTCGGTGACGGCCTTGGGGTAGTTGAACCAGTCGCTGCCGGAACGCCTCGAGCACCAGTCCACACCGACGATCATCGCGACCATCAACGCCGAGAGTAAGAGGATAGTGACCTTGCTCCCCCAGTCGTCGGCCTCGCCACTGCCGTCGAAGTGTACCGGGATGGTGTCCGGCATACCCGGGAAGGCGATCAGGACCGCCACGGTGATCAACGCAGTGGCTGCAAGTGTCAGACGACGAAGCCAGACCGTGACCGGTCCGGTGGTGTAGGTCCGCTCAGGACGTGGCGGTGGTTTCCACATGTCGTCCCCCTAGATCTTCCCGTTCTCTGTCATTCACGCAGCTCTTTCAACCTATCAGGGCCCGTTTCGGGACGCTCGCGGTCGCGGCCAGCTTGTGTTGGTAGAACAATCGCTCTACCGTTGACTGACGTGCCTGCGAACACCCCGTTGACGAACCCCACACGAGACCGCATCGCCGCTGGGCTGCAGCGGGGTTTCGCCGAACATGGATTCGCTGGCCGGTCCGTCGATGAACTCCGCGAATGGAGCGGCGTATCACTGCGCACCCTGTACAAGTACTTCCCCAGCCGGGAAGCGATGGTCATCGGCGCACTGGAGTACCGCGGGGCAACCTACATGACCTGGATCGCGGACGCTCCTGGCCCTGACCACGGAGAGGACCACGTCCTGCACATCCTGGTCCGCCTGCACGACTGGCTCACCGGGGTCGCCAACATCGGCTGCTTCTTCGGCAACGCCATGTCCGAATACCCAGTCAGCAAGGACATCGAGGAGATCACCCTCCGCCACAAGGCACAGATCGTGGACGTGATCCGCACCCGAATCGTCGAGATCGCGCCCGACACGGTACCGGGGAGCGACATCGACCGCCTCGCCGACACACTCTTCCTGCTGCACGAAGGTGCGACCCAGGCGGCGCGGTACCAGGGAGTCGACACCGCGATCGACGCGGCGATGCGCGCGGCCCGCGCTGCAATGGCCGCCGCCGGGATCGGAGGTCAACGATGAACCGCACCGTCAACGAAGGGAGCACCACGCCACTCACGATGCCTTGACCCCTCGATCGCTCACCTTCTGAAAGGACCCCCGACATGGCCGATGACGGCCCCCGTCACCCCCAGTCAGCCCGCATCGGCGACGCAGTCAAGCGCGCCGCCACGGGCAAGCAGTCCGTCCACCCGGCGCTCGTACCCGGTATCAGCGCCGAAGACACCAACCCGAACTTTCCCACCAGGTTTCCGGTGTTCATCACCGCACTGGTGGTGGCCATCGGCTTCATCACCTGGGCGGCCTTCGCCCCGGACAACATCGCCGAGGTCGGCGCAACCATGCAGTCCTGGGTGGTCAAGCACCTCGGCTGGCTCTACGGGGCCATCGCCGTGGCCTGCGTGGTGTTCATGTTCGTCATCGGTTACCGGCACACCGGGCACATCCGCCTCGGCCCCGACGGTGCCGAACCGGACTACTCGACCATGTCCTGGATCTCCATGCTCTTCGCCGCAGGCCTGGGCATCGGCCTGATCTTCTACGGCCCGATGGAGCCCCTGCAGCACTTCCTGGAGGCACCACCCGCCACGGACGCTGAATCCGGCACCAACGACGCCGCCCTCCCGGCGATGGCCCAGGCGATCCTCCACCAGGCCAGCTTCGCCTGGGGCATCTACGCCCTCGTCGGTGGGGCGATCGCCTACTCGACGTACCGGCGCGGACGTCCCCCGCTGATCTCCGCGGTCTTCGAACCGGTCTTCCCTGACGGTTCCAACCGACTGCTCGGAAAGATCATCGACATCGCCGCCGTGCTGGTGACCCTCTTCGGCACGGCGACCTCCCTGGGCATCGGCGCACTTCAGATCCGGACCGGTACCTCGATCGTCACCGGTCAGGACATCGAAGGCAACGGTTTCGTGGTCGTCGCCATGTCCGTGCTGACCGTGGTGTTCATCCTCTCGGCCGTGACAGGCATCAAGCGCGGCATCATGCTGCTGAGCAACATCAACATGGGCCTGGTGATCGGCCTGGCACTGTTCGTGCTGATCACCGGACCGACACTGTTCCTGCTCGACCTGCTGCCGACCTCGATCTACGCCTTCTTCGAGAACCTGCTCGCCATGCTCGAGGTCAACGCCAGCCAGGGTGAGGTGGAGTCCGAGTTCGTCACCGCCTGGACGATGCTGTTCTGGGCATGGTGGATCTCCTGGTCGCCCTTCGTCGGCATGTTCATCGCGAAGATCTCCAGGGGCCGCACCATCCGTCAGTTCGTGACCGTGGTCGTACTGGTTCCCTCCCTGATCTCTGTCGCCTGGTACGTGGTCTTCGGCGGCACGGCGATCAAGCTGAACCTCGACGGGGTCGACCTGGGTATCGAGGATTCCGGCGAGAACGTGATGTTCGACATCATGGACAACCTGCCGCTCGCCGGGCTCACCGCCATCGTGGTGATCATCGCCGTGGTGATCTTCTTCGTCACCGCTGCGGACTCCGCGACGGTCGTGATGGGTTCGATGTCCCAGTCCGGACGAGCGGTCCCCTCCAGGCCGGTGACGATCGTGTGGGGTGCGGCACTGGGACTCATCGCCATCTTCCTGCTGCTCGCCGGCGGTGAAAACGCCTTGTCGGGGCTGCAGTCGATCATGGTCGCCTGTTCCCTGCCCTTCGCCCTGATCATCATCGGAATGATGGTCTCCTGGGCGAAGGACCTCACCAACGACCCGGCGACGATCCGCCGGGCCTACACCCGGACCGCGCTGACCAGGGGCGTGCGCCGTGGCCTCGACGAGCACGGCGACGACTTCGTCTTCGGTGTGGAGGAAGTGCCGTCCGAGGAAGGCGCCGGTGCGAACTTCGACAGTGACGACCCGTCGCTGACCGAGTGGTACACCGATGCAGTGGAGGACGCCGTCGTGCCAGACGACGCGTCCTCCGAAACGAAATAACCATGCCCAGGGGTACGCAGACAGGGGTGTGAGCGTACCTCCAGGCATGGGGATTTCACTGGGGCCGAGGGCCGGTGAGGCGGGGCCCGCGGAGCCGGCGCGCTTAGGAGCTGACCGGCACGTCCCGCAGGTTCTTGCGCAGGATCTTGCCGGTGCCGGACTTCGGGATCTCGTCGATGACCTCCACCAGGCGGATCTTCTTGTACGGTGCGACGCGCTCGGCGACCCACTCGATGAGGGCGTCGGTGTCGATGGTGACCGGGTTGCCGTCGGACCCGACCTGCGGGACGACGAACGCGCGCGGGATCTCCTCGCCGTCCTCGGCGCGGTGGTAGCCGACGACGGCGGAGTCGGCGATGGACTCGTGGGTCATCAGCAGCGCCTCGAGCTCTGCCGGGGCGACCTGGTAGCCCTTGTACTTGATGAGCTCCTTCGCACGGTCGACGACGTAGACGTTGCCCTCGTGGTCGTACTCCACGATGTCGCCGGTGCGCAGCCAGTCGTCGTGGGTCAACGTGACCTCGGTGGCCTCCTGGTTGTTGTGGTAGCCGAGCATGACCTGTGGGCCACGGACCCACATCTCACCGGCGTCCGAGCGCTCGCCCTCGTTGCCCGGGGGCAGGATCTCGGCGTAATCCGGGTCGGCCAGGTCCACGACCTTGCACTCGGTGTTCGCGACCGGCATGCCGATGGACGCCAGAGGGGTCTCACCACGGGAGCTGATGTGGGTCACCGGGGAGGTCTCGGTCATCCCGAAGCCCTGCAGCACCTTCACCCCGAGACGGTCCTGCACGGTCGCGGCGAGCGTCTCGTCGAGAGCGGCGGCGCCGGAGAGCACGGTGTTCAGGCTCTCGATGTCGTACTCGTCGACCAGCGGGTGCTTCGCCAACACCACGGCGATGGGCGGGGCGACGAAGGTGAAGTCGATCCGGTGCCTCTGGTGCAGCTCCAGGAAGGTCGGCAGGTCGAAGGACGGCATGGTGACCATGTGCGTGCGGTTGAACAGCGAGGTGTTGAGCAGCACGTTCATGCCGTAGATGTGGAAGAACGGCAGCACGCACATGATGACCGAGTCTCGGGTCTGACCGTTCTCGAGGAGCAACGGACCACACTGGACGATGTTGGACACCAGGTTGCGGTGGCTGAGCTCCACGCCCTTCGGCACACCGGTGGTGCCGGAGGAGTACGGCAGGACGGCGATGTGCGTCGCCGGGTCGAACTCGACCTCCGGGGCGGGGCTGGCCTCCTTCAGCAGGGCCTGCAGGCCAGTGGCGGGGTCGACGAGGTCGATGATCCGGTCGTCCGACAGACCGGCCTTGCGGGCGCCCTCGAAGCCGGCCTGGCCGAGGAGGCTCACGGTGAAGACCAGGGAGGCGCCGGAGTTCGCGACCTGCTTGGCGACGTCCTCGGCGGTGCCGAGGGAGCCGATGGTGGTGACGGTGGCACCGGCACGCATGATGCCGTGGAAGGCGACGGCGAAGACGTGGGTGTTCGGGCAGTGCAGGGCGACGACGTCGCCGACACCGATACCGCGGGACGCCAGCGCACCGGCGAAGAGGTCGACCTGCTGGCGCAGCTCACCGTAGGTGACCACGGTTCCGGTGGCGGAGTCGGTGATCGCGGTGCGCTCGTTCTCCTCGGCAGTGAGGGTGCCGAAGATCAGGTCGTAGATGCTGACCTCGGGGATCTCGATGGTGGGGCGGGGACTCGCTACGGGCATGTGGTGGGCTCCTGGGTCTCGGATCTCAGCGAACGTGACTGACGTCACTGCCTTTGTATACACACCGACACTAGTACGCGCACTACAGATTCGTGCCCGGTTTCGGAAACTGAGCAAACACGATTCACCGGGTGAGGTCACCACCGTGACAGATGTCAGCGGGACACCGTCGGAACCCTCGTCCCCGATCACTGACATGCGGCTCTACCAGCGGAGTTGACCGCCTAGCAGGGTGGAAACCATGAACTTCGACTTCGTCACAGACTTCTTCACCCGTCTCGCCGACTTCGCCGTCACGGCAGGACGCGGCGGCGGGAGCGACGAGAGCGGCGAGAAACACCCCTCGGCGTCCCCGGGGTGTCACTGCTGGGACCGATCATCCTGGCCAGCCAGATCACCGGCCCCACCCTGGTCGCACTCGGCGCGGAACGGCGCAGCGTGTTCATCTGGCAGGGCATCGCCATCATCGCCTGGGGCGTACTCTTCGGGTTCTTCGGGGACCTGGTCATCTCCTGGTACATGTAGCGAACTGCGCGAAGACATCCTCCGGGTCCAGTCCCGTGAGGATTTTCGCGTTGGCGGGCAGATTCCAGTAGGGGCCGACGGCCTCAGCACCGGTCACCCAGTCCGCGACCGTCGTGCCGCGCAGCAGCTCGGACGCAGTCTCCACCTGCACCGTCGCCGGGGAGGTCTCGAAGGGGACGGCGTCGAGCAGCACCATCGCCGCGGCCAGGTCGTGGATCTGGGCGCAGTAACCGACGCCCACCGACTCGTGGAACTCGAAGTAGAAACGCAGAGCGTCCTGCAGCAACGCGGAGAGCTCGGAGCCGTCGGTCCACGCCGCGAGACGCTCCGGAGTGAGGATCACCCGCTCGGTGACGTTCAAGGGGCAGATCACCGGCGGTGGAGTGTCCGCGGGCCAGTGCGACAGCGCATAGGACAGGGCGTGGGGGTCCACCCACGTGTTCCACTCAGCGGTGGGCGTGGTGTTGCCCGGGTAGGTGAACGCCCCTCCCATCAGCGTGACCTGCACCCCGGCGAGCACCTCGGGAGCGTGCTCGATCGCATGGGCAAGGTTCGTCGCCGGCCCGGCGACCAGCAGGTGGGACGGCCCGGCCCGACGCCAGCCCTCCACCGCTGCCTCTTCCGACGGCGGGGAGGCCGGGCGGGCGTCCTCCCGCGGACGCCAGTACCCCAGCCCTTCCGCACCGTGCGTCTCCGGGGTGGTGGTCAGCGGCAATACCCGCGGAGAGGACGCCCCGGCGGCCACCGGGACGTCAGACGCACCGGCCACCCGCAGTACCTCTCGGGAGTTCCGGGCGGCCAGTGTCGAGGTCGTGTTGCCGGCCGAGGTGGTGACGTGCAGGTCGATGCGTCCAGCCCGGTGCTCCCCCGCCAACCACACCAGTGCCAGTGCGTCGTCGATGCCGGTGTCGACATCGGCGACGACCCGGTGCACCGCCGTCACCGCCGCACCGTCTCAGCGGTGACGTCCTCCCAACCGCGTGAGAGGAAGCCCTCGTCCCCGTCGGCGAAGGCCGCGAGGTCGGCGACCGCCTCCTCGATTCCACCGGGGTGACGACGGAAGTGGGTCCGCTTCGAGCGGTACTCGGTGACCCAGCCGTTGCCGAGCAACGCAGCCTGGACGAAACGCACCTGGCCCAGCGGGGTGCCGTCCAGCGGGGACGGCTTCTGTGGCAGCCCGGTGTCGATGACCACGTAGGGGATGCCGTCGTCGGAGCGTTCCCGGCGGTCGGCGTCGTCGGCGAGCGCAGAGCGGATGCTCTCCTCGTCGACGTGGGTGGTCACCGTCCCGACCGAGGAGCGCATGCGTAGGCCGCGGTCGACGCCGGTGGAGTTGACCCACAGCATCTCCATGTCGTCGATCATGCACAGGCCCAGATCAGCGGCCTTGGCCTGGAGATGGGCGCCGGTGTCGTCGGCCAGGGAGTAGGGCACCCCGAAGTGCAGGGTGTCCTGCACCGGCTCCACGGGGAACTCCGAGACCCCCAGGAAGCGCTCCTCGGATTCCTCGTCACCGGCCGAACCGAGGTCGCAGTGGTCGTTGACCCAGGCGGACAGCTCGCTGACCACCCGTGGGGCCGGACGCCCCGGGTGCGGGTCGCCCGGGGTGCTGTAGAAGGATGCCGGGTCGGTGGTGGCACTCATGTCGTCGCCGAGTCCCTCGTGGATCTTCTGCGCGTGCGCGACGAGGTCGCCGTCGGGCCGGTAGGCACCGCCGGTGGCTGGCAGGAAGAAGAGGAAACCGAGACTCATGCCCATAATTGTATGGTCAGACTTGATCACACCGGGGCGCGGGGTGTATCCCATGTCACAACAGGGGCATCGCCGCAGGTGAGTGCTACCCCCACTGCAGTCGCTCGGCGAGTTCCTCGGCATCCAGGCAGAGCCGGCAGGGGATCAGCAGATGCTCCCCGTCGCGGGTGAAGGGCACCGCGCGGCGGGCCAGACCGGCCGACCGGGAGTTCTCCCCCTCCCCCAGTTCCGGGACCACGAACTTCTTGTGGTCCGCGCGTCCTTTCGTCCTACCGACCGGGATCACCGGTGCGGCGAGGTCCCAGCCGTGGTCGCCGGACGCCAACGCCCGCGCGACGGCACGTGCACCGCGGGGCAGGCCGAGGGCGCGGGCGATCTCGCCGTATCCGGTCACCTCACCGTCGTCGATGAGGTGCAGGACGTTCGCGAGCTGATCAGTCCAGGACGTCATGCAGCACGATGGTCTCATCGCGCCACGGGCCGACACCGATGTAGGAGATACGGCAACCGGAGAGCTCCTCGAGGCGACGGACGTAGGCCTGGGCCTTCTCCGGGAGGTCTTCGAAGGTGCGGCAGCCGGAGATGTCCTCGTCCCAGGCGGGCATGGTCTCGTAGACCGGCACGGCATGGTGCACGTCCGACTGGCTCATCGGCATCTCGTCGTGGCGGACACCGTCGACGTCGTAGGCCACGCAGATCGGGATCTCGCCGATGCCGGTGAGCACGTCGAGCTTGGTGACGAAGAGGTCGGTGAAGCCGTTGACGCGGGAGGCGTAGCGGGCGATGACCGAGTCGTACCAGCCGCAACGGCGCTTACGTCCGGTGTTCACGCCGAACTCCCCACCGGTGGTCTGCAGGTACTCGCCACACTTGTCGAAGAGCTCGGTGGGGAACGGGCCGGCGCCGACGCGGGTGGTGTAGGCCTTGATGATGCCCAGGGAGCTGGTGATCTTCGTCGGGCCGATGCCGGAACCGGTGCAGGCACCGCCGGCGGTCGGGTTCGAGGAGGTGACGAAGGGGTAGGTGCCGTGGTCGACGTCCAGCATGGTCGCCTGACCGCCCTCCATCAGCACCGACTTGCCCTCGTCGAGGGCGTGGTTCAGCTCCAGCTCGGCATCGATGAGCATCGGCGCGAGGCGATCGGCGAAGCCGAGGAAGTAGTCGACGACCTCGTCGACGTCGATGTCCTTGCGGTTGTACAGCTTCACCAGCATCTGGTTCTTCTGACTCAGCGCACCCTCGACCTTCTGCCGCAGGATCGACTCGTCCAGCAGGTCCTGGGCGCGGATGCCGATGCGGGAGACCTTGTCGGCGTAGGACGGGCCGATCCCGCGGCCGGTGGTGCCGATGGCGCGCTTGCCGAGGAAGCGCTCGGAGACCTTGTCGAGCACCTGGTGGTACGGGGCGACCAGCTGGGCGTTGGCGCTGACCTTCAGGCGGGAGGCGTTTGCCCCGCGGGCCTCCAGTCCGTCGATCTCCTCGAAGAGTGCCTCGAGGTTGACCACGCAGCCGTTGCCGATGACAGGGGTGGCGTTCTCACTGAGCACGCCGGCAGGAAGGAGCTTGAGCTCGTACTTCTCGCCGCCGACGACCACGGTGTGCCCGGCGTTGTTGCCGCCGTTCGGCTTGACGACGTAGTCGACCCGGCCGCCGAGGATGTCGGTGGCCTTGCCTTTGCCTTCGTCGCCCCACTGAGCGCCGACCACGATAATGGCTGTCATTGTGCGTCCGTCACTTTCCGTTCTGTCTGACTGACTCTCTAACCAAAAGAACAGTGTAGCGGGTGCACTACGCTAGGACGTTATGACGACCATTGTGCTTGCCTGTGGCGACCGGGCCCACGACCTCGTGGGCGCCCTGGTGCCCGGGTCGGTGTCCCTGCCCGCCACGCCGGGACGACGCGACCTGCGCCTGCTCGACGACGTCGCCGCCGCACACCTGCCGCAGGACGACAGCCCGTCGCTGGACGAGATCGCCGCGCAGCCGGACGTGCCGCACCAGGCTGAGCCGCAGTTCGCGCCGCAGCGTCCCGACCAGCCGGTCCGGGTCGTGGTGGTGGGGTCGGACGCCGCCCTTGCCGCGGTGGTCACCCGGCTGATGCGTATCGACGCGCTGTGGATCTCCGTCGGCTTCGTGCCGGTGGGCACGGAGATGTCCGTGGTGGCGCAGAACTGGCAGCTGGAGACGCCGGAGGAACCGGACCTGGCGGCGCTGAACTTCGCGATGACAGCGCCGGTGCGTCCGACGAGCATCGTGCGCGACGACGCCGGGATCGTGACCTTGGGCTCGGCGGAGATCTTCCACCCCGGTGCCGAGCTGGTCGGCGAGGTGATCGTGGACTCCGACACCCTGTTCATGAACGAGTCCTCGACTGCGTGGGAGGGGAAGGCCGGTGCCTTCGGCGTGCGGATGGTGCCGACGGTGGAGGCCCCCGGGCTGGCGGCGACCAGGCTGCTCACCCCGTCCGTCTACGACGAGGAATCGGCGGAGAAGGCGCTGCGACGCCGGCTGTTCCGCCGCAACCTGGAACCCGGCGTGGTGGACCACACCGCAGTGCTGTCCGGCCGGGCGCTGCAGGCCGGCGGTGTGGGGTTGACCGTCGTCCGCGACGGGGTGGTGCACCCGCGCACGGTGAAGTCGGTGACCTTCTACCGGCACCTCCGGGACGGTCAGTTCGTCCGGCGGTAGTTACTGGTCCTGAGCCCCCGGAAGACGGACCATGGAGACGTGGGGGATGCCGCCTTCGTCGTAGACCTCGCCGTACTCGGTGAAGCCGTGCTCCGCGTACATGCCGGTGATGTAGGTCTGGGCGTGCAGCACGATCGGCTCGTCGGCATGGAGTTCCACGGCCCTCGCGATCAGCTTGCCCGCCAGTCCCTTCCCGCGGTACTCGGGGTTGACGACCATGCGGCCCAGCACCCGGTGGACCGAGTCCACACCGGGGACGTTGCGCAGCGGCGGCACGGACAGCGTCCGGAGGTAGCCCACCACGTCTCGGCCGTTGCGGATGAACATGTGGACGGTGCCGGTGTCCTGGTCACGCCAGTCCAGTTCGACGTCGTCCACCCGCTGCTCGCGCAGGAAGACCTCGGTACGCAGACGGGCGATCGCGTAGACCTCGGTGGTGTCGAGGTCACTCCAACGCTTCACAATGATGTCCGGGGTGTCCGGGGTGTCGTGATCAGTGGATGTTGCCATGCCAATACTGTATCTGAACTGCGACCGGTCAGGCCCGGCCGTCGGTGTCACCACTGTCGTCGCGCCACACCTCCGGGGGGAACTGCGGCTCGGACACCGTCGGCTTCAGCACGGCCATCGCCGACTCGCGGGACATCCCGCAGACCTGCAGGGTGTCCACGATGATCGAACGGCACTGGGCGAGCACCACCGAGCCGGACAGGCCGGCACCCTCGGCGACGTCCACGCCGGAACGTGCTGCCAGAAGCTGAAGCCGGCGGGTGATCTCCGGGATCTCCACCAGCTCCTGACGCGTCGCCCGCGTACCGCCGGAGGCGTGCACCGTGCCGAGATGACCCAGGGCGTCCGAGATGTCGCGGATCAACCGCGGCATCTCCGGTGAGGGCTCCACCCCGTCCTCCACCATGATCTCCGCGCGGCGCGCGAGCACACGGGAGTTACGCATGACGTTGTCCACCGGTGACAGGATGCGGTTCATCGACTTGGAGTACCTTCGGGCCGTCCAGTAGATCGGCGAGAGGCTCATGACCTCGTCCCCGCCGCTGGCGGCCGACATCAGGTCGTTGACGTTGGCCTGGGTACCGCGGGCGGTCTCCAGGGCCTCGCCGATGATCTGGCCGTCGCGGTCCTCGATGCCCTGTGCGACGTCGTCCAGCACCAGCGCGGCCTTGCTGATCAGACCGGCGATCTCCCGGCGCGCCGCCCGTAGCGGGTTGTTCGGGATCACCGCGACCACGATCAGGCCCAGGATGCCGCCGACCATGCAGTCGATCATGCGCTCCCATCCGGCCTGGTCCCCCGGTGGGATCAGGGTGGCGACCAGCACCGCGGAACTCGCCGCCTGGTTCGGGACCAGCGGTCCCTTGTCCACGAAGACGGCCAGCATCATCGCAACGAACACGACAATGGTGATCTGCCAGCCTCCCCCTCCGATCTGGGAGATCACCAGGTCTCCGATGCCGATGCCGACTGTCGCGCCGAGGAGCAGCTCGAAGCCGCGGCGCATCCGCTTTCCACCACCGACACCGAGACTGATGACCGCGGCGATCGGGGCGAAGAAGGGCTGGGTGTGGCCGATGAGGTCATGGGCGATGAACCAGGCCAGGCCCGCAGCTATGGCGCACTGCAGCGCGAACACAGACGTGCTCCGTGTCCGGGCGAAGCGTTCGGCCACCGCCAGGCGGCGCAGGGACTCCCGGGCAGCGTGCACCCCGACCCGTGCGGGCGTGGCCGAGCGGACACGGGCCCGGCGGGCCCGCTCGGAATACTCGCCTGGTTCTCTCTCGGTCATGGTGACCATTCTGTCATGAGCGCCGGACACCAGGATGCCCCTACACTTAGCTTCCATGGGCAACATGGAAGATGACCCCGACACGCCCCGGACGATGCGCAGCGACCTCTTCCGGAACTACGTGTCCGCCTTGGTGGCCTTCCTCATCGCTGCGGTACTGGTGCTGGTGTGGATCAGGGGCCTGACCCCGCCGTCGAGCGGTTCCCTGCCCGACCGCGCCGTGCCGCTGATCTGCTTCGTGCTCGTCTTCTGGCCGGTCTTCGTAGCCATCTACCTCTTGTGGACGCACCGAGCGTACTCCTCGCTGGACCCCGACGCGCTCCGAACGGCTGCGGAAAGCGACCGCGAGCACAACCGGGGCTGGCTCGGCTGGTGGTCCGGCCTGCGCTGGGGTGCCGCCAGTCTGACGACCACAGCGGCCATCTTCGCGGTCGTGGTGACAATCGCCATCGCCCTGACCCCCGGGATGCGGGAGGATACCGCGGTGATCATCCTGACCATGCTCATGGTCGCGGCGTCCTGGGCGATGATGGTCTACGGCTTCGCCCTGGACTACATGCGGATGACTGCCACCCAGGATCCGGAGGAGACTCCCCACCTGAAGTTCACCACCACCGACGAGCCGGCCTTCAGTGACTTCCTCACCCTTGCGGTGATGGTGTCGACGATGGGGTCCGGGCTGCCTGCCGAGGTGAGGTCGGGTCCGATGTGGCGTCGGATACGAACGAACGCGGTGATGGCGTTCTTCTTCAACTCCGTCATCGTGGCGATGATGGTCTCGCTGGTCTTCGGCGGCATCACCGCAAGCTAGAACTGCACGTCCGCCCAGATCGCACGGTGGTCGGAGCCGTCCACCCGCAGGGCGCCGGAGTCGCCGCAGGACGCACCGGCGACGAGGATGTGGTCCAGCCGAACGGCAGGGAACGCCGCCGGCCAGGTCGCAGGCCCCATCGCGGAACCGGCGCAGCGCTCCAGGTCAGCGTCGAACACCAGCTCGCGGAACTCCGGGTGGGACAGCGCGGCGTTGAAGTCCCCGGCGAGGATGGCTGGACCGTCCTGCCCACCTGCCCAGTCGCGCAGGTCCTCCATCTCCTGCAGCCAGCCGCCGAGCAGGTCGCGGTGGACGGGGGTGTTGGTGTGCACTCCGGCGACGGTGGCCTGTGACTCCGCAAGCTCCGCGACGGGCATCTGGTGCCGGGTGATGCCGGTGTCCTCCGAGACCTCACTCGCCTTCCCGTCGTCCACGAGGATCGCCGTACCCGCCCCCGGGGTGCGGCGCAGGACCGGGGAGACCGCGCGCAGGCCCGTGGCGTCCTCCACGGCAGAGACCTCCTCCGTGGAGGTCTCGGCAAGCACCAGGACGTCCGGACGCAGCTCATCAACCGCGTCGACGATGCCTTCGTCCTCGGCGGCCCCGTAGTAGGTGTTGAGCGACATGATGCGCAGTGATGAATCCCCCGCAGCCGCCTCGGCGCCCTGCGTGCGCACCGCCTCAGCCATATCGGCGGCGGTGAGCCCCAGCAGGGTGCACAGCACCACCGTGGCGACGCCGACGCGACGTCCCCGGGTGCGTCGACGCGTCCCACCCCACACCAGAGCCACCGCACAGCAACCGGCGGCGATCACGCCGAGGAAGTACACCGCCTGCGCCGCCGGCAGCAGCCAGGCGACGATGCCCGGCAGCACGGCGGTCAGCGGCCACAACGGGGTGGACGCCCACAGCAGGAACAGGATGAGCAGGACCCACCCGCATCTGCGCAGCACGCGGCGGGCGCGCGGGGAGATTGCGGTCATTCGGCGGCGGAGAACTGCAGCGGGCTACTGCCCGATCGCCTCAGCGGCGTCCGGGTCGCAGTCGTTGACCAGGTTGAGGCAACGGATGTACTCGTCCTCCTCGCCGATGGCCTTGGCGACGACGGCGAGCATCATGATCGCCCGCAACACGCCACGGTTCGGCTCATGGGCCCACGGCACCGGACCGGTGCCACGCCACCCGTTGGAACGCAGGGCGTCCAGCCCGCGGTGGTAGCCGGTACGGGCGCACGCGTACGCGGTGACCTGGGCAGAGTCGTCGAGATGCAGCTGCGACAGGGCAGCCCACACACCCGAGTCCTTCGGGTTCTTCACCGCCAGAGCCTCGAGCTCCTCGAGAGACTCCTGCCCGGTCACGGCCGTCGCCAGCTCCTGCGGCAGGCGCACCTCCGGGTGCTCCGCGCCGAAGAGGTCGCGCCCCTTGCGAATCTGCTCGGGCATTACTTCGACACCGTGGAACCGACGGAGTGCAGGTCGTTGCAGGCCTCGACGACGCGCACGCTCATGGCCTCCTCGGCCTTCTTCAGGTAGGAGCGCGGGTCGTAGACCTTCTTGTTGCCGACCTCGCCGTCGATCTTCAGCACGCCATCGTAGTTGGCGAGCATGTGGCCGGCGATCGGACGGGTGAAGGCGTACTGGGTGTCGGTGTCGACGTTCATCTTGATGACGCCGTACCGCAGGGCCTCCTCGATCTTCTCCTTCTCGGAGCCGGAGCCACCGTGGAAGACGAAGTCGAAGGGCTGGGAGCCCTCGGACAGGCCCAGCTTCGCGGCGGCGGTCTTCTGGCCCAGGTCCAGGACCTCCGGGCGCAGCTTCACGTTGCCCGGCTTGTACACGCCGTGGACGTTGCCGAAGGTGGCGGCCAGCAGGTAGCGCTGCCCGTCGTTGCCGGCACCGATCGCGTCGACGGTCTTCTCGAAGTCCTCGGCGGTGGTGTACAGGTTGTCGCCGGCCTTGGCCTCGACACCGTCCTCCTCGCCACCGACGACGCCGATCTCGATCTCGAGGATGATGTCGGCCTCGGCGCACTTGGGCAGCAGGTCCTTGGCAATCTCGAGGTTCTCGTCGATCGGGACGGCGGAACCGTCCCACATGTGGGACTGGAACAGCGGGATCTCGCCGGCCTCGACGCGCTTGCGGGAGATCTCGACGAGTGGCCGGACGTAGGTGTCCAGCTTC
Organism: Candidatus Corynebacterium avicola; assembly: GCA_019114135.1. Classification (GTDB taxonomy): domain Bacteria; phylum Actinomycetota; class Actinomycetes; order Mycobacteriales; family Mycobacteriaceae; genus Corynebacterium; species Corynebacterium avicola. The sequence goes on from DXGC01000044.1 coordinate 18,163, forward strand.
TCCTTCTGGCAGTGGTCGGTGTGCAGGGCGACGTTGACGCCGTAGTGCTTCGCCGCCTCGTGGGCGAAGGCGGCCAGGGCGCTGGCACCGGCGACCATGTTCTTCACGTTGAGGCCCGAGCCGAACTCGGCGCCACCGGTGGAGAACTGGATGATGCCGTCGGACTCGGCGTCGGCGAAGCCCTTCAGGGCTGCGTTGATGGTCTCGGAGGAGGTGCAGTTGATCGCGGGAAACGCGAAACCGCTCTCCT
>DXGC01000045.1 GCA_019114135.1 Candidatus Corynebacterium avicola
GGTCGGGTCGAGAATGTCGATCAGCCGCTTGTGGGTGCGCATCTCGAAGTGCTCGCGAGAGTCCTTGTACTTGTGCGGCGAACGGATGACGCAGTACACGTTCTTCTCGGTGGGCAGAGGCACAGGGCCAACCACGCGGGCACCGGTACGGGTGACCGTTTCGACGATCTTCTTTGCAGAAGCGTCGATTGCCTCGTGATCGTAGGCCTTGAGCCTGATGCGGATCTTCTGTCCCGCCACGCTAGTCCTCTTCCTCGTGTCCCCCACCATCCTGCGACGGTCCCCGGTCTCCGGGGCCCACATCCATGGTGGTGGGTACTTCTTGTTCTTTGTCAACGTTTGACGGCACGGCAAATGTCACGCATGCATCTCGAGGAAGAGCCCCCGACCAGTGCGGTCGCATCAGGATCTTCGCTTGTTGAGCCTCTGTTTATTTGCCATGCCCCCGGTCCGGTACCCGCGCTCGGGCGTGTCAAGGACACGAGAACGCAGCGGACCAATCGTCAGAATCATTCTGACGATGATGGTTCATGCTCACTTCACCATCGGCGTCGTGTTCCGTCCGGTCCAAAGTGCCCTGTCACCGGTTCCGATCCGGCCTGGTGGCTGGTGCGTGACTCGGACGTACGAACGCCATGTCAAAGCAACGTCGACTATTAAACCACGTCAGACCGTGGGCGCCAAATCCCCCGGAATCCTCCGTCTGACCGTTCTACGCTGGTGGGTGCGGGTGTCCGCTCCGACGTGATCAAGCTCACCACCAGGGACGATGAATGACAACATTGTGAGTCAAACCCCCATGCTCCCCGGCGTATCCAGGAAGATTCAGTACGATGGAGCTCACCCGCAGAGCGACCGGGATCCCGCCGACACCGGCGGCGAACCGACACACTGCGCTCTCCAGGATCCATTTCCCGATCACTCCCACGATCACCCCACGATCCCCGAAACGAGGACACCCCGATGAGCGACAACACCTCCGCCACCGACTCCACCGAGAACACCACCTCCGAGGACACCGCCGCCGTGTCCGGGAACACCGCGTCCGACAACAGCGCGACCGAGAACAGCAGCGCCAGCGTCCCCGCCGTCCGCGACTCCGAACTGCTCACCGAGCACGGCCAGACCTCCGTCGCCGACATCGTCGTCTCCAAGATCGCCGGCGTCGCCGCCCGTGAGGTCTCCGGCGTCCACGATCTCGGTGGCGGCACCGCCCGCGCCATCGGCGCCCTGCGCGAGCGCATCCCCGGAGCCCGCGTGAACGTCCAGCAGGGCATCTCCGTCGAGGTCGGCGAGCGCCAGGCAGCCGTCGACATCTCCATCGTCGCCGAGTACGGTGTTGCCATCCACGAACTCGCCGAGGCCATCCGTCGGAACATCATCCTCTCCGTCGAGGAGATGACCGGCCTTGAGGTCACCGAGGTCAACGTCGTGGTGCACGACATCCACCTGCCCGAGGACGACGACGACACCGAGCAGGAGTCGGTCGAGCAGTCCACCCGCGTCCAGTAGTCACGGAGCAGAGGAACAACGATGAGCACCAGCGGCACCCCCGGCAACTTCCGAGATGACCCGGAGTACGTCCGGGCACGCCGCGAGGTCATCCGCGCCAACCACCCCGACCGGGGAGGTTCGGACGAACAGCTCATCACCGCACTGCGCGAGCTCGACGACCAGTGGGAACGCCGGCTCCGCGTCCGACGGAACGTCGAGGGGGTCAAGCTCCCCGGCTTCATCCCCGAGGACGTCGCCCGGCAGGCCACAGAGTTCGCCGAGCGGACCTCCGATGAGGTTCTCCGTCGGGCCGACGATCTCCGGGCCAAGGGATCGGTCATCGCCCATTCCCCCAGAACCCGCCGTTTCGTGAAGGCCGCCGAGAAAGCGGCTCGCAATGCCGAGCGGAGCGTCCGGTCACACCTGCCGCGGAACTTCCCTGGCGCACGACGCTACGGCTCCACCGGTACCAGCGACACGACGGACACCGACGGAGACGACGGGAAGAAGCAGTGAAGCACCACCCACCCATCACCAGAACATGAAGTGAGGCAACAATGAAGTACGCGACCATCATCGGTGTACTCCTCGGTTTCCTGTTGGCCATCGGCGCACTGTGGCAGGGAATCATCGGGTTCCTCGTCGTGCTCGTCCTGTGCGGAGTCGGCGGCATCATCGGCGCCCACCTGGAGGGCCTGATCGACCTCCGCCGCGTGGTCAGCAACGGCCAGCGCGGCAAGGGATGAGTACCGCCGTGGACCCCGACCGCAGCACCACCATCAGCTCGCGGGTCGTCGAGAAGGTCGCCACCCGGGCGACCCGCGAGATCCCCGGCGTGATCGACCACTCCTCCGGACTCGGACAGTTCGCCGGACGCGGCTATCCGCGTGTCTCCGCGCACCTGATCTCCGACGTCGGCGGAGGACGCATCGCCGCCGACATCGACGTGCAGATCGCCACCCGTTGGCCTGCCCCCACGGTCACCATTGCCCAGCTGGCCCGCGAGGTCGTCGCCGAATGGGTCGAGGCGTACACCGGCATGACCGTCCGTAGCGTCAACGTCGATGTCGGCGCCGTCGTCCCCCTCCCCGACAAACCGGAGGACGAGGCCCGCATCACCGTCGGCGAGCTGGACGCCACCCCGCGCACCCCGCTGCTCGCCAAGGTCACCGCCACTCCGTTGCGCCCCTACTCCCCCACAACCACCCGGAGGATCGCCGAGCCAGAGCACCCCGTGGCCCCGGAGTCGGTCGACCTCAGCCCGGTCGTCACCGCACAGCGGTCCTCGGTGCAGCGGATCGACGCCCCGACCGAACCCTCGGTAACCGCGGCGCGTCCCCCACAACCGGTCGCCCCGACGCTGACCCCTGTCACCCAGACGCGCCGCCGTCCGGTGCGTCGTCCCGCCACCCCGGGTACACCCACGGTGACACATCCTGTCGCGCCCCCGGACCCGAAGGTGACACGCCCGGTGGCTCCGACGCACCCGTACGTGGAGCACCTGATGGTTCCGCCGGCTCGCCCGGTACAGCGGCCGGTGTCCCCGCACAGCGAGCTCAACCCTCCGGTCACCACACGGGTCCACGTGGACCACCGACCCGTGGTCACCCCTCCGCCGCAGTACGGACTGCGCCTGCTGGCGGACGTCGTCACGCCGACCGGCCCCTCACTGCGTGCCGTGCCCACTCCGCGCGGACTGCAGCCCCGTGCGGTGCCGACCCCTCAGGGCCTGCCCGTCACGATCGTCCCGCAGGTCACGCGGCACGGGGTGACTCCGGTGACTGTGGACCGGAGGGGACTGACCCCGGTGACGGTGGACAGGCACCCCCGCATCACACCCACGGCACCGCGTGACCGTCGGAGCGACCGGCGCAGTGACGATGGAAGGAAGACGTCATGACTGCCCCTGAGCAGTACCGCCCAGAACCCTCGGGACGCTTCGCCGGCGATCTCACCGGTGGTACCGACGTATCAGGTGCCGACCCGGCCCCCGCGCCGGTGGCGTCACCGACGGCACGCGGTTGGACCCTGATCCTCGGACTCCTCCTACTCGTCGCCTGTGGCGTCGTGGTCCGCGACATCCTGTTGGTCACCGAAGTCATCGACGGGACGCAGTGGCTGCCTCCCGCCTTCGACTGGCTCGCCACCGTCACCTACGAGTCCTGGATGTTGTGGGCCGGTATCGGATGCGCACTTCTTGCGCTCATCCTGCTGATCTCCACCGTCCGACCGCGGACACGCACCCACATCGCCGTGGGCGAGAAGCAGAACGTCTTCGGGCGGCCGGTCGACTTCGCCCGGATGTCCACGGCGATCGCCCGTCAGACCCCCGGGGTTGTGGACGCCCAGTCCGTGGTGACGCGCAAGAAGATCAAGGTGACCGTCCAGGCAGCGGTGGCCCCCGAAGCCGTCGACGGCATCCGGGACCAGGTCACCGGTCAGATCAGCGAGATGGCCACACACCTCACCCCCACCCCGGACGTCACTGTGACGGTGACCCAGGCCGACACAAGGAGCAGCTCATGAGCCACGGCAAGGCAGCTTTCGACCGCCTGGTGACCTTCCTGCTGGCCCTCGTGTTCGCTGGGCTGGCATTCTGGGCCATCGGACTCCACTTCGAGGTGGCCGCTGCCGAGAGGATCGGCGACTACGCGAACCGGGACTTCTGGTCCGGGCTCACCGACCGCGACAGCTACACCACCATCCTGGTGCTGGCGGCCGTGGTGCTCGGGCTTCTGGGGATCTTCCTCGTGGGGATGAACATCGGACGCAGCAAGCTGGGGCGCATGGTCTCCCCCGCCTCGAGTACTGCCGGCACGATCCGGACGTCCCCCACCGACATCGGCTCCGCCGTCGCGCAGTCATTGGGGGCTCTGGACGACGTCACCTCGGCGTCGCACCGTACCACCCGCGACCGGGGCACCGACGTCGTCCAGGTCAAACTGCGGCTGGCGGCCGAAGCTGACGTGCGTCGCGTCCTCGATGCCTGCGACACCGCGACCGAGGACATGACCGCCGCCCTCCCCGGCCAGGATGTCCGCCCGCGTTTCCTCATCGAGACGGACCGTCCTGCCCGACAGGGTCGCTGAGGCGCTCCTCCATCTAGTCTCCCTACCCGGGGACGGCCACAAACGACCCGAACTGGGCATGGATCCGGCGAATCCGACGATTCACGGGATCCATGCCCAGTTCGGGTCGTTCGCTGACTCACCACGTGCACGTGCCCCGGAGCGAAACAGGTCCAGACGAGAAAGGAGCCGCCCCCTCCCGGATGACTCCGGGTGGGGGCGGCTCCTGGTGTTCCCGCCGTGGGCGGGAGACCGGTCAGATCAGACTACTTGTTGATCTTGGTAACACGGCCGGCGCCGACGGTGCGGCCACCCTCACGGATGGCGAACCGCAGGCCCTCGTCCATGGCGACCGGCTGGATCAGGGTGACGGACATCTCGACGTTGTCGCCGGGCATGACCATCTCGGTGCCCTCCGGCAGCTTCACGACGCCGGTGACGTCCGTGGTGCGGAAGTAGAACTGCGGGCGGTAGTTGTCGAAGAACGGGGTGTGGCGGCCGCCCTCGTCCTTGGACAGGACGTAGACGGAGCCCTCGAACTCGGTGTGCGGGGTGTAGGCGCCCGGCTTGGCGATAACCTGGCCACGCTCGACGTCCTCGCGCTTCAGACCACGCAGCAGCAGGGCGGCGTTGTCGCCGGCCTCAGCGGAGTCCAGCAGCTTGTTGAACATCTCGATGGAGGTGACGGTGGTCTTGGTAGCCTTCTCGCGGATACCGATGATCTCGACCTCGTCGTTGACGTTCAGCTCGCCGCGCTCCACACGACCGGTAACCACGGTGCCGCGACCGGTGATGGTGAAGATGTCCTCGACGGGCATCAGGAACGGCTTCTCGGTCTCGCGCACCGGGTCCGGGATGGAGTCATCGCAGGCCTGCATCAGGTCGACGATCTTCTGGGTCCACTCGGGGTCACCCTCGAGGGCCTTCAGTGCGGAGATCTGGACGATCGGGGCCTCTTCGTCGTAGTCCTGCTCGCCGAGCAGCTCGCGGACCTCCATCTCGACGAGCTCGATCAGGTCCTCATCCTCGACCATGTCGCACTTGTTCAGGGCGACGAGGATGTAGGGAACGCCAACCTGCTTTGCCAGGAGGACGTGCTCACGGGTCTGCGGCATCGGACCGTCGGTGGCGGCGACGACGAGGATCGCGCCGTCCATCTGAGCGGCACCGGTGACCATGTTCTTGATGTAGTCGGCGTGACCCGGGGCGTCGACGTGTGCGTAGTGACGCTTCTCGGTCTGGTACTCGACGTGGGAGATGTTGATCGTGATGCCACGCTCCCGCTCCTCCGGCGCCTTGTCGATGGCGTCGAAAGCGAAGGCCTGGTTGAGCTCCGGGTAGGTTTCAGCCAGAACCTTGGTGATGGCAGCGGTCGTGGTGGTCTTGCCGTGGTCGACGTGACCGATCGTGCCGATGTTAACGTGCGGCTTCGTACGCTCGAACTTAGCCTTCGCCACTGTGTGTCCTCCTGGACTTCTCGGTGGCTACGACTCTCGCAGCCACGGTGTTGTTGGTATCCGGTACCGGGATCGCCACTCTCGTGAAGCAGGCGAGCCCACCGGACTATTTTCGTTTGTGCCGATGACAGCAACGTGAAGCGCGTTGGACGACCGAACACCCCCGCACCGAACGGCGGGACTGCATGGGTTTCCTGCCTACACGCAGGTGCTGGGTAACGGCCAGCACTCTG
>DXGC01000046.1 GCA_019114135.1 Candidatus Corynebacterium avicola
CGCACCGGTGACCTGGCGGTCGTCTTCGACGGCCAGCTCTACATCACCGGACGCATCAAGGACCTGGTCGTCGTCGCCGGACGCAACCACTACCCGCAGGACATCGAGGCCACCGCCGTCGCCGCGGCGAACCAGGAGACCAACCACCTGCTGCCCGGCGTCGTCGCCGCCTTCGCGGTCGGCGCCACCGACTCCGGCTCCGAGGGCCTGGTCATCATCGCCGAGCGTGACCCGGAGGCCGACCCCGCCGGTGACGAGGCCGCCGTCAGCGCGATCCGCGCCGCCGTCAGTTCGACCCACGGTGTGCAGCCGGACGACGTCCGCATCGTCGACGTGAACGCCATTCCGCGTTCCTCGGCGAACAAGATCGCCCGTCGTGTGGCAGCGAAGCTCTACCTGAACGGCAGCTTCAACTGACCTGAGAGCGTCGCTCCAGGTATGCGACGGCTTCCTTCACTGGTCTAGACTGTCGTGTATCACAAAAGCGGCCACCGACGATGTCACTCGACGGTGGTCGTCATACTTGCGACCCGGAATACGTGCGATACCCCCTGTCGCACCGTATCTCCAGCGAACTGAATTCCTGCCAACCGTCCGTCCCACGAGGAAGCCGTACCCCTAACGCCTATGTCGAACTCCGAGCACCAGCCCTCCACCGCCGCCGAGATGCGTGAATGGCTGCGCGACTGGGTGCAGGCCACCACCGGCCTGGACGTCGCGGAGATCACCGACGACCGCTCGATGGAGGAGTTCGGCCTCTCCAGCCGTGACGTCGTCGTCCTCTCCGGTGAGCTCGAGCGATTGACCGGGGTCTCCCTGGACGCCACCGTCGCCTACGAGTACAACACCATCGCAGCGCTGGCCGACTTCGTCGCCGCAGGTGGGGCGCGTGGGAGCCTGGGCCGCCGCGGCGCCGGGGCAGGGCAGGACGCAGGACGCTCCGGCGGCGAGCTCGCCCCGGAGGACCGCCAGATCGCCATCGTCGGTATGGCCGGCTCCTTCCCGGGCGCGGAGAACGTCGCCGAGATGTGGAACATGTTCGAGCAGGGACGCAGCGGCGTCGGCGAGCTGCCGGAGGGCCGCTGGACCGAGTACGCCGACGACCCGGACATGTCCCGGCGTATGGCCGAGGCCCAGCTCACCGGCGGCTACCTGGAGGACATCGCCTCCTTCGACGCAGAGTTCTTCGGTCTCTCGCCGCTCGAGGCGGCGAACATGGACCCGCAGCAGCGCATCATGCTCACCCTGACCTGGGAGGCGCTGGAGGACGCCGGTATCCCGGCGAACACCCTGCGCGGCACCGACACCGGTGTCTTCCTCGGTTCGTCCAACAACGACTACGGCATGCTCATCGGCGCCGACCCGGCCGAGGCGCACCCCTACGCCCTGACCGGCAACTCCACCGCGGTGGTCGCCAACCGCGTCTCCTACGCCTTCGACTTCCGCGGACCGTCGGTCGCCCTGGACACCGCCTGCTCCTCCTCCCTGGTGGCCATCCACCAGGCCGTGCGCTCCCTGCGCGACGGCGACTCCAGCGTCGCCCTCGCCGGTGGCGTGAACCTGCTGGCCAGCCCCTTCGCCACGGTCGCCTTCTCCGAGCTCGGCGTGCTCAGCCCCACCGGTGGCATCCACGCCTTCTCCGAGGACGCCGACGGTATCGTCCGTTCCGACGGTGCCGGCGTGCTCGTCCTCAAGCGTCTGTCGGACGCCGTCGCCGCCGGCGACAACGTCCTCGGCGTCATCGCCGGTTCCGCCGTGAACCAGGACGGACGCTCCAACGGCCTGACCGCACCGAACCCCGAGGCCCAGGCCGCCGTGCTGCGTGCGGCCTACCGGGACGCCCGCATCGAACCGTCCGAGGTGGACTACGTCGAGGCGCACGGCACCGGCACCATCCTCGGTGACCCGATCGAGGCCGGGGCACTGGGCCAGATCCTCGGCGAGGGACGCGACATCGCCACCCCGCTGCTGCTCGGCTCAGCGAAGACCAACTTCGGCCACACCGAGGCCGCGGCCGGTGTCGCCGGTGTGATCAAGGTCGTCTCGGCCATGCGCGAGGGCGTGCTGCCCCCGACGGTGAACTTCGCCGGACCGAACCCCTACATCGACTTCGACCGCGACCACCTGGAGGTCGTCGAGGATCCGCGTGAGTGGCCGGAGTACTCCGGTGCGCCGGTCGCCGGCGTCTCCGGTTTCGGCTTCGGTGGTACCAACGCCCACGTGGTCGTCGTGGCGCCGTCCGGTGCCGCGCCGGTGGCCGATGCTGCCGTCACCGACTTCACCGACCAGCCGGTCTTCGACTGGGCCGGTCTGCAGGACAACCCCGAGGCCGACGCCGACTCCGAGGGCGGGGCCGCCGGTATCGCGCTGCCGCGCCTGGTGCCAGTCTCCGGTCTGCTGCCCTCGCGCCGTCGCACCGCTGCGTCCGACCTCGCCGCCTGGCTGGAGGACAAGTCCAGCGCCGCCCACCTCGCCGCCCTGGCGTCCACCACCGGTGGACGCAACCACGGCCGTTCCCGAGGCCTCGTCCTGGCCCACGACGTCGAGGAGGCCACCGCCGGCCTGACCCGCCTGGCCAACGGCAAGAAGGGTGGCAACATCGCCGTCGCCGACAGCCCCGAGCGTGAGGGTGCGGTCTGGGTGTACTCCGGCTTCGGCTCCCAGCACCGCAAGATGGGCAAGGAACTCTACTCCCTGTCCCCGCGCTTCGCCGCCCGACTGCGCGAGATCGACGAGATCGTCGACCGTGAGTCCGGCTGGTCGGTCGTCGACATGATCCTCGACGACGCCCAGAACTTCGGCACCGAGACCGCCCAGGTCGGCATCACCGCCATCCAGATCGCCCTGACCGACCTGATGAAGGGTCTGGGGCTGCGTCCCGGCGCCGTCGTCGGCCAGTCCATGGGCGAGATCGCCGCAGGTTACGCCGTCGGGGGCCTGACCATGGAGGACGCCGTCACCATCGCCTGCCACCGTGCCCGCCTGATGGGCGAGGGCGAGACCCTGCTGCCCGAGGACAAGCAGGGTGCCATGGCCGTCATCGAGCTCGGCGTGGACGAGCTGGTCGAGTTCCAGAAGGAGCACCCGGAGTTCGCCGCCGTCGAGCCCGCGGTCTACGCCGCACCCGGCATGACCACCGTGGGTGGCCCGGCCCAGCCGGTCGCCGACCTGGTGGAGTACCTGGACGGCGAGGGCAAGTTCGCCCGCCAGCTGAAGGTCAAGGGTGCCGGTCACACCAGCATGCTCGACCCGATCCTCGGCGAGCTCGCCGCGGAGATCAGCGACATCGCCCCGCAGCCGATCCACACCCCGCTGTACAGCACCGTCGACCGGGGGGTGACCTACAACCCGGGCGACACCGTGCACGACGCGGAGTACTTCCTGCGCTGCACCCGCTACTCGGTGTGGTTCTCCGACGCCACCGGCCGCCTCTTCGACGAGGGCTTCCGTACGTTCGTGGAGTTCTCCCCGAACCCGGTTGCGCTGATGCCGATGATGAACACCGCCTTCGCCCACGAGGCCGGCGAGTCCAGCCTGATGTACCTGCTCAAGCGCAAGGAGCCCAGCGTCGACACGCTGCTGCGCACCGTCGGCGAGCTCTATGTGCGCGGTGGGGACGTCGACTTCCGGACGCTCTACGCCACCGGTGACGCTGCAGCTTCCAGCCGCGTCGGCACGGACATCCCGGGCGTGCACTGGAACCTGCAGCGTTACTGGACCGCCGCCCGCCCCGGTGGTGGAGCAGGCCGCGGCATCCCCGGCCGCCGGGTCTCCCTGCCGGACGGACGCACCGCCTTCGCCGCCGCCGTCAGCGACGTGCCCAGTGTGGAGTCCGTCGCCGAGGCTGCCGTGCGTGCGGTGGTCCCCGACTCCTCGGTCACCGCATTCCAGGGCCACGGTGCCCTGCCGACTGCCGGTGAGGTCACCACCCTGGTGTCCCGCACCCTCGGCGGTCTGACCGTGCAGGTCTACGTCGTCGACGAGACCGACGGTTCGTCCGTGCTGGTCGGCGAGGCTTTCGCCGCCACCCTCCCGTCCGTTCCCGCCGGTTCAACGGAGGACGCCCTGGGTGGTGCTTCCGAGGCTGGCGCTGCTGCCGCTGCTGGCGCCGCAGCAGGAGCCGCCGGTGCTGCCGGTGGCGAGGACGCCGGTGCGTCCCGGACCTCCCGCAACAGCCTGCCCACGGTCGACACCGAGGCTGAGCGCTGGGACCCGGACTCCGGCGAGAGCGCGGCCGACCGGCTGCGTGGCATCGTCTCCGAGTCGATGGGTTACGACATCGACGACCTGCCCGGTGAGCTCCCGCTGATCGACCTCGGCCTGGACTCACTGATGGGCATGCGCATCAAGAACCGTGTCGAGTACGACTTCGACCTGCCGCCGCTCAACGTCCAGGCCCTGCGCGACGGCTCCGTCGACGAGGTCATCGCCCTTGTCGAGGAGATGATCGAGCAGCGCCACAACGGTGGCGACGAAGCTTCCGACGCCGACAGCGAAGCGTCCGAAACGGACGCCGCCGACGCTGCACCCGAAGCGTCCGACTCCGCCGAGAAGAAGTCCTCCGGCGGCGTGGGCGTCGCCCCGCGTGACGCCTCCGAGCGCATGGTCTTCGGCACCTGGGCCTCCTTCACCGGAGCCGCCCCGGCCGGCGTGACCAGCGAACTCCCGGAGGTCGACAGCGAGACCGCCGCGAAGATCGCCGAGCGTCTCAACGAGCGCTGCGGCACCGGCGAGACCGTCATCACCGCCGAGCAGGTGCTCGAGGCCGAGACCCTGGAACCGCTGGGCAACCGTGTCCGCGATGTCTTCGAGACCACCGTCGAGGGCAACATCCGCGTGCTGCGTGCACGTCAGGAGGGCTCGCAGAGCCCGTCCGTCTTCGTCTTCCACCCGGCCGGTGGATCCAGCGTGGTCTACGAGCCGCTGACCCGACGCCTGCCCGCCGACACCCCGGTCTACGGTGTCGAGCGTCTCGAGGGCAGCCTCGACGAGCGTGCCGACGCCTACGTCGCCGACATCACCGCCCTGGCCGACGGCCGTCCGGTGCTCCTCGGTGGATGGAGCTTCGGCGGTGCCCTGGCCTTCGAGGTCGCCCACCGTCTCGAGCAGGCGGGGGAGGTCGCCGTCGGGCACCTGGAGCTGCTCGACCTGGTGCGTCCGGCGAAACCGGCACCCGACACGAAGGAGGAGATGCACGCCCGCTGGGACCGCTACTCCGCCTTCGCCAAGAAGACCTACGGCATCGACATGCCCGTCCCGCACGACCTGCTCGACTCCCAGGGTGAGGAGGTGCTCATCGGGATGATGACCACTTTCCTGCAGAACACCGACGCCTCCGAGCACGGTCTGGCCGCCGGCGTGCTGGAGCACCAGCGCGCCAGCTTCGTCGACACCCGCATCCTCAACACCCTCGACTTCGAACGGTGGAGCGAGGTCGAGGCACCGGTCACCCTCTTCAAGTCCGAGGGCATGCACGAGGGCGCGATCGAGCTGGAGCCGTCCTTCGCCGACATCCCCGCCGACGGTGGCTGGGACGGCGTCACCGAGGTGGAGCTGGTCCAGCTGGCCGGTGACCACCTTGCAGTGCCGGACGAGCCGTCCATCGGCATTGTCGGTGCCCACATCACCGAGCACATCGACAAGCTGCGATAGCGTGGAGCACATGACAGCAACACCGGAGAACCCGTCGTTCGGCGGAGCCGACGTAGCGGACCGCTACGCGCCCGGCACCGGACGCTCCACCGCCGAGAAGCTCGATGACCTGCGCGCACGCCTGGAGGAGTCGCTCGACCCCGGCAGCGAGCGGGCCCGCGAGAAGCGCGACGCCGAAGGCCGCACCACCCCTCGCCAGCGCATCGACGCGCTGCTGGACGAGGGCACCTTCACCGAGATCGGTGCGCTGGGCCGCACCCCCGGTGTGGAGGACGCCCCCTACGGTGACGGCGTGGTCACCGGCTACGGCCGGATCGACGGACGTCCCGTGGCGATCTACGCCCACGACAAGACCGTCTACGGCGGATCGGTCGGTGAGACCTTCGGCAAGAAGGTCTGCGAGGTCATGGACTTCGCCACCCGCATCGGCTGCCCTGTCATCGGCATCAACGACTCCGGTGGAGCCCGCATCCAGGACGCCGTGATGTCGCTGGCGATGTACTCCGAGATCTCCCGGCGTCAGCTGCCGCTGTCCGGCCAGTCCCCGCAGATCTCCATCCTGCTCGGTAACTGCGCCGGTGGTGCGGTGTACGCCCCGGCCACCACCGACTTCCTCATCGCGGTGGAGGAGCAGACCACGATGTTCGTCACCGGTCCGCAGATCATCGAGTCGGTCACCGGCGAGAAGATCAGCATGCAGGACCTCGGCGGCGCACGGGTGCAGGCCGCCAACGGCAACATTCAGTACGTCGGCTCGGACGAGGACGACGCCTTCAGCTACGTCCGCGAACTCCTCGCACACCTTCCGACCAGTGCTTTCGAGGCCACCCCGGTGTACCCCGCGCCGTCGGACGAGCCGACCGAGCGCGACCTCGAGCTCAACGACCTCATCCCGGACGACCCCAACGCGGGCTACGACATGATGGACGTGCTGACCCGCATCTTCGACGACGAGGACTTCCTCGAGACCCAGCCGGACTACGGTCAGAACGTGATCACCGGTTTCGCCCGGATCGACGGTCGTCCCGTGGGCGTGGTCGCGAACCAGCCGATGTCCCTGGCCGGCTGTCTGGACGCCGAGGCCGCCGACAAGGCGTCCCGCTTCATCCGCATCTGCGACTCCTACGGTGTGCCGCTGGTGTACGTCGTCGACACCCCGGGCTACCTGCCCGGTGCCGAGCAGGAGAAGCTCGGCCTGATCCACCGTGGTGCCAAGCTGGGCTTCGCGATCGTGGAGGCCACGGTCCCGAAGATGACCGTGGTGGTGCGTAAGGCCTTCGGCGGTGGTTACGCCGTGATGGGTTCGAAGAACCTCGGTGCGGACGTGAACCTTGCGTGGCCGACGGCGCAGATCGCCGTCATGGGCGCTGAGGGTGCCGCGGTGATGATCCAGGGGCGTCAGCTCGCCGCGCTGCCGGAGGAGGAGCGTCCGGCTGCGAAGAAGATGTTCATGGACTTTTACAACGCCAACATGACCAGCCCCTACGTCGCAGCCGAGCGTGGCTACATCGACGAGATCATCGACCCGGCGCAGACCCGCGTGCGGCTGCGCCAGTCGCTGCGGTTGCTCAAGGACAAGCAGGTCCACGTGACGCCGAAGAAGCACACCATCAACCCGATGTAGTGCCGCGGCGGGTGGGTAGCCCGCCGCCCGCCGCCCGCGCCGCCCACATCGCCTACTCCGGAGCCCTACCGCCGCCCCCTGCCGCCACCCTGCCAGATTTAGCACCTCTTCGATTGCCCATATCGTGAGACCTGCAGGTCACGGGATTTTCTGCTTCGTGGCAGCAACACGGGAGGTGCTGATTCTGACTGGTCTCCCGAGGGGAGGAGCCCTCCCGCCACTTCTCCACGTATGATCGGCCTTCAACAGGGTGCTGGGGAGCCACCGAAGCGGGGCGGCTCGGGAATGCCTGGGAATCGGGGAAGCAGTGGGATACAGGGGCGGGAAACTCGACAGCGAGATCATCGAAAAGATCGGCGTGCCATCGGTGCTTCGTGATCTACGCATTCCGGGGACTCCGGAGTACTACGGCGGTCGGAACGCCGGGTCACATCCTCCCGATGGCTTTGTGGAGACAGGAGGATTCTGGGTACCGGACGAGCTGGTACGCCATCAGGAACAGGTTACCTACGGACAGCGTCAGCATCCCCGCGGGATCGGCTACCACTTCGGGGCAGTCACCAGGATGCGGATGGTCGCACAGGAACACCCGGAATGGGCGGCCACGTCGTGGACTGCACTGGGGATCTGGGGTGTCGAGTACTTCGTCGATGATGCAGATACCTGCGTCTTGTCGAATGGTCGTGCGAGTCTTGCAAAGTCGGCAACGGCGGTCACCCGGCATCGGAATCAGTCTGTTCATGCGGCCACGGTTGTGTTCACCCCTGACCCGTACTGCCGCGAGCTGATGACCGTGCCTCCTGTTATGGCGTTCGCCATGGCATTGCGGTCGTTGTCAGCGGGACAGCACCGGTGGAACGTACCGCAGGGGACGGGCCTGTCGGACGAAGATCTACGCGCCGTCCAACTCATTGACGCAGTCAGCACGACTTTCGGCGTCGATCCACAGCGGTGGCCCGACGCCTGCCACTACCTGTTGTCCACGCGTAGGCTTCGCCGATTGGTGGCGCTGTGTGACCAGGGGGCGGAGTCGCCGACCGAGACGGTGATGAGGCTGATGGCCGCACAGATTCAACCAGGGATGGTGTCGCAGCTCGTGGTTCTGGCGGACGGGACGGTGGCCGATCCCGTCCACACGAAAGGAGCATTGCCCGGCAGGATTCGTAACGGTCAGGGAAGATCACGACAGGGGAGAGTTGCGAACGGGACGGCAGGACGCATCGTCGCCCGGCTTGATCTCGGCCACCCGGAGTTGAAGCTGGCACTGCAGTACGACGGCGCGGGGCACATGACTGCTGACCGTCGGGACCGGGACTCGAAGATCAATGCCGAGCTGGCGAACCTGGGGTGGCACGTCGTACGGATCACCTACGGTCACCTCCGCGATCCGAACCTGTTCGAGACAACTGTCCGGGACGCGGTCTCCTACTGTCGACGTCGAATGACTCGGTGATCAGGAGTTGACGGCTGGCGCCTGGGAACAATGGCCGGAATTAGCACCTCGTCGATTGCCCATATCCTGAGACATGCAGGTCAACGAGTTTGGGTGGCTCAGTCTGCAGCCCCGGAGGTGCTAATTCTGGCGAGGAGAGCGAGGGGCAGTGAAATGGGGGCGCGGGGCGGCCGGAAAGGGTCGGCCGCTGCGGTCAGTTGTTCTGCCAGAGGGGGACGTGCGCGGCCCAGGGGATCTGGTCGGGTGTCGCCTGGACGGGCTGTCCGGCCTGGAGTGCCTCCTCCTCGGCGCGAGCGTGCGGGGAGATGACGTCGATGATCACCTCAGCGACCGCGATGGCGGTGTTTTCGTCCTCCGCGGGGACCTGTGCAATGAGACTGCGGGGACGGCGATCGCCGGCCGGCTCGTCCGGGTGCTCGGCTGCCCACTGGTCGGGGAGGCCGAGATCGGACTCGGCATCGACGAATTCGAGTCTGGGCGGGGGAGTGGGGACGCCGTCGGTACCGGCGAGGTCACGGAGTCGGGCGCCGACCGCGTCGAGCACCTTCGGTTCGTCGGACGGGGCGATGAATACGGTGGCGAGGCACTGATCCTCAGGCATGACATCGACCGTAACGGAAAACCGCCCCAGCCAGAAGCTCTGGCTGGGGCGGTCGGACACCGGGGCGGAGGAACGATGCGTTCCGATGTCCGGTGCGAATCCGGCTGACGGATAAGGTCAGTCGACCGCGTGGTAAGGACCGGTGTCCTCCCAGTTCTTGATCCTGTTGGAGGGGAACTCCATCTTGTCGGCCATGACCAGGTAGGTCTCCATACGGCCGTTGAGCACGCGGGTCTCCCCGGACAGCAGGTCGGGCAGGCCCAGGCCGATCTTCTCGAGTTCGGCCATGATCTGGTCCGGCGCCCAGTCAGCATCGATGGTGATCGGGATCTGGGTGTTCAGTCCGTGCATCTCCAGCGTCATGGTCACCTTCTTCACGAAGATGTGGAAGTTGCCGGTCAGGGTGCTCGTGCCGTGCTCGGTGTCCTGCATCAGGTCGCCGCCACGGGAGTTCGGGAACTGCACCTTCAGGTTCTCCAGGACGGTCTTGTCAGAGTCGATCCGGATCGCCTTCTTCGGCCCCTGCATGGTGTCGATGGTCACGAAGGACAACTTCATGTTCGGGGTCATCGAGGTGGCGTCGGACTGGATGGTGAAGGTGTTTCCGTTCGGTGGCTGCATCCCGGCGACGGGCTCCGGGGGAGCCACGTTCAGACCCGGGATCTCGACGCCGAGATCCTCGAGGGAACGGTCGATGCCGTCCTGC
Organism: Candidatus Corynebacterium avicola; assembly: GCA_019114135.1. Lineage (GTDB taxonomy): Bacteria > Actinomycetota > Actinomycetes > Mycobacteriales > Mycobacteriaceae > Corynebacterium > Corynebacterium avicola. Next base: position 10,037 of record DXGC01000046.1, read on the forward strand.
AGGTCGTTGCCGTCTTCCGGCAGGTCCGGAAGGTCGGGCAGGTCCGGCAGGTCGGGTGTCGGGATGTTAGGTAGGCGCGGCGTGTTGTTGTTCGACTCGCCGTCCTCTCCGTCCTCGCCCTCTTCGCCGGTCCCACCGTCATCCTGACCAGGGATCTGCGGCATGTCCGGCAGCTCGATGTCCGGCAGGCCGGGAATCTGTGCCCGTGCCTGCGGGGTCTGGATGCCGATGCCGACAGACAGGGCAGCGACGATGGCGATCACGGACTTCGCCGTGCCGCCTTTCTTCGCAGCTTTCTTCTCCTGCTTGGCCTTCTTCTTCGCCTTCTTGGACGCCTTCTTCTCGGCCCTCTCGGCCTTGTACTCCTCCTTGGGCTGCGGGTCCCAGGCCAGTGCCAGCGCACCACCGATCAGACCCAGGATCAGGCCCACGCCGAAGCCGCCGAAGTTCGACTGCCACAGCGCAAGGACGGACAGGATGATCGCGGCGACACCGGCGATGATGCGTCCCTCACCGCGGAACCAGGTCATGATGCCGCAGGTGATCAGCAGGATGCCGATGACCAGGGTGGACACGCCGCCCATCGAGGAGATCTGGATCTGGATGTTGGACAGCTCGAGCGACAGGTACGTCGGCACCATGATGACGATGCCGGCGAGCATCATCAACAGGCCGGCAGCGAACGGGCGCTGCTTGCGCCAGGTGCTGAACTTCCTGTTCTTCTTCTCGAGCTTCTCGGAGCGGGTCTCGGCGTTCTTCTCCGCCGCGGCCTCATTCTTCTGGACGGAGTCGTCCTGTGACTTGATGACCTGCGTGTCGTCCGTGCCGGGATCCCCGTTCGCCCCCTGGGGCGTGGTGGAATCTTCAGGCATCAGCACTCAGCCTCATCTGCGTCCACGATGGACACCTTGCTTCCGGCGAAGGTGAGCTTGTCGGCGGCGATGGAGGTCGCCTTGATGACCTGGTGGCTGGCCTGGAGTGCCTCGGCGGAGAGGCCCCAGTTGCCGGCATCCTGGCCGTCGTCGAGCTGGCTGGCGTCGACACCGATCTGCGGCTTGACCAGGGTCATGCCACCGGACAGGCCGGGGGAACCGAGGACCAGGTTCTCGGCGGTGGTGTTCTCGCCAGGCACGAGCATCTGGAAACGCTTCTCGCCGAGACCGGGCAGGTTCAGGGGGGCGGTCATGCACATGTCGGTGATGGAGGCGTCCTCGAACTTCAGGCGGGCCACACCCTTGTCACCGTCGTGCTGGCCGTCGACGTCACCGAAGATGGAGACGCCGGTGGCATCCAGGCCACTGACTTCCTGGTTGAAGACCGTGTTGGACAGGGCCAGGTTCGCGGACAGACCGCCCTGGGCCATCGCGACACCGACTCCGGCGGTGGCGAGCAGGCCAACGGCCATGACCCCGACAAACCGCTTACCCTTGATGTGTCCCATTGTGTGTTCCTCCGTCAGTGAGAGCTGCTATTTCGCGAACCCTCTTGTAGTCAATGTGAAGCTGTCTGGAGGACATGGTATCCCCCTTTCAAGTGTTTCTGGAAAGAATAGGGATATTATTGTTCCCCCCTGGGAGGGGTAGCGAGATAACCGCAGGTCAGAGGGATCTATTTTCTGGAACGTTTTTTCGCGCCACGCGCGCTGACCATGCACAGGCCCAGCGCAGCGACCTGAAGAACCACCAGTCCGCCGATCAACGCTCCCCAACCGAGGTCGAAGATGAAGCCGGCGAGCCAGCCCACCACGGACGAGCCCATGTAGTAGCTCATCACGTAGGTGGAGGACGCCTCCGCCCGGTCGCGGTCGGCCAGTTGGCCGACCAGTGTGGAGGCGGTGGAGTGCACCGCGAAGAAGCTGGCGGTGTAGATCAGGACGCCGACCACGGTCACCGCCAGGTTCGGGATCAGGGCCAGCAGCAGGCCGGCGGTGGCCAGCAGGCAGCTGATGATCAGCACGCGGGCCACCCCGTACTGAGCGACGAGCGCCCCGGCCCGCGCCGAGGACCAGGTGCCGGAGAGGTAGAGGATGAACACCATACCGGCGAGGACCTCGGGCAGTCCGAACTCCCCGGTCAGACGGAACCCGAGGTAGTTGTACAGCGAGACAAAAGCGCCCATCATCAGGAACGGCAGGATGAACAAGGCGACCAGCGAGGGGTTGCGCCAGTGGTGGCGGAAGGCTGCGAGCTCGTGGGAGACGGTGATCCGCTTCGGCGTGAAGTTCCGTTGCTTCGGCAGTGCCCAGGCGCACAGGGCGGCGATGGCGAAGGCGACAAGTCCTCCGATCAGCACCGCCCCGCGCCACCCGGTGAATCCCAGCGCGCCGGAGGGGATCAGTCGTCCGAGTAGTCCACCGAGGGTGGTGCCGGCGATGTAGAGCCCCATGACCCGGCCGAGGTGCTCGCTGCGGATCTCCTCGGACAGGAAGCTCATCATCACCGCCGGCACACCGGCAACGGCGATGCCCTGCAGGGCGCGCACCACGATGAGTGTCTCGATACCGGGTGCCAGGGCGAGGACGAGGCTGAGCACGGTGGCGGCGAGCACGGACACCTGCAGGACGCGGCGGCGTCCGACCCGTTCGGAGATGATCGACACCGGGATGACGGCGAGCGCCAGCATGCCGGTGGTCGCCGACACGGTCAGTGCGGCGGTGGTGGGGGAGATGCCGAGATCGTGGTGGATCGACGGCAGCAGTGCCTGGGTGAGGTACATGGCGTTGAAGGACGCCAGCCCTGCTGCGGCCGCGGCGACCATGACCCGGCGGTAGCCGGGGTCGCCGGGGCCCAGGCCGACGGTGGAGGACGTCTCACTCTGGTGCTCGCTCATGGCCTCCATGGTGGACGAGTGCGAATGACGCTCTAAATGCATTAGAATGTGGTTTGTGTCCCATTCAGTGCAATTCAGCGACCTGGATTGGTTCATCGACCTCGCCGGCACCGGCAACATGGTCGACACCTCCCTGGCCACCGGGGTCAGCCAGTCCACGCTGTCGCGCCGACTGGCGAAGCTGGAGCGTGAGGTCGGGGTGTCCCTGTTCGACCGCCATGGTCGACACCTCGTCCTGAACCATCGCGGCGCCGTGCTCGCCGAGACGGCCGTGCAGACCCGCGACACCTGGCGCACCGGGGTGGAGGAGGTGCAGCGCATGGCCGACCCGGAGCGTGGCACGGTCCGCCTGGCGTTCATGCATTCGCTGGGCACCTGGCTGGTGCCCGACCTGCTCCGCACCTACCGCAAGGACCACCCGTCGGTGCGCTTCGACCTGGTCCAGGGTGCCGCGATGGACCTCGTGGAGCAGGTCACAGCCGGACGCGCCGACCTGGCGCTGGTGGGGCCGCGTCCGGGTGTGGAGATCGCCGCGGGGCAGGTCGACTGGGTGGAGTTGGCCGAGCAGCGGCTTGGGCTGGCGGTGTCGTCCTCACACCGGTGGGCGGGGCGGGAGAGCATCGACATCGCCGAGGCCGCCGAGGAGCCGTTCGTGGCAATGCTGGAGGGTTACGGCACCCGGATGCTGCTCAACGAGCTGACCGCGGAGGCGGGGTTCCGCCCGCGGCTGGTGTTCGAGTCGATGGAGCTGACCACGGTCGCCGGGCTGGTCACCGCGGGATTGGGGGTGGCGTTGTTGCCGTTGGACGACCCGAACCTGCGGCTGCCGGGAATGGCCGTGATCCCTCTCGCCACCACCCGCGCCCGTGAGCTCGGGGTGGTGTGGGCGTCCGGGGCGGAACTGTCACCGCCGGTGGCGGCGTTCCTGGAGTTTATGACCGAGCACGCTGGGTGACGAGGCTGGCGACCACGCGCCAGCCGATCATCACGATACCCAGGAAGATCAGCGAGGTGATCACGAATCCCCAGGCCAGGGACATGTTCACCAGACTGCGCACGATGATGCCGATGAACCAGGTGCTGCCGAGCAGGAGGACGCCGGTGCCGGGCGCCCGGCGCAGCTTGCCGGTGTAGAGCAGGGCCCAGCCCACGGCGAGGCCGAGGATGAACGGCCAGGAGGTCTGCAGCCATCCGCCGATGCTGAATCCGTCCGAGCCGTTGTGCGAGAAACTGCCGATCAGGGTGAACACCAGGACGGCCACGACGTCCGCGACCAGGGCGACCGTGGAGCTCAGCCCGGCGGTGGCCGAGAAGGGGCCGGCGGGTTCGCTGGGGATGGTCCGGGGTGTCTGGCGGCTGGTGTCGTGGCTCATGCCTGCCATCCTAGGCGTTGCCGCGGACCGCAAGTCCCTGACAGACACGCGAAGGGGGCAATTGCCGGAGGGCGCGCAGGGTGAACCGGGAATTCACCCTCTGGGGCGAGGTGCACCGACGGACGGATACCTAGGGTTGACTACGTGACCATCTCTCCCGCCAACGATGCCTTGGATCTGAGGACGCGACTTCGTCCGTTTGCCTATGTCGCGATCATCGTCGCAGCGTGGTGTGCCGCGGCACTTCAGCTCGACATGATGCTGTCCGGAACGTTCTCGACAATCTTCGCCTGGGGCATCGCAGCGGTACAGACCGTGCCTCTCGTCGTGGCGAACACGAGACCGTTGGTGGCATGGCAGGTGATCACTGTCGGAATGGTGTGTGGAGCGCTGTCCGGTTTCTGGCAGTCGGGGGAGGTGCTGCCGTGGACCGTCGCGGCATGTCTCTGCGCGGTCGTGTCGTTGCTCGTCCTGGCGGCGCGTGCTCATCCGGACCGAGCCTGGATCTGGGGAGGAGTCGGTATTGCTGCATCCATGGTGTCGGCGGCGATTGCTACGGACACCGCCGCCCTCGGTTACTTGTACGTTGTCGCGACGGGTGTCGTAGTACTCACCCTGGGAACTCTTCTCGGGACCGTCAGGCGAACCCGCGCGGACGCGGACGCACAGCGGGCCGCGGTAGAGAAGGCGGACCGCGACACCGCGCTGGTGGAGGAGCGGAACCGGATCGCGCGTGAACTCCACGATGTGGTCGCACATCATGTGTCGATGATCGCTATTCAGGCGCAGGCTGCGCAGGTGAACGGCGCGTTGGACGAACGCACCGAAGGAGCTCTCGCCAACATCCATGCCGCAGCGACCACGGCGGTCAATGAGATGCGCACTGTCGTCGACGGCATGTGGGCGAGTGAGGAGGTGCGGGAGCCGGAGGAACCGTCGGTCGGCGACATCGCTGACCTGGTCGAACGTTGCCGGAGTTTCGGGGTCACGGTCGAGCTCACCTGTGTCGGTCTCGACCATTCAGGAGCGGATATCCGGCAGGGGGTCGCGGCGGCGGCCTACCGTATCGTCCAGGAATCGGTGACCAATGCGGTACGACATGCTGAAGGTGAGCCGGTGGTGGTGTCGCTTCGTCGCAGGGACCGCGAACTGAGCGTTGAGGTGGTGAATAATGTCGATGATCGGCGTCCTGAATCTGGTCGCGAGGGGAAAGGTATCGTCGGCATGCGCGAGCGTGTGAGGGTGTTCGGTGGAGATTTCCGGGCAGAAGAAGTGGCGGGAAAGTTCGTCGTCCACGCCACTTTTCCGCTCGCCGAATCCAACCGTGAGGAGATTCTGTGATCAGGGTTGTCATCGCTGACGATCAACCTCTTGTCCTCGATGGGTTCGAGGCTGTGCTGAACAGCGCGGATGACATTGACGTCGTCGGCAAGGCCCGTGACGGAGAAGAAGCACTTGGCTTGGTCGGGGAGCTTGGCCCAGACATCGTGATCCTGGATGTTCGCATGCCGGGTATGGACGGTCTGGAGGCGGCCGAGCGCATTCTCTCCGCACCGGATCCGGGAGCGCGGGTGATCATGCTCACCACATTCGACCTGGACGAGTACGTGTACCGGGCGTTGTCGCTGGGGGCGAGTGGCTTCATGGTGAAGCAGGCGACAGCAGCGGAGTTCACCCAGGCGGTCAGGACTGTGGCGGGCGGAGAATCAATGTTGTCACCGTCCGTCACGACCCGACTCATCTCTGCATTCTCCTCACGGGGAGGTGTGCCGTTCAATCCGGATTCCGTCAGGAATCTGAGTGACAGGGAGAAAGATGTTCTGTCACTCCTCGGCGAGGGGATGAGCAACAACGACATCTCTGGAGAATTGCATATTTCCATGGACACGGTGAAGACGCACGTGAAATCACTGCTGTCCAAACTCGGTTTACGCGACCGGGCACAGGCTGCGGTCTACTACTACAAGAACGGCCTTGACGGAGGCGCTCAGAAGCCCTGATCGAAGGGGTGATCCCGAAAATCGCCCGCCGGGGCGATGTTTTCCAGGTATTGCGACCATACCGTTCGCGATATGGAAACAATAGAGAATTCCCTCATGGTCCCGGTAGGGGAAATAAAACAAGGGAATGTGCGCTGGCTCTTCGGGGCGTTCGCTGCTTTCTCCCTGTTCTACGCCTTTTTCACGACGCAGCAGTCCCATAGTCTGTGGGCGGCGTGTGCTGTAGTGACGTACATACTTGCTGCTTTCCTGAGCGGGGCCGGAAGGTCGAGGACTTCCGTTTTCATGGTTGCGTTGATCGGGGCCGTAGCGGTTCCGATGTGCTTCTTGGTCGGGGCGGGAATAGGCCAGCCTGAGGTCCAGGTCGTGAAGGAGTCAGCTGCACGTCTGGTTGAGCAGGGGACGCCGTACCTCAGTGACCCGTCGACGGTGTACGACTACAACCCCTATGGGCCGGCGATGGCGCTGTTCGGTCTTCCCGGTGTCCTGCTGGGTGACGTCCCCATCGCAGATCCCCGGATCTGGTACGTGGTCTTTCTCGCCTTCTGCCTCTGGGCGAGCTGGAGGCTGCTGGGCAGACCGTCCTCGTCGAAGGTGCATGTCCTCGCGTGGGCAGCTTTCTCTCCTCTGGTCGCGCTGTCCGTGGTCACCAGTGGCGTTGATGTCCCGCTGGTTGGCGTCCTGGCGCTGGGAGCCGCAGCAGCACTTGAGCGCCGCAGCGTGCTGTGCGGTTGCATCATCGGTTGCGCACTTCTCATGAAGTGGACCGCACTTCCCGCCTTCGCCCTGGCATTTCTGGTCCTGGCTCGTCGAGGAAGACCGGTTGACGCTCTACAGATGACGGGCGTTGTCGTCGCCGTGGTCGGTATCGGCATTGGTACGACGGCTGGACCGGCTCCGCAGGCTTTCATCGAGCACACCGTCCTGTTTCCCATGGGGCAGGGCGAACTGCAGACTCCTGCCGGACGCTCGATGCTCGGAGGGATTCTCGGGAACACGATCGGGGCGTGGCTGCCATTCACGTTTCTGATCGCCGCCGCAGCGGTGCTCGCGTGGAGACTGCTGACGGTTCCACTGACCGTCTACTCAGTGGGCGTCATCATGGCACTCGGTTACACCGTGTTGTTCCTCCTGGCGCCGTCGGCGCGGGCGGGGTACTTCATGGTGCCGCTACTCATCTATGCCCTCGCCGCGATGTACAGGAACCGACCACGTGATGAAGATCCTCCATCCCGCACTCGCCCAACTCGGACGGTCGCTGCTCACACATGGGTGCCGGCGGAGTCCAGTTCCACCAGAGGAGGTCGTGTGCAGTGGTGACACCGAAAAATGCGACCCTCCGGACACCAGCGGCCAGGCCCTCCCCTCGGGCCTCCTCCACCAGACGCGTCAGGTGGCTGGCCACTCTGCTCAGGTTGCTCGGACGGCACGCCTGGTTCGTCGAAGATGAAGCCGCCCATCTGCAGGCGTTCGTTCCCGAGGGTGGTGTGTGCATTGATGTCGGAGCGGAGTTCGGTCTCTACACGATGCTGTTCTCCGAAGCGGTGGGACCGGGAGGGACGGTTGTCGCGGTGGAAGCGAATCCCTCGCTGGCCCAGCCCCTCAGCAGGCTCATGACCCTGGCGGGCGCTGGAAACGTGGAGGAGCTCGGTGCAGCCGTCATGGATTCCGACGTCGTCGAGGGCGTCAACCTGTCTGTGCCCTACCGGCGCGGTCTCCCGGTGTGGGGTCGCTCATTCGTCACCCAGGGTTCGGATGGAGTGGGACCGAACGTAGAGTTCGCCACATCCCGGGAGGTCACGGTGCCGTCCACGTACCTTGACCGGATCGTGGAACTGTCGGCTCTTGACCGGGTGGATGTCGTCAAGGCCGACATCGAAGGTGCGGAGTTGCTCATGCTGCACGGTGCACAGAGAATCCTCGATGAGTTCAGACCATGCTGGATGATCGAGATCGAGGACCGTCACCTGAGGAAGTACGGGGCGACCGGTGGCGATGTCGTCGAGATCTTCCGTCGCGCCGGGTACACGATGCGCCGCCTCGAGAAGGGGACCTGGATTCCATGCGACGAGGTCACGACGGAGAATCGAAACTACGTGTTCATTCCGCAGGAGAAGGTCGGTCTCCCGACGTGATCGCGCCGTCCGCGACTAACCGGGTTGGATGTCCCCGTCCTGCGAATCATCGTCCAGGTCCTTCTCATCCTCCGGGTGGATCAGACTGTCGTGGGCGTCGGGCCCGGTTGCCGGCGGGACGGGCCGGGAGTCGAGGTCGGAGGCCCGGGCGGCGGAGCCGTCGGTGATGCTGCGGATGTTGAAGGCGGTGCGGTTGTGGTACGAACTCGAGCCGCTCGAACCGCTGGTGCTGCCGGCACCGCTGCCGCCCTTGGTGGAGCCGGTTGCCTCGTCGGATCCGGAAGCTCCAGCCGCCTCGGCCTCCTCGGCGCGGACGAAGGTCCACAGGAACACCAGCCAACCGACGATCGTCAGCAGCACGAAGCTGATCATGCGGAACACGATCACCGCGGCGAAGGCCTGCCCGGAGCTCAGCCCGCCGGTACCGACGAGCATGGTGGTCAGCGCGATGTCCACCGGCCCCAGACCACCCGGGGTGATCTGCGCCTGGCCGGCGAGCTTGGCGAGGATGAAGGCGAGGATGACCCCGGCCACGCTGGGCTCGGCACCGATGGCCAGCACGCACAGGAACAGGCAGACGATCTCCATCACCCAGTTCAGCAGGGACGTCCCGATGGCGTAACCCAGCCATTTCGGCGTCAGGTCCACGGCGCGAAGCTGGGTGACCAGGTTGCGGATCCGGTCGTGGAAGCGGTCCTCGGGCTTGTTGCGCTTGCGGTTGAACCAGGACGCAGCCTTCAGCAGCGCCGGCTCGACCTTGTTGGGGTGCCGGGCGACCCAGTTCGCCGCCAGGGTCAGCACCACCAGTGCGACGATGGACACGATCAGCGAGAAGACGTGAGCGTCGGCCTGCAGGAAGAACACGGCACCCAGGCCGAGGATGGCCATGCTGGCACCGGAGAACAGTCCGGAGATCACCAGGTACCAGCTGGCGACGACACCGGAGGCGCCCCACTTCATCTGCTCGCGGAAGATCATCGCCGCGGAGATCGCAGGGCCTCCGGGAAAGGTCGACGACCAGGAGTTCGCGGACAGGCCGAGGGCGTTGGCGCTGGTGCGCTTGACCGGCACACCGGCGGGACGCAGCAACGCGACCATGACCTCCGCTTGGGCGACCATCGACAGTCCCATGGCGACGACGGCGGCGGTGATGTACCAGTTGTTGGCCTGCAGGATCTCCGCCCAGCCCTCTTCCAGGAAGTGGTAGTGGTCCCGGAAGAGGAAGATGATGATGGCGAGGATCGCCAGCGTCAGCAGCGCGCGGACCCGGGGGTCCTTGAGCCACTGCATGACGCTCCGGAAGGTCGACTGGTTCCCGGACCGGTTCTCAGCGTTCGCCATTGCCGTGGGTCACCGCCTCTTCCTGTCCGGACGCTCCCGCTCCAGACGCTTCATCAGCTCGTCGAAGGGCACCGGGCCGCTGCCGGTCTTGCTCCGGGCACGGGTGCCCGAGTGCGCGCCGTAGTTGTCGGCGTCCTCGGCATCAGTATCCGCGCCGGTGTCGGACGCTGCGGCCGGGGTCGCCGCGGATTCTACCGTCGCGGCTGCGTCGGACGCCGCGGGCACCGGCCCGCGGGAGCGCACCGCGGAGTCGCGGGACGCTACGCTCGGAGCGTCCGACTCCGCCGACGACTCCGCCGACTCCGCCGACGCTGCCGCTGCGGTACCGGCGGCGCCAGCGGCACCTGCCGCTGCACCAGCACCAGCACCGACGGCCACAGGTTCCCGCGCTGGTTCCACATCAGCAGCGGCCTCCGCCGAGGCCTGGGTCTCCGTGGAGCTGAAGCCCTCCAGCTGCTCGTTGTGGCCGATCTTCTGGGACAGCTTGGTGATCCACTTCGGGGCCCACCAGCAGTCCTCGCGCAGCAGGTACATCACCGCGGGCACCAGCAGCATGCGGATGACTGTCGCGTCGATCACCAGCGCGGCGATCATGCCGAAGGCGATGTACTTCATCATCACGATGTCGGAGAACGCGAACGCACCTGCGACCACGATCATGATCAGCGCAGCAGCGGTGATGATGCCGCCGGTCGTCGCCGTACCGAATCTGATCGCTCTTGCCGTGGAGGCACCGTGGGCACGGGCCTCCACCATTCTGGACACCAGGAACACCTCGTAGTCCGTCGACAAGCCGTAGATGATCGCCACGATCAGCACCAGCACCGGGCTCATCAGCGGGCCGGGGGAGAAGTTGAACAGGTCCGCACCCACACCGTCGACGAACAGCAGGGTCAGGATACCCAGCGTCGCGCCGGTGCCCAGCAGGTTCATGATCACGGCCTTCGCCGGCAGGATCACCGAACCGAAGACCAGCGACAGCAGGATGAAGCTCACCGCGATGATGTACAGCAGCATCCACGGCAGCTGGTCGAAGAGCGCCTCGATGGACTCGACCTCCATCGCCGGGGTGCCGGCGACCAGCACATCGGCGTCGGCGGAGATCTCGCCCTCGATGTCGCGCAGTTCATTGACGATGCGCTCGTTGTCGTCGCGGTCCTCGATCCCGGCCGACAGGACGGTCACACCGTCCTGCGTGGGACGGGAGACCTGGAAGTCCGAGGTCAGGCCCTCGACGGCATTGGCCTTCTGGTACACCTCGCCGACGGCGGCGTTCTCTCCGTCGACCACGATCTTCACCGGGTCGGTACGGAAGGAGGGGAAGGACTCGTCGAAGTCGGCCTGGGCGACGCGGGTGTCGTTGTCCGGCGGCAGGTAGGTCTCGTTGATGCCGCCGAACTTCATCCCGGACATCGGGATGGTCAACACGATGAGGATGCCGATGATGCCCACGACCATCAGCTTGGAGTGCTTCATCGCGAAGGTGGGGATGCGGCCCCACAGCGAGTGCACGGTGGCGTCGCGGGTGCGTCCACGGCGGAAGACGGTGAACTTGTCGATGTTCGGCCCCAACATCGAGAAGATGCTCGGCAGCACGGCGACACTGATCAGTGCAGCCAGGCCGACCGCGGAGATCGCACCGTAGGCCACGGACTTCAGGAAGGCCTGCGGGAACATCATCAGGCTGGACAGGGCGACTGCCACCATCAGGGCGGAGAAGACCACGGTCTTGCCCGCCGAGGCGGTTGTGTTGCGCACCGCGGTACGGGTGTCGGCCCCCTCGGCGAGCTCCTCGCGGAAACGGGAGACCATGAACAGGCCGTAGTCGATGGCCAGACCCAGGCCCAGCAGCGTCACCACCGACTGGGAGAAGGTGTTGACCTGCACGATCCCGGCGAGGAACGACAGGATGCCCATCGAACCGAGGATGGAGAGCACACCCACGATCAGCGGCATGCAGGCGGCGACGACGCTGCCGAAGATCACCAGCAGCAGCAACGCCACCACCGGAAGGCCGATCAGCTCCGCGCGGGAGATGTCGTCGGCCATTCCGGAGTCCAGGGCGCCGGCCACGGCGGTCGCGCCGCCGATCTCCACAGTGGCTCCGTCCACCGAGATGTCGTTCAGGTCGTCCTCGATCGTCCGGAAGTTGTTCAGCACCTCGTCCTCGGTGCCCTTCAGGCTGACCGCGGCGAAGGCGGTCTGGGCGCCGGTCTCGGCGTCCTGGGAGAACATCTGCTCCTGGTTGGAGTCGAAGTAGCTGGTCACTCGCTCGACCGCGTCCGGGTTCTCCGACGCGATCGCGTTGAGCTGGCCGGTGATGTCCTCCTTGACCGTCGCGTCCTGCAGATCGGCGCCGTCACCGGCGCCGTCACTGGTGACCAGCACGATGGCGTCGCCGCTGTCGTCGCGTCCGAACGTCTCCTGCTCGATCTGCGCGGCGCGGGTGGAGTCACTGTTCGGGTCATCCCAGCCCTCCTGGCTCATCCGGTCACCCAGCTGGGTTCCCAGACCCAGGTAGAGTACCGCGATGAGCAGGATGATCACCGCCGGAATGATCCGACGGAATCGGAAGGCGACATCGCCCCACTTCGTGAACACGTCAGCTCCTCTTTCTGTCGGAGGTCTAGCGGTTGAGGTCGGAAAGTGGACGGTAGGGCTGCAGCCACGCGCCCTCGTCCGGCAGGGAGTCCAGGCTCACGCGCGGCAGCGGCGAGCGGAAGACACCGTCGATGTCCTCCAGGTCGACGAACTCCAGCAGGTCATTGTCCACGGCCCAGTGGGCGTGCTCCCGGAAGCCGAGGACGGTGACCGGGATGGGTATGCCACCGTCGTCACCTACCGCGAGGGATTCGAGCAGGTCGCGGAAGTTCTGGCCGTCGGCGCTGGCGACGACCAGTCCGGCGAGCAGGCCAGCGTCGCGACGCTCCTGGATGTGGACCAGCATGTCGGGGTCCACGTCGGAGTCCTCGGTCAGCTTCGGCTTCGCGAAGACCGCGAAACCGACGTTGCGCAGCGCGTCCACCCAGCCGCGGATCTGGTCGGCGGCGCCGGGGGCGACGTTGGTGAACACCGTGGCCTCGGCCTCGGGCGTCCACTCGTTGTCCGCTACGGCGTGCTCGGCGTTCTCGGCGTGCTCGGCGGCGACGTCGAGCAGCCACCGTCCGACCGCGTCGAAGCGGGGACGGTGGGCGGCGTCGGGCCGTCCGGTGAGGATCGAGCCCAACCCCATGTCGATGTTCGGTGCATCCCAGACCAGCAGGTGGACGGGGTGCTTCGGGGTGGCGGCGCTGCCTGCGCTCATCGGCGTCTCCAGAGGTATTCGCGGATGGTGTGGTCCTTGTCCAGGCCCTTGCCCTCGAACTTGGTGATGATCTGCCGGTCGGTCAGCACCGGCACGGTCTGCGACCGCTCGTCGGGGTCCTCCGGCCAGCCAATGTACTCCAGGTCATCCTCGACATTGATGAGCTCGTCGATCCACTCTGCGTACTCGGCGTGGTCCGTGGCGACGTGCAGGATGCCGCCGGGACGCAACCGCGAGGCGATGAGGTGCAGGGTGCCGGTCTGGATGATCCGCCGCTTGTGGTGGCGGGCCTTCGGCCACGGGTCGGGGAAGAAGATCCGCACCCCGGCGAGGCTGTTCGGGGCGAAGAGTCGCTGCAGGACCTCGACACCGTCACCCTTGACCATGCGCACGTTGTCGATGTCGCCGCGGACCACCGCGCCGAGCAGCTTCGCCAGGCCGGGACGGTAGATCTCCACGGCGACGACATTGGTGTCTGTCTCCAGCGGGGCCATCGCCGCAGTGGACGTGCCGGTGCCGGAGCCGACCTCGACGATGGTGTCGTGGCCGCTACGTCCGAACCATTCGTCCAGGTCGATGGGGTCGGTGAGGTCGTCGGTGAGCTCAATGCCCAGCCGCGGCCAGTTCTCGTCCCACAGGGCCTCCTGGTTGTCGGTGAGGGTTCCACGGCGGAAACTGAAGGAACCCAGTCGCGGATAGTCACGTCCGTCGTTAAACTGGGTCTGCAGGGGGCGACCGCGGCCACCCGACTGCCGTGCTGGGGGATTTTCAGTGTCAGACATCCTTGTCATTGTGGCAGAACACAGCGGTAATCGGGAAGAAGAGGGGACCGTGGGAGTGGGATTATGGCTGTTGTTTCAGTGATCGGGCCGGACGTACGGCTCGTGGGTGCGGTTGTCGTCGGGCTGCGGGGAAGCCGGCACCGGGTCGTGACCGGGGCGGGACCGTCGGACGCCGACGGGGTGATCGCGGTGGTCGGGACGTCGCAGCAGGACGCTGTCAGTGCAGGTCAAGGTGACGACGCACAGGTGGTGCGCGCGGTGCGCGACGCCATGGGCCTGTGCGTGCTCCACGTCAGTGAGGACGCATTGTCTGGCGATCTCGCCGAGGTGGCCGCCGAGCCTGGTGTGGTCGTCAGCCGCTGGAGTGCCCCGGACGGTCCGGACGCTCCGGCGTCGTTGGAGACGCTGGCCCGGTTGGTGGAGCCACTGTGGGTCGACGTCCGTCGATGGACCGCCGATGCGCGTCGGGCGGACGCCGACCGGGCCGACCGGGTGCGCATCGCCGTCCGGCTGGCCGCCGAACGCCTGGCGACCGAGTTGCTGGCCGATCCGGTGGCGGGCCGGTCGGGGAGGACGGACATGACGGAGATGGACCGCATCTTCCGGGCGCGGCTGACCGTCGCGGTACTGGAGCAGGGCGTGGAGATGCCCAGTCTGGGGCCCGGGGTCGGTGAGGACGCAGCGGGTGCTGACCGTGCTGTGCCCGTCAGCGCGTCCAACCGCGCATCCGGGAAGATCGACGGGGTGACAGCGCTGACCGGCGTCGCCGCCCTCGGCGCCGGTGCGGCGGTGGGTGCAGCGGTGACCCGCACCATCGGCGCCCCGCTGCTCGGCGTGGTCGCCGGCGTCCCGGTGGCTCTGGTGACCTTCCTGTTGCGGTGGCGGACGCACCGTTCGGCCCGTCGGACGCAGGACGCCGCCGCGGCAGCCGCGTTGCTGCGCCGGCACTGGGCGGCGACGGTGACCGACGTGGTCTCCCGGCTCTCCGTGCCGACCATCGCGGACACGCTCGCCGATTTCAACACTCGTCCGGCGACCGGGCAGGCGGTGACGGCATGAATGAGTGGGAGAACTGGCACAACCACGGCGAGGGCCTCGGACTGCCGGGCATCGGCGGACTGGAACCGTCCGAGACACTTGCCGACGGGCTGACCATCGACCTGGGTGGGGTGAGTTACGACCTGCCTGCCCCGGTCACCGGCGACGACCTCGTCGAGGAGTCCGTGACCCTCACCGACGATTCAGGAATGACGATCTGCTCCGACACCGACGGTGACGGACTCGTCGACTACATGTCGGTGGTCACCTTCGACGGTGGCTGGTCGGCGTGGCGGCGCGAGGCGAGCATGACCGACAGTGCCGGTTCATCGGACATAACTGGTGGTGTTGACCCGGCGGAGGACGACGCGCCGGGGAAAGGCCCTTCAGGTGTGTCGTCAATCACATCAGGGGCGTCGGAGTTGGGTTCGGAACCATCGGAAACCTTGCAGGTAGAGGTCACGATCGGTAGTGACGGGGCGTCCGATGTACCCCCCACCACCCCCGAAAACGGAACTGGGATCTGGAACGCTGTCGGCTGGAAATGTGTGGAGAGGGGACGGTGGGGTTAACCTGGGGGGTGCGCAACCTTCTTTAAACCACCCATCAGGAGACTTCATGACCATCCCCGGGCTCGTCGGCCAGCCACCCACCCAGAACCAGGAACTGCTCACGTGGATTTCCGAGGCTGTGGAGCTTTTTCAGCCGGAGAGCGTCGTCTTCGTGGACGGTTCCCGCGCCGAGTGGGACCGACTGACGGGTGAGCTCGTCGAGGCTGGCACGATCATCAAGCTCAACGAGGAGAAGCGTCCCAACAGCTTCCTCGCCCGCTCCAACCCGGCCGACGTCGCCCGCGTGGAGTCGCGTACCTTCATCTGCTCCGAGGACCAGGAGGGCGCCGGCCCGACGAACAACTGGGCCCCGCCGGCCGCGATGAAGCAGGAGATGAGCGAGCACTTCGCCGGTTCCATGAAGGGCCGCACCATGTACGTGGTGCCTTTCTGCATGGGCCCGATCGACGATCCCCAGCCGAAGCTCGGCGTCCAGCTCACCGACTCCGCCTACGTGGTGCTGTCCATGGGCGTCATGACCCGCATGGGTTCCGAGGCCCTCGCCAAGATCGACGACACCGGCGAGTTCGTCCGCTGCCTGCACTCCGTCGGCGCCCCGCTGGAGCCCGGCGAGGAGGACGTCGCCTGGCCGTGCAACGACACCAAGTACATCACCCAGTTCCCCGACTCCAAGGAGATCTGGTCCTACGGCTCCGGCTACGGCGGAAACGCCATCCTGGCCAAGAAGTGCTACGCACTGCGCATCGCCTCTGTCATGGCCAAGGAGGAGGGCTGGCTCGCCGAGCACATGCTGATCCTCAAGCTGACCAGCCCGGAAGGCAAGGCCTACCACATCCTCGGCGCCTTCCCGTCCGCCTGCGGCAAGACCAACCTCGCCATGATCCTCCCGACCATCGAGGGCTGGAAGGCCGAGGTCGTCGGCGACGACATCGCCTGGCTGAAGTTCGGTGAGGACGGCCACCTCTACGCCGTGAACCCGGAGAACGGCTTCTTCGGTGTGGCCCCGGGCACCAGCTACAGCTCCAACCCGATCGCCATGGATACCATTGCCGCTGGCAACACCCTGTTCACCAACGTCGCGCTCACCGACGACGGCGACGTCTGGTGGGAGGGCATGGGCGACGCCCCGGAGCACCTTATCGACTGGAAGGGCAACGACTGGACCCCGGACTCCAGCGAGAAGGCCGCCCACCCGAACTCCCGTTACTGCGTCCCGATCGACCAGTGCCCGGCCGCCGCCCCGGAGTTCAACGACTGGAAGGGTGTCAAGGTCGACGCCATCCTGTTCGGTGGTCGCCGCGCCGACACCGTCCCGCTGGTCACCGAGACCCACGACTGGAACCACGCCACCATGGTCGGCGCCCTGATGGCCTCCGGCCAGACCGCTGCCCAGGAGGGTGTCGTCGGCACCCTGCGCCACGACCCGATGGCGATGCTGCCCTTCCTCGGCTACAACGCCGGTGAGTACCTGCAGCACTGGATCGACATGGGCAAGAAGGGCGGCGACAAGATGCCGTCCGTCTTCCTGGTCAACTGGTTCCGCCGCGGCGACGACGGCCGCTTCCTGTGGCCGGGCTTCGGCGAGAACAGCCGTGTGCTCAAGTGGATCGTGGACCGCATCGAGGGTCGCGTCGGCGCCGAGGAGACCGTGGTCGGCAACACCGCCCGTTACGAGGACCTGGACCTCGAGGGCGTCACCGAGCCGGAGGAGGACATCCGTGCCTCCCTGTCCGCCCCGGCCGCCCAGTGGGCCAACGACATCGAGGACAACGCCGAGTACCTCACCTTCCTCGGCCCGAAGGTGCCGCAGGAGATCCACGACCAGTTCGCCGCTCTGAAGGAGCGCGTCGAGGCTGCCGTCGCCGCTGAGAAGGCTGACGCCTAAAGGTTCACCGCCTTACCGCCACCGGGGTCGTTCCCCTGCAAATCCCCATGGCCAGAGGTACGTTCCGGGTCTCCCTGGCGTACCCCTGGGCATGGGGATTTCGCGTTTCAGGGAGAAAGTAGGGGCGGGTAGCATGTGGGGCGTGACTGAACTCCTCGACCCATCCCGACTCGGCGCCCTGGTGGTGGCCAGCGTGGTGCTCATCGCCGTGCCAGGCCCCTCGGTTCTCTTCGTCGTGGGACGGGCGCTGAGCCACGGTCGGGATGTCGCCCTGCTCACCGCGGTCGGCAACGCCGTCGGCTGCTACTCCGCGGGTGTGCTCGTGGCCTTCGGGCTGGGCCCGCTGCTGGAGCGCTGGGACCTGCTGTTTCAGCTGTTCAAGTGGGGTGGCGTGCTGTTCCTCGTCTGGATCGGAGTCCAGGCCATCCGGCACGCCGGACCGGTCGGGGAGGGAGACGCCGACCAGGTGGCCGGTACGTCCTCCCGCCGGAAGGCCGTGCGGGACGGTGCGATCGTCGGTTTCACCAACCCGAAGAACCTCATCATGTTCACCGTGGTGGTTCCACAGTTCATCAGTCAGGACGCTGGTGATGTGCCGCTGCAGATGATCCTGCTGGGGCTGGTGCCGTTGATCGTCGGGATGGTGTGTGACTGCACATGGGCGCTCACCGCAGCCACCGCCCGCGGTTGGCTGACTCGCTCGGCGAAACGGGTGACCACGGTGCAACGGATCGGGGGAGCGTCCGTGATCGCGGTGGGTGCGTCTGTGGCGGTCAGCAGCTGACTCGCGATACAAGCGGTGGGGAGACCGGGGCCCGTCGATACCCGACGTATGGTCCAGCTCCGGTCCAAAGTGGTACTGACAGGGCACCGCTGAGCCCTGCTACTGATGCGGGGTGGAACATAGACTCGGAGCCATGAACAGCAGGATGAACGGCCGACCGCTGCAAGCGGTGCAGGCGGAGGTCCGGGAGTTCCTCACCTCCCGCCGGGCCCGTATCACCCCGGACGCGGTGGGCCTGCCCGTCACCGGCAACCGTCGGGTGCCGGGCCTGCGACGCAGTGAGGTCGCCGACCTCGCAGGGATCAGCGTGGACTACTACGCGAAACTGGAACGGGGACAGATCGCCGGCGCATCTGCGGGGGTGTTGGAGGCACTGTCCAGGGCTCTGCACCTCAACGAGGCCGAGCACCGGCACCTCTACGACCTCGCCAGGGCCGCCGACGGTGTCCCGACCTCCGCCCGAGGCCGGTCCCGGGCCGCCAGCCCGCACCAGGTCCGCACGTCGTTGGAACGGGTGGTGGACGCGGTCACCGGTGCCGTCGCCTTCGTCCGCGACGAGATGCAGAACATCATCGCCGTCAACGATCTGGGTCGGGAGTTCTACAGCCCGGTACTCGGGGAAGCTGGTGGTGCAGGACGACAGGACCTGGACGGCCGAGCGAACCTCGCCCGGTTCCAGTTCCTCGACCCGGCGTCCCGCGAGTTCTACCCGGACTGGGACACCATGGCCCGGATGTGCGTCGGGGTGATGCACGCCGAGGTCGGACGCAACCCCGGGCACCGGGGGCTGCAGGACCTGGTCGGGGAGCTGTCCACCCGCAGCACCGACTTCGCTGAACTGTGGGCCGCTCACGATGTGCGGATCCACGGGTCGGGGACCAAACGGTTCCACCATCCGGAGGTCGGCGAGCTCGTCCTCGACTTCGAGGAGCTCCAGGTCACCGCCGATGACGGGCTGCACTTGTTCGTCTATTCGGCGGAACCGGGGTCGGCGTCCGAGGAGAAACTCCGGTTGCTCGCCACGCTCGCGGCGACCAGACGTACCCACACCACCAGTTCCACCCAGACACCAGGAACAGAAGGAGAAGAATCATGCGCGGAGTGATTATGCACGCCCCCGGCGACGTCCGGGTGGAGGATCGTCCGGACCCGGTCATCGAGGAGCCGACGGACGCGGTGATCCGCATTGTCGCCGCCTGCGTCTGTGGGTCGGACCTGTGGCCCTACCGTGGTGCGGACGACCCCCAAGAACAGAAGATGGGACATGAGTACGTCGGCGTCGTCGAGCAGGTCGGTGATGCGGTGGGGACAGTGAAGCCCGGTGAATTCGTCGTCGGTTCCTTCGTCATCTCCGACGGCACCTGCCCGATCTGTGCGTCCGGCTATCAGTCGCGCTGCGTCAACGGAATCTTCGTCGACGGCGGGGTCGGCACCCAGGCCGAGTATGCCCGCATCCCTTACGCCGACGGCACCCTGGTCGCCACTCCGAGCTACCCGGACGAGGACCTCGTCCCGTCGCTGCTCGCGGCGTCCGACGTCCTCGGCACCGGCTGGTTCGCCGCCGACGACGCACAGGCCGGGCCGGGGAAGACCGTCGCCGTCGTCGGAGACGGTGCTGTCGGACTGATGGGCGTCCTCGCGGCGAAGCAGATGGGTGCCGAGCGCATCATCGCGATGAGCCGCCACGCCGACCGGCAGGAGATGGCCCGCGAGTTCGGTGCGACGGACATTGTCGAGGAGCGCGGCGAGGAGGGTGTGGCACGCATCAAGGAGCTCACCGACGGTCTCGGTGCACACTCGGTCGTTGAAGCAGTCGGCACGCAAGAATCCATGATGCAGGCGGTCAGCGCGACCCGCCCCGGCGGGCACATCGGCTACGTCGGGGTCTCCCACGACGTGGAGCTGCCCGGCGACCAGCTGTTCTTCGGGCTGGTGCACCTGCACGGTGGTCCGGCCCCGGTGCGCCGCTACCTGCCGGAGCTGATTGACCTGATCCTGGACCGCAAGATCGACCCCGGCAAGGTGTTCACCAGGCAGCTGCCGCTGGCCGACGCCGCGGAGGCCTACAGGCTGATGGACCAGCGCGAGGAAGTGAAGGTGCTGCTGTGGCCGTAGACGCGACACTGGAGGACCTGCTCGCCGAACTCGACGCCGGTCACCTCATCCCCGGTGGCTCCCCGCTGCACCTGGCAATGCACCGTCAGTCCCAGGAGGCCATCCGCATCACCACGGAGCTCAACGGGACCTACCACGACGAGGCCGGCGTCCGCGCCCTGCTCAGTGAGCTCACCGGCCAAGAGGTGGACGACACGGTCGGCCTGTTCCCGCCGTTCACCAGCGACTTCGGACGCAACATCCGGTTCGGACGCAATGTCTTCGTCAACTCCGGGTGCCGCTTCCAGGATCAGGGCGGCTTGACCATCGGTGACGGCGCACTCATCGGGCACAACACCGTCATCGCCACACTGAACCATGCGATGGATCCGGCGCGCCGGGCGGACCTGGAACCTGCACCCGTGGTCATCGGGGAGGATGTGTGGATCGGTTCGAACTCGACCATCACGCCAGGTGTCACCATCGGGGACGGGGTGGTGATCGGTGCAGGGTCCGTGGTGACGAAGGACATCCCGGCCGGCATGGTCGCGGTCGGTTCACCGGCCCGGGTGATCCGGGAGGTGTCGCCCGACCGCCGCGGAGAGTGACCGCCGGATAGTGGGGACTTTCCTTTCGCCGGGGTAACGTCGGGGGAAACCACTCACCGCCCACCTACGAAAGTGAATCACCATGGCAAGCAGCACACTCACCGGCGTTCTCCGCACCGGACTGGGACTCTCCCTGATCGGTGCCGGAACCGCGAAGGTCACCCAGCAGGACGCCATGCTCGAGTCTGCCGAGCATCTCGGCTACTCCCCGGAGTCGTACCAGGCCATCGGTGCCGCCGAGATCGCTGGCGGCGTGGGCCTGTTGGCCGGGGCGAAGTCCAAGCTCATCGGTATCGCCGCGAATGTCGGTGCGGTCGCCGTGCTCACCGGCGCGGTCGTCGAGCACCTCCGTGCCGGTGACGGTCCGGACGTCTACGCCCCGGCAGCTGTCCTGGACGCCCTGGCGATCGTCACCCTGACCCGCCAGCTCGGCGAGCTCGGTCGCAAGGACAACTAGCGGATTTCCGCGATCTGACCTGCTCGCATGGCCACCGTTCTCGTCTGCTGCGACAAGTTCAAGGGCTCCGCGACCTCTGCCGAGGTCAATGCGGCACTCGCTAAAGGCCTGACCTCGACAGGCCACCAGGTCCTGACCTCGCCCTTGGCCGATGGCGGCGACGGCACCCTGGAGGTCTTCGACGAGCTGGGGTACCAGCGGGTGGAGGCGACCGTTCGGGGTTCCGACGGTCAATCGGTCCGGGCCGAGTACTGCCTCCACGCGGGGGAGCAGACCGCGGTGATCGAGGTCGCCCGCATTTGTGGCCTCGACATGGTCGCGGTGAACAGTCAGACCCCACCGGTGGATGCGGCAGTGAAGGCCGGTTCCTGGGGCGTTGGCGATGCGCTCATCGACGCGATGGACCGGGGCGTCCGGCAGGTCATCCTCACCCTCGGCGGCAGCGCGACAACCGATGCCGGAATGGGGTTGGCTGCGGCTCTCGGGGTGGTCTTCCACGACGCGTCAGGACGTCCTGTCGATGACGTCGCTGCGAAAGGACGCATCGTCTCGGCCGACCTCGGCGGAATGGACCCGCGGGTCGCGGACCTGAAGGTCGTCCTGGCGTCCGACGTCCGCAACCCCCTGTGCGGTCCCGACGGTGCGGCGGCGGTTTTCGGCCCGCAGAAGGGACTGACGCCGGACGCCGCTCCTGTCGTTGACGCCGGTATCAGCAGCCTTGCTGAGGTGGTCATGTCGGCCACAGGGAGGCAGGACGTGGCGACTCTGCCCGGTTCCGGAGCTGCGGGTGGCCTGGGCTTCATGGGGATTGTCCTGCTCGGTGCGGAATTGCGCACGGGCGTGGACCTGGTCCTCGAGAAGATCGGCTTCACCGAGCTTCTGGGCCAGGCTGACTTGGTGGTCACCGGCGAAGGACGGATCGACACACAAACTCTCAGCGGGAAGGCCCCGGCCGGCGTCGCCGAACGGGCCCGTGCAGAAGGCGTACCGGTTGTGGCGGTCTGCGGACAGAACCTGCTCGGCGAGAGCGACGGGGCCATGGGTACGGACCTGTTCGAGAAGATCTACACCCTCACCGACATTGAGCCGGACGTGGCGTCCTGTATCCGGAACCCCGCGCCGTTGCTGGAGGACATCGGTGTACAGATTGCCGAAGGGGTCGAGAACTTCCCCAGCTTTTGATCGAAGCTTCTCTCGTCCTCTCCGGGAGGGTCAGAGAAGGCCGTCAGGTCATGGCTTGAGGGAACCCGGCGCCGGTATGCCCAACTCATCTTCGTAGATCTGGTCAAGGGTTCGCGGGGTTTCAGGCCACTGGCAGTTCGGAGGGATACGAAGATCCCATTGATTGGGGTACTCGATTTGGAGCGCGCAGTACGGCCTATCTGCCTTGTCTTCTGCGGAGGGAGTCGCCTGAGATGTCTCGTTGCTGGTTGCGGCGGATGCAGCAGGTACAGCTGCTCCGGCCAGTGCGCAGAGTAGCCCTGCCGTGGTCGAGAGTCTGACGGTTCTTCTCATGTGTTCCTCCTCAATTGGGTCAAAGTGCCCACAAGTGGTCTTCGGGTGACGGTTGGAAATGGCGCCATAGGGTTAGCGCTTGGGCTACTTTATAAGTTGCTTTCGTAAGTTTGTCGGAAACTGAAGTTTCGGAGCGCTGCCCTGCCAATCACCCTCGGAGGCCCCAACTGCCAGCTATCTGGTGCAGGGAACACGTCCCCGCTGCTGGAAAGTGACGGAGCGGACAGATGGTTGAGTAACGCTACGCTGGGGCCATGAGCGATAACACCGCATCCAGCGATCTGCCCGTGACCCGGCACACGATCTTCCAGAACTCCCTGATGACCGCCCTGCTCGACGGTATCTACGACGGCGAGATGTCCGTCGGTGAGCTGCTCGGCAAGGGCAACTTCGGCCTCGGCACCTTCGACGCCCTCGACGGTGAGATGGTCATCATCGACGGCACCTGCTACCAGCTGCGACACGACGGCACCGCCACCCGCGCCGACCTGAACGACCGCAGCCCCTATGCGGTGGCGACCAACTTCGTTCCGAGGATCCGACGCCGCGCCCCGAAGGACATCCGCCGGGCCGACCTGTCGAACTTCATCGACGAGATGACCCCCTCGGCGAACTACATGTACGCGGTGCGCATCACCGGGCACTTCAGCGACGTCACCACCCGTACCGTTGTGCGTCAGGAGAAG
>DXGC01000047.1 GCA_019114135.1 Candidatus Corynebacterium avicola
CTGAAACTGGTCGTTACCGCCGATTGGCGACTCTGGTGTGCCAATCAGGGGCCGTCGGAGTCCCGCAACCCTGCCTGCAGGATGACATGTAGCGATCCAGAAAACGAGCCATATAGCGAACAAGCTCACAGACGAAGACAGTCAACAGCATGACCGGTAGTCGTCCGCGCCAGAGAAACACCGCGAACAAAATCAACGCAGTAATACCTGCGTAGATCTGGAGAGTCACGAATCCAGCCACCGCTGCGAGGTGGTCATCTGGAAGTGCGTCCGGGTCTTTCCAGTCGAACATTACTGGAAGGGTGAGGACCAGCAGGAAGGCTCCTAGGGCAACGGAACCCACCCAAAGAAGTACACCGGTCCGACGGGACAAGGCTGGGACGATACGCACGACGTCAACTGTAACGCGGCCACCACATGCGCTCGTGTCGTCCGAAGGTATCGAGTTTTCGCGACCTTTGGCCGCTGGCACCGCTTGCGACATCACTCCACACTGATTGGCTATGAGATCGAATCAGCAATCCGTGGAGGACCCCCGCCTACACCATGCACCATGGCGTCCCATCCGGACATCGGAACTGGTCCGAGTGTGGGCCGCGTTCGTGCTCCCAGTTGCCCTTGTCGTCCTCGTGATCCTTCTTCTGCTCAAAGTGACCGACTTTCGCGCTCTCGTACCATCGGGGTCTGTCTGGACCTTGTCGGTGCTACTCACCGTGGTACCCGTGATATCAGTGTGGTGCTCCGTGAGGCGGTGGAGTTCTGCCGATCTAGGCTTCATCGGCTTAGGACGTCGCGGCTTCCACCTGTTCTGGCAGGTACCGATCGCCATTGTCGCAGCATTGACGGCGACAGCACTCGTGGGAACCTCACTCGGACTTTCACCGCACGAGAACTCGTCTACCCAGGATGCGGGGACGCCGATTGTCGCGGTAGTACTGCTTCTGGCCTATCTCATTCTGGGACCAATCGTCGAGGAAGTCCTTGTCCGACGGTTCACCATGTACTGGTTGGAAGAGAAAATCCTCACGGTAACCGGTCGACCCCGCCTGGCTGTGGCCGGGTCCGTTGTGCTCAGTTCACTAGTTTTTGCGCTGCTGCACGTCATCATCCCGGTCATACTGTGGACGTTCTTCCTCGGGCTGGGATGTGCCGTTCTCACACGATTGCATCACTCACTGTGGGCAGGACTGATTCTCCACACCGTCAACAATCTCATTGCTTCCACCGCGCTTGTCGCTGTCATGTTCGGTGCCGGCTGACCCATGCGCGGCATGCACGCGATACCTCGACCTGCCTCCGAGACTGGACAGGTTCACGGTTTACCGACCGTACTGCGAGCCTCGGACTGCGCTTCGTCTCTCTGGAAGACAGCGTCGGAGGACGGCGACCGGCCGCTCAGTGCCCGGCGGCCTCCCAGTTCTCACCGACACCGGTCGAGACGTCCAGCGGCACACGCAGCTCGGCAGCGGCGTCCATCTCCGCCTCCAGCAGCGCGGTCATCTCCTCGAGCTCCCCTTCGACGACCTCCACAACCAGTTCGTCGTGCACCTGGAGCAGCACCCGGGACTGCAGGCCGCGTCGGGTCATCTCCCGCTCCACCCGCAGCATCGCCCGCTTGATGATGTCAGCGGCGGTGCCCTGGATTGGAGCGTTCAGCGCCGCACGCTCGGCATTCTCCCGTGCCACCCGGTTGGACGACCCGAGCTCCGGCAGGTAGCGCCGGCGCCCGTAGAGCGTCTCGGTGTAGCCGTCCAGCGTCGCCTGCGCGACCACCTCGTCAAGGTAGTTCTTCACCCCACCGAAGCGCTCGAAGTAGTTGTCCATGGTCTGTTTCGCCTCGCCCGGGGAGATCGAGAGCTGCTGGGACAGGCCGAAGGCACTGAGCCCGTAGACCAGGCCGTAACTCATCGCCTTCACCCGACGGCGGAGCTCCGGGGTGACCTGGTCGACCGGCACGTCGAAGACCCTGGAACCCACGTAGTTGTGCAGGTCCTCACCCTCCCGGTAGGCCTCCACCAGGCCGGGGTCCCGGGACAGGTGCGCCATGACGCGCATCTCGATCTGTGAGTAGTCGGCGGTGAGCAACGTCTGGTAGCCCTCCCCGACCCGGAACGCCCCACGGATGTGCCGACCGGCCTCGGTCCGCACCGGGATGTTCTGCAGGTTCGGGTCGGAGGACGACAGGCGACCTGTCGCCGCACCACGCTGGTTGAAGGTGGTGTGGATCCGGCCGTCGTCGGCCGTGGCCTCGATGAGTCCGTCGATGGTGGACTTCATCTTCTGGTACTCGCGGTGGGCCATCAGGTGGCCGAGGAAGGGGTGCCCGGTCTGTTGGGTGAGCTTCTCGAGCTCCCCGGCGGCCGTGGAGTAACCGGTCTTGGTCTTCTTCGTCTTCGGCAGGTCGAAGTCCTCGAAGAGGACTTTCTGCAACTGCTTGGGGCTGGACAGGTTGAGCTTGTCGTCGCCGGCGAGATCCCGGGCGGCGGCGACCTCCTCGCTGATCTTGCCCTCGTAGTCGTCCGACAGTTCCTGCAGGGCGGCCTTGTCGACCTCGATGCCGTGGCCCTCCATCCGGGCCAGGATCGTCGCCAGGGGCACCTCGAGGTCGAGGTAGAGCTCCATCGCGCCGATCTTGGACAGTTCCGGGGTCAGCGCGGTGACAAGGTCGCGGACGGCCTGGGCCTGCACCGCCGCCGGCGCGTCCGCCGCGAGCTCGTGACCGACGTGGCGCTGCAGGACGTCCGCCAGGTCGGTCGCCCTCACATCGGGACGCAGCAGGTAGGCGGCCAGGGCGGTATCGTGCTCCACCCCGGCGAGGACCAGGCCGGAGCCGTTGAGCATGTGCCAGGCCCGCTTCGCGTCGTGCATCCATACCGGTGCGGAGATGTCGGCGAGGTACCCCGTCAGCGCCTCCTCATCCTTGGGGTCCTGGTCGGAGAGGTCGATGGCCACCGCGTGCAGGGCGCCGTCGTCACCGGCCTGCGGGTCGAGCAGCGCCAGGCTGTCTGCCCGGCCACCGAACGGCGCACCGTCGCCGGTGACCGCCACGACCAACGGACGGTTGACGGCAGCGTCCCCGCCGGCGCGGTTCGGCTTCCACCCCGAGTGGGTGGTCAGCCACTTCCCCAGACCGCCGTCGGCGACGTCGTCGACGGTGACCTCGGTGTCGTTGCCGTCCTCGAACTCGATCCCCATGGTGCGGAAGGTGCGGTTGCGGAGATTGTTGCCGAACTGCAGGTCGTCGAAGACCTCCACGGCCCGGGACGCCTCGACGTCGCGGGGACGCAGCGCCGACAGCGCGTCGCCGTCACCGTCGAGGTCGCCGAGGTCCAGGTCCCGAACCATCTCGGTGACCTTGCGCGCCAGTCTCACATTGTCGATGTTCTCCCTCAGCGCGTCGCCGACCTTGCCGCCGAAGTCGTCGAGGTTCTCCAGCACCGCATCCAGGCTGCCGTACTTCTCGATCCACTTCTGGGAGGTCTTCGGCCCCACACCCGGGACACCGGGCATGTTGTCCGATGTGTCTCCACGCAGCGACGCCAGGTCCGGGTACTGGGTCGGGGTGACCCCGTACTTCTCCTTCACCCGGGCCGGGGTGAACCGGTCGAGCTCGGAGACCCCTCGAAGTGTGTAGAGGACGGTGACGTCGTCGTTGACCAGCTGCAGACTGTCACGGTCACCGGTGCAAATCACAGTGCGCATCCCGGCCTCGGCGCCACGGACCGACAGGGTTGCGATGATGTCGTCGGCCTCGTAGGACTCCTTGGTCAGCGTGGTGATCCCCAGCGACTCGAGGGTCTCCTGGATAAGCCCGACCTGTCCGCGGAACTCCGGCGGGGTCTCCGGACGCTGCGCCTTGTACTCCGGGAGGTCCTTCTCACGGAACGTCGGCCCGGACAGGTCGAAGGCGGCGGCGATGTGGGTGGGACGCTCCGCCTCCACCAGTCCGAGGAACATGCCGAGGAAGCCGTAGACGGCGTTGGTGTACTGCCCGCCGGTGGTGGAGAAATTCTGGGCCGGCAGGGCGTAGAAGGCGCGGAAGGCCAGCGAGTGGCCGTCGAGCAGCAGCAGAGTCGCATCGGATTTCGACTGGGTTTCCTGGACCTTCTCACCCTTGCTGACCTGCTGTTCCCCGGAGTTCTCTGACATATGACCTTCCCGTACGCCCCTACTGTCCGGACACACTGATGATGGTTGAGTACCGCATTCGACGTTCGTCAGGGCTATCCTAGTCGCCATGACTGACCTGACCGACAGCACGCCGATCTCATCCAGCACCGAAGTGAATGCTTCCGGTGGCCGGCGTCGCTCAGACGAGACCCGTGGCTGCATCCTCGACCACGCCCGGGTCGCCTTCAACCAACGCCCCTACAGTGAGGTCTCCCTGAAGGAGATCGCCGCCGATGCCGGGGTCAGCGCCCCGCTGATCATCAAGTACTTCGGTACCAAGGAGAACCTCTACGAGGCTCAGCTCGACTTCTCCGCGGTGGCCGAGCGTATCGCCGGAATGGACTTCAACAGCCTGGGCACTTCACTTGTCCGGGTAGTCATGGAGTCTCCGGAAGACTCCCCCAACTCGCTGATCCGCAAGCTCGCCGATGCCGGCGGCAACCGCCACATCGTCTCCACCCTGGGACAGGTGTTCCGCGCCCAGGTTGTGTCCCCGGTCCTGCAGCGCGTGTCGTCCGAGGCGGACGAACTGACCCGCGCTGGCCACGGCGAGGAGGTCAGTGACGCGGAGATGCGGGCCGAGGCGGCGATCTCGATGCTCATCGGTGTGGAGATGATGCGCCGCCTGATCACCCAGGACTACTTCAACCAGGCCGACGTCGACACCTTCGTGGACTACTACGGCAGCCTCGTGCAGAAGGTCCTGGATGGCCGGGTCGGCGAGGTCTGAAGCTAGTCCGTCCGGACAGCTTTCACGCCCTCTTGCTCGGCGAGTTCGCTGGTGCGCTTGGCCATGTCCACGTCGCGACTGGTCAACCCACCGACGTCGTGGCTGATCAGCGACACCTCCACCTGTGGGTACGTCAACACGATGTCCGGGTGGTGGTCGGCGTCCTCGGCGGCCGCCCCGATGAGGTTCACCAGGCGCAGACCTGTGGCGAAGTCCTTCGTGTCGTAGGTGACGGTGAGAAGCCCCTCGACGACCTTCCAGCCGTCGAGCGACGCCGTCTGGAGTTCTGACTGGATCTCTGTCTCGGAAAGTATGTTCTTCGACATGCCCCCAGCCTACGCATCGTGGTTTCCGTGGGCGGCCGCGAACGTCACGGGTACGGACGTGACGTCCTGGACGAAGGGCCCGAGGTCTTCGACGTGCTGCTTGAAGCGATCGGTCTTCGCCCATTCCGCCTTGGCCGCGGCGGACCGGAAACGGGTGACCACGACCAGGCTGCTGCCGTCGTCAGCCCGGTAGACCTCCTTGTTCAGCCAACCGTGTTCGGTGGCCTGTTCGTCCATCTCCTGCATCTCTGTGAGTTGGAACTCGGTGAGGGCGTCGATGCCCCCGTCGACCGGGGTGAAGGTGTTGATCGAGATGAACGGCTTCTCGTTCTGCTGGCTCCGGGAGTCGGTCATGGGGAGATTCCTTTCTGAGGATTCGCGAGAACCCGTGTCGGTTCATCGCCATGACCGCGACGCTATGACTTGAACATTGGTTGAAGTCAAGAACTGCTCTCGTAACCGATCACACAGAGGCGGGTGTCGGAGTCCAGGGCCGCCAACTGTTCCTTGAGCTCGGCGACCCGCTGCTCAGCCGTGGCGACGAGTTGTTCAGTGACAACACCCCAGTCTTCGGGCTGAGGCTCCTCCGGAAGCGAAGCAAACAGGTCCGAGATCTCGCGCACGCTCAGTCCGACGCGTTTGGCGACTTTCGCCACCTGGATCCTGCAGGCCGCCGAGTCGTCGAACCGACGCTGGTTCCCGCTGGTCCGTCGGGCGGTGACAACGCCGTACTTCTCGTAGAAGCGCACCGCTGACGGTGCGACGCCACTTTCTTCAGCGACCTCGCCGACGGTGAGCCCATCGGCGACCACGGTAGTGCCGACGCTGGCGGGCGAAGAGCTCTGGTGAGTCATGACCCCAAAGTAGTTCGTGGTCACCCATAACTTCAACGACCCTGGCAGTTTTCCGGGGCACAGTGGCGACCGCAGATGACAGACTGGAAACCATGAGCACTGAGGATGATGTCCGTCGGATCGCGACCGCGCTGCCGGAGGTCGACGAACGCTCGTCGTACGGCACTCCCGCGTTCTACGTCGCGGGCAAGATCTTCGCTCGCCTCCACGAGCGACCCGGTATGCTGGTCTGCTGGCGCGCGAACCTCGGGGAGCGCGAACTCCTGCTGGCGGCCGACCCTGACAAGTTCTTCACGACCGACCATTACACCGGACACGCCAGTGTCCTGGTCCGCCTCGAGCACGTCGACGCCGAGGAGCTCACCGAGCTACTCGCAGAGGCATGGGACGCACGTGCGCCCAGACGCCTCAAGAACGAGTAAAACCCCGCGGACCGGACGAACATGCTGGTCACGACGGGGGTTCCTGGTGCCCCAGGTGAGACTCGAACTCACACTGGACGGGTTTTGAATCCGTTGCCTCTGCCAATTGGGCTACTGGGGCGAACTCCTGATGAATAGTACGACAGGGCCCTCTGAGTGACCAACACCGGGGTCGTATCCATAAACCGGTGAAACACTTTCGAAACCTTCCACGATGGAGAAGACAGCGCTGGTCACTCCCGGCGAGTGCTGTCACACGAGCAAAGGAACATCCATGGACCTTCCGGTTTTCGACCCCGAGCTGATCGGCGCCTACGCCTCCAACGCACTCTTCATCACGGGGTCAGCACTCTCATCTCCCGTCGGCCTCATCGCGGATCTGGTGGCCGCTGCGAGCAGCCTCCTGCCCTGACTCACTCGCCGCTGTCGACGACGTCCTCTCCGGCGGCCTCAACCTTGGTGCCGTCCTCGTAGACGGGATCGCCGAGCATCCCGTCTGGATCAAGCACGGCCACCTGCAAGCCGTCGAGACGAAGTCGGTGCAGGCCTTCCTTGACCATGCGGCGACCGACCGGGTTGCTCGCGTTGACCCTACGCATGTCCACCACCAGCCGCCGGGTGTCGATGTCGCGACTGTCGAGTGCGTCCAGGAACTCCTCGGCACCGGTGAAGTCGATGCCTCCCTGCAGCCGCACGACGGTCAAGGGACCCCGCTGCCGCACACTGCGCACCGCCGTACCTCGACGCGTCACCGAGGACATCAGGTGCATACCCATCGTGTCCGACATGTAGCGGAAGATCCTCGCTCCCCGGACGCTGTTGCCCGAGGAATCCAGCCGCGGCGAGAACGTCGCGATCCCCAACTGTCCGGGCAGCGTCCCCATTAGACCTCCGGCGACCCCGGACTTCGCCGGGATGCCCACCGAGGCCATCCACCTGCCCGCGCCGTCGTACATGCCTGCAGACGCCATCACTGCCTGCACCTGACGGCACACCCGCGGGTCGAGGACCTGCTCCCCGGTCACCGGCTGGACCCCGCCGAGGGCCAGCGTGGCGCCCATGACCGCCAGGTCCCTCACGGTCACCAGGACGGAGCACTGACGGGTGTAGGACGTCACGGCGTCCGTAGCACTATCGGAGATGGCGTCGTAGCTGCGCAGCATGTGGGCAAGTGCGAGGTTACGGTCGGCGGTCTCCAGTTCTGAGCCGGTGACCCGCTCATCGACCTTCAGCTGCCGTCCGGCCAGCCGCGAGAAGTAGTCGAGGATGACCTCCACCCGGTCATCGACCGAGGAATCCTCCCCGTTGATCAGCTGGTTCACCGTGATGGCACCGGCATTGATCATCGGGTTCACCGGCTGGTGGGTCGTTCCGTCCAATGACAGCTCGTTGAAGGCCTCGCCGGACGGTTCCATACCGACCCTGCTGCGTACCGTCGCCACACCGCACTCCTGCAGGGCTACGGCGTAGACGAAGGGCTTCGAAATGGACTGGATGGTGAACTCGTGCTCGTCGTCACCGGCACTGTAGATCCGCCCCTGGGTGGTGCACAGCGCGACCGCCAACGGGTTCGGATCCGCCGTCGCGAGCTCCGGGATGTAGTCCGCCACCTCACCGGAGTCGTCGTCTCGAACTCGGTCGAGAATTTCGGACAGGTAGTCACCGATCGGGGTCTGCATGCCGCCCGAGGATAACAGAACGCAACCGGCCTAATATACTCTTCTGACATGACCATTCGCCCCCTGCGCCGGGCCCGCGGCATCACCGCGGTCGCCGGCACACTCATGGCGGTGACGTTGACGGCCACCCTCACCGGCTGCGTGACCAACGAAGAGTCCGGGAACCCTGAAGGCTGGGTCGATTCCCTGCCCGACCCGGTCCCCGAGCTCCAGGAACTCCTCCCCGAGGAGTACAGGACGCCCGGCAGCAGCATCGCCGCATCAACGAACCCGACCTTCCCGCCCAACCAGTTCAAGGACCCCCACGGGAACATCATCGGTTTCGAGGTCGACCTCGTGAAGGCCGCCGCTGCGGTCCTCGGCCTGGACGTGAACTTCCAGCAACAGGACTTCAACCTGATCCTGCCGTCGATCTCCGGTGGAACCGTCGACATCGGCACCTCCGGGTTCTCCGACACCGAGGAGCGCCAGAAGTCCTACGACTTCGTGGACTTCTACAACTCGGGCATCTCCTGGGCCACCACCCCGGGCAAGACGGTGGACCCGGACGACGCCTGCGGACTGACTGTCGCGGTACAGAAGGGCACCTATTCCGACACCGACGACGTGCAGGTCAAGTCCGACCAGTGCGTCGCCGACGGTGAGCCCGCCATCAACAAGCTGGTCTACGAGTCCGCGAACGCCGCAGCCAACGCCACCGCCCTGGAACGTGCCGACGCGATGAGCTCGGACTCGGCCGTCACCGACTACGCCATCGAACTGTCCGACGGAAAGCTCGAACCGGCCGGCGAGGCCTTCGACCTGCTGCCCTTCGGCTGGGCCTTCGCCAAGAACTCCGACCTCGTCCCGGCATTCTCCGCCGCCCTGGAGTACCTGGTCACCTCCGGGCAGTACGAGGAGATCCTCAGCCCCTGGGGACTCACCGACGGCATGGTCGACACCGTCACCGTCAACACGCAGGACGTCGATCTCCCCGACGCCGCCACCGCACCGACCCGTCCTGACACAGGAGAAGAATCATGAGCGAGCGCACCCGTCCCGCCGACAACGACGTCGCCCCCCTGAAGCACCCTGGTCGCATCGTGGGCGCCGTCATCCTGCTTGCAGTGGTGGTGCTCTTCATCTGGGATGCCGCAACCCGCGACGCCTACGGATGGGACATCTACTTCGACTACCTCTTCGACACCCGTGTCGCCGAAGCAGCGCTGAACACCCTGGCATTGACCGCACTGGCCATGATCGTCGGCGTGGTCCTCGGCGCCATCATGGCCGTGCTGCGCATGTCACCCAACCCGGTGACCAGTGGCATCGCCTGGCTGTACCTGTGGGTCTTCCGTGGCACACCGGTGTATGTCCAGCTGGTGTTCTGGGGGCTGCTCAGTGCGATCTACACTTCGATCGACGTCGGCTTCACCGAAATCGACCTCGAGGCCCTGCTGTCGAACATGTTCTGGCTCGCCGTGATCGGCCTCGGACTCAATGAGTCCGCCTACATGGCCGAGATCGTCCGCGCCGGCATCCAGGCCGTCCCCGAGGGACAGTCCGAGGCGTCCAAGGCGCTGGGCATGACCTGGTGGCAGAACATGCGCCGCACGGTGCTGCCGCAGGCGATGCGGATCATCATTCCACCGACCGGCAATGAGCTGATCAGCCTGCTGAAGACCACCTCGCTGGTGGTCGCACTGCCTTACGCCAACGAACTCTACGGCCGGTCCATGGACATCGCGTACGCCATGTTCCAGCCGGTGCCGATGCTCCTGGTCGCCGCCACCTGGTACCTGGCGATCACCTCGATCCTCATGGTCGGGCAGCACTACCTCGAGCGCTTCTACTCCCGCGGATCCTCCCGGGCCCTGACCAGCCGCCAGCTGGCCGTCCTGACCGACGCCGAGGCCATCCCGCCGCGCAACATCACCGTCGACGACAACTCCGAGAGCGAGCAGCGCTGATGACTGAGACAGCTACCCCCATGATCTCGATCCAGGATGTCTGGAAGCGTTATGGACGACTCGACGTCCTCAAGGGCATCGACCTGGAGATCCCCACCGGCTCCGTGACCTGTCTGATCGGTCCGTCCGGCTCCGGAAAGTCGACCCTGCTGCGGTGTGTGAACCACCTGGAGAGCATCGACGCCGGGCGAATCGAGGTCGACGGTGACCTCATCGGCTACAAGGAGAAGGGTGGACGCCTTCACCAGATCACCGAGCGTGAGGCCTCCCGCCAGCGCGCCGAGATAGGCATGGTCTTCCAGCAGTTCAACCTCTTCACCCACCGCACCGTGCTGGCCAACATCATCGAGGCGCCGGTCAAGGTCAAGGGCGTGCCGAAGGCGGAGGCCGAGGCCACCGCCCGCGAGCTGCTGGAGTTGGTCGGACTGGCGGACAAGGCCGACTCCTGGCCGATCCAGCTCTCCGGTGGTCAGCAGCAGCGCGTGGCCATCGCCCGTGCCCTGGCGATGAAGCCGAAGCTGATGCTCTTCGACGAGCCGACCTCCGCCCTGGACCCCGAGCTGGTCGGCGAGGTGCTCGGCGTGATGCGCCGCCTTGCCGACGACGGCATGACGATGCTCGTCGTCACCCACGAGATGGGCTTCGCCCGCGAGGTCGCCGACCACGTGGCGTTCATGGACGGTGGACGCATCGTCGAGCACGGTCCGGCACGCGACGTCATCACCGCCCCGACCGAGGAGCGCACGCGGTCCTTCCTGTCCAGCATCCTGGACTAGACCGGGAGAAACGGCCTCCGGCTACGGCCGCACGCCGACGTGCCACGGCACGCGCGGGGAACCCGCGTCGTCCTTGATCTGCTGGAAGAGCTGCTCGGCCGGCTGCTTCTCACGCTCGGTGAGCACCTCGGACAGGCGCATCGACAGGCCGCTGATGCTGCCGTCGTACTTCGGGACGTCGATGACGAGGGCTGCGGCTTCCGGCTCCTCCTCGGTGGCGTCGGCGAAGCCGTGGTCCTGCCAGACTTCCTGGAGGCTCGGGTCGGAGGGGACCGTGGTGTCGACGTCCAAGGTGGCGGTGAGGACGTCGGAGTTGGCGGCGAGGACATCCTGGAAATCCTGGACGATCTCGTCCCTCTGCTCGGTGGTGGCGAGGATGCTGAAGACGATCTGAGGCATGCCTACAAGTAAAGCACCACTCGCCCTCCCACAGCCACCACCCACCGGCTAGGCTGGGGAGCTGTGATCGGTCACTCACCCATGTCCCCAGCCCCGGTGCCCCCGTTGACGACTCTGCCGGACGGCACCATCAAACAGGTCAACCCGTTCTCGGGAACCGAGGTCTGGACGGTGTCCAGCCGTGCCCACCGCCCGGTGGCCGAGCGGCACACCGAGGTCTTCGAGATCACCGGGGACAATCGCGACACGCAGACCGACTTCGGTATCGGCAACCTGTTGAAGACCACCCCGGAGAAAGCCCGGATGGTCATCGACGACAACGGTGAGCCCCGGATCCTGCGCGGAATGAAGGTCTCCGAACTCGACGAGACCGTCCCGCTGTTCCGCCGGGTGGCGAACCTCTACGAGATCCTGACCTACAACTACTGGTCGGTGAACTACGGCCACCGGATGGACGCCACGGCCGCCAGGCACATGGCCGAGTACCTCTCCGAGCGGGCTGGCGAGGACCACATCGAACAGCTCCTCCGGAAGAAACTGGCCTCGGCGGGGCGCTCCGCCGAGGAGATCGATGCCATGTTCACCCCCGAGACCGCGCTGCAGACCATCCATGAACTCGGCAGTGCCTTCTTCGGAGGCGGACACGACATCATCCTTGCCCGGGACCACTACCTGCCGGGCGCGACCCGCAGCGACCAGATCGTCAGCTCCGG
>DXGC01000048.1 GCA_019114135.1 Candidatus Corynebacterium avicola
CACCGGGACCTCGACGACCTCGGCGTTGTACGCGAGCGCGGTGGCACTGCCGTTGGTGTAGGTCGGCCCCTCGACGACGACCAGGTCACCGGGGTCCACGAAGAGTTTGAACGCGAGGTCCAGTCCCTGCATCGCACCGGTGGTCACGGTGATGCGTTCGGGGTGACCGGCGGCATGCGGGGCGAAGTGCCCGATGATCTGCTCGACGAGCTCCGGCTCCCCCTCGGTGGCGCCGTAGGCGTACTTCCCCGGTTCCGGCTGCCCCATGTACTTGTCCAGGAGGTCGACGGGGATGAGGTCGTCGCCCGGCGCGCCCATGGCGAAGCGGACGATGTCGTGCGTCTGCCCGGCCAGCAGCGTCGTCGACTTGTCGATGACCGATCCGACCAACGGGCGGGACGCCAGTGACGCCAGTACGGGGTTCGGTCCGGGACGTTGTGCCATGGCGGCCATGATCAGCACTCCTCTTCTCTGACGGTGGGTTCACCCGCGAGCCTAAAGGCGTGAAGTCGTCATGAAAAGCGACATCTGATGACGCGAACATGAAAGAAAAACTGACACATAGAACCATGTGGTCGTCAGCGGTCGTCAGCGGTCGTCAGCGGTCGTTGAAGGCCTTCGCGATCGCCTGGCGGACCACGCTCAACGCCGGGTTCTCCTCGGAACCCCGCCGCGTCAACACCTTGATCGTGCGTACCGGCTGGACCGAGAACAGGTCGGTCGGCTGCACCGGGGTGTCGGCCTCCCCCACCACCAGGTCGGGCAGCATCGCGGCAGCCAGGCCGCGTTCCACCAGGCGCAGTTGGAACAGGAGGTCCGGTGCCACGTACTGGACGCGGGGTTCGAAGCCCATGTCACGGCAGACACGCCGCGCCCATTCCGCCGAACCGTCCGTGGACGGCTCCATCGCCCACGGCGCCCGGCCGAGGGACTCCGCGTCGGCGGAGACAGTGGACGGCAGGTAGGCGCGGATCGGGTCCTCGCCGATCGTGGTGGAGATGATGTCCCCTGCGGTCGGTTCCGGCGACCCGGGATAGGAGTCGGCGACCACCAGGTCGACCTGCTTCGCCGCCAACTGCACGACAGCCTCGGCGGGATCGTCCATCCCGAATTCGACCTGCAGTCGCGGGTGGTCCCGTGCCAACGCTTCCAGTGCCGCGGGCAGCACCACCCGGCTGACCGTGGAGAAGGCGGCGATCCGCACCGTGCCCTGGGGCGTCCCCCGGTCTTTCGCGAGGTTCGACGTCGCCCGTTCGACCTCCTCGAGGATCCTGTCGGTGTGGACCACGAGTTGCTCGGCCGCCGGCGTCAGACGGACACCGCGTCCGACGCGTTCCAGGAGTTCGACGCCGACGTCCCGCTCCAACTGCGACAGCTGCTGCGACACCGCGGAATGGCTGTAGCTCAGCGAGCGTGCAGCCGCACTCACCCCTCCGCGCAGCTTGACCTCGCGCAGGATCGTCAACCGGTGCAGATCCAACATGCGTCCAGCATAACCGGCGGGAACGGGCACTACCCCTCGCGCGACGCCCGCCACCTGGCCAGGACCTGATGCACGATCTCGATGAGCGCCGCACCGCCGGCACCCACCAGCAGGCCGGTCATCATCAGCCGGAAATCCCCTATCTCCAGCAGCACGACCTCCCGGATCGCCGGAATCGTGAAGATCACCAGATAGCCGACCACACAGCCGCACAACAGCAGGATCTTCCACCAGCTCAACGGACGCGCCACGATACCCAGCACCCACAGGCCCATCACGATCAGTGCGACCAGGACCGCGGTGCCGGCCTGGTCCCGTTCGATCGCCGGAGCGTCCCCACCCGGGTAGACCAGGATCCACATCACCACCGAGATCCCGCCGACCAGCACACCGGAGGGGATCGCCAGAGACAGCACCCGGGAGACGAAACCGTCCCGGGGGCGCTCGTTGTTCGGCGCCAGCGACAGCACGAACGCCGGGATGCCGATGGTGAACCAGCCGGTGATGGTCACGTGGATCGGCTGGAAGGGGAAGGAGATCCCCAGCACCGCCACCACCAGCGCCAGCACCACCGAGTAGACGGTCTTGGTGAGGAACAGGTTCGCCACCCGTTCGATGTTGCCGATCACCCGGCGTCCCTCTCCGACGACCTTCGGCAGTGCGGAGAAGCGGTTGGTCAGCAGGACGAGCTGCGCCACACTCCGGGTCGCCGGGGCGCCGGCGCCCATCGCCACACCGATGTCGGCCTTCTTCAACGCGAGGACGTCGTTGACCCCGTCGCCGGTCATCGCGACGGTGCGTCCCGCCCGGTGCAGCGACTCGACCATCTGCTGCTTCTGCTCCGGGCCGACCCGTCCGAAGACGTTGGCGCGGGCGACCTCGACGTCGAAGGTCTTACGGGATTCTTCACTGTCCAGATCCCCCAGTTCCCGGGCGTCGACGGCGACCAGCTCGCGGTTCGTGGCACCCCGGGCGACTGCGGCGACGGAGTCAGGGTTGTCACCGGAGATGATCTTCAGGTCGACGTCCTGCTCGGCGAAGTAGTCCAGGGTCTCGCGGGCGTCCGGACGCAGCTCCTGGTGCAGCGTCACCAGCGCCGGATCGGTGAGCTGCGGGGCGTCGCCCATGCCGGAGTCGTCGTCGGGCACGGCGAGGGTGCCGTCGACCCGTCCGAAGGCTAGGACGCGCAGGCCTTCGTCGCCGAAGGCCTTGGCCTGGCGTGCCGCCTCGGTGTCTTCGCCGAGCAGCACGTCCGGCGCGCCGAGGATCCACGCACCGTCGTCGGTCTGGACGCCGGAGTACTTCCACCGGGAGTTGAAGGGGATCTCCGTACCCTGGAAAGGAACGGGTGCCTCTCCCCGGTTGTCCTTCGACAGGCCCTCGAGGATCGCCTCGGAGGTCGCGTTGCGGTCCTCCTGTGAGGCGATGAGTCGCCCCAGCGCCGTCGCCTGCTGCCCGTCGCCGTGGACAGCGTCCAGCACCATCTTGTTGGTGGTGAGCGTGCCGGTCTTGTCGGTGCACACGGTGTTGACCCGGGCCAGCCCCTCGATCGCCACCAGCTCATTGACCAGCGCCTTCTGTTTGCCAAGGCGGATCACACCGGCGGCGAAGGCGATGGAGGTCATCAGCACCAGCCCCTCCGGCACCATGGGCACGATCGCCGCGGCCATCGACAGGATCGACTCGCGCAGGTCCGTACCCGAGCGCACCAGCTGGGTCCAGATGGTCAGCAGCCCGGTGGGGATCAGCAGCCAGGTGATCACCTTGAGGATGCTGTTGATCCCGCTCATCAGCACCGAGTCGGTCAACGAGAACTCGCTGGCCTTCGCCGCGAGCGAGGCGGCGTAGGCGTCCCCACCGACCTTCTCGGCGCGGAAGATTCCGCTGCCGCCGGTGACGAAGGACCCGGATAGCAGCTCGTCCCCGGTCTCCTTGTGCACGGCGTCGGCCTCGCCGGTGAGCTGGGACTCGTCCACGGAGAACGCACCGGCGACGACCGTGCCGTCCACGACGATCTCGTCGCCCGAGCGCAGCACGATGAGGTCGTCGAGCACGACCTCCGACTGGTGCAGGACGACCCGTTCCCCGTCGCGCAGGACGGTCGGACGGGTCTCGCCGACGATCCGCAGGTTCGCCAGGGTGCGCTTGGCGCGGAGCTCCTGGATGATGCCGACCGCGGAGTTGGCGATGATGAGCAGGGAGAAGGCGGCGTTGATCCAGGAGCCGGTGGACAGCACGATCACGGCGAGGACGCCGAGGATGGCGTTGACCCGGGTGAAGACATTCGCCCGGATGATCTGCCAGATGCTGCGTCCGGTGCTGCGTCCGGTGGTGTTCGCCTTCCCTGCGGCGACGCGCTCGGCCACCTCGGCGGCGCTCAAGCCGCGGTGGGCGTGACGGGTCTCCGACGTCATGGGTCTGCCCTCTACCGCCCCTTGAACTCCGGCCGCCGCTTGTCTGCTCGGGCGGCGCGGGCCTCGGCGGCGTCCTCGCTGATCCAGCAGGCCCCACCCAGGTAGTCGATCTTGGCGAGCAGTTCCTCCGACGGATCCGTGTGGACCGGGTTGTTCATCACCATCTTGAAGTGCTGCATCGGCATCGGCGCCTTGCGGGAGATGATGTGGGTCATGCTCAGCGCGTCCGCGGAGTCCCCGCCGAGCATGGCGAACCCGCTGGCGACCGCAGCCTTCTGCCCGACTTGTGCCCCGGCGATGAGGACGTTGCGCGCCACCGCCCCGCCGAGGAGTTCGACCGCGCGGTTGATCGTCCACTTGTCCAGGCTGAAGCCGTGGTCCACCGCCGGCACCCACACGCGTGCCTTGGGCCCCATGACCCGGAGGTCGCAGGCGAGCACGAGCTGGCACCCGGCACCGACCGCGGGGCCCTGCACATCGGCGATGACGGGGACAGGCAGGTCGGCGATGGTGTTGATCATCCGCTCGACGGTGTTGAAGAATCCGGCGGCGTAGGCCCCGCCCTTCAGGTTCGCCCCAGCGCAGAACGCCGGACCTTCCCCACGGATCAGCACGGCACGCACCGGGGAGTGGGGCGTGTCGGACGTGTCCTCCGCGACGACGTCCTCCAGTGCCTCGGCAATCGCCGTGCACAGGTCGGCGTCGAGGGCGTTACGACGCTCCGGTCGGCAGAGGGTCAGGATCGCGACCTTGCCGTCCCGTTCGATCCGGAGACCGTCGCTGTATTCGCTCACGGTGCCGTTGGTGTCGTCTGTGATGTCGGTGTTGCCGGTGCTGTCGGTTGCTGCCACGGTGGTTCTCTCCGCCTCTCGCCTCCGGGCACTCCCTCAGTGCCCCTCCACCGTCCCATTGTTGCCGAAACAACCGGCGAGCGTGGCGGCAGGGGTGCCGCGGACGGCACCCGGGGATCGGTCTGGTCGGTCTACCGACCCGGACCGACGCGGGGGTCGGCGCCGATGCGTCCGCTGGCGGACTCGTCGTTGTCCAGTGCGGTGATGGCTTCGATGTCGGCCGCGGTGAGCTCGAAACCGTCGACGTCGAGGTTCTCACGCACACGCTCGGGCTTGCTGGAGCGCGGGAAGACCACGATGCCCTGCTGCAGGTGCCACCGGATGATGACCTGGGCGGGGGTGACGCCGTAGGTCTCGGCGATGCCGGCGATGACCGGGTGGTCGAACAGTCCGCGGCCCAGCGGGGTCCAGGACTGGGTGACGATGCCGCGCTTGGCGTCGTCGGCACGCTGCTCGGCCTGGGACAGACCCGGGTGAAGCTCGATCTGGTTGATTGCCGGGACGACGCCGGTGGCCTCGGTGATCTCGTCGAGGACCTCGGGGTAGAAGTTGGCCACACCGATGCTGCGGGTCTTGCCC
Organism: Candidatus Corynebacterium avicola; assembly: GCA_019114135.1. Classification (GTDB taxonomy): domain Bacteria; phylum Actinomycetota; class Actinomycetes; order Mycobacteriales; family Mycobacteriaceae; genus Corynebacterium; species Corynebacterium avicola. Next base: position 5,328 of record DXGC01000048.1, read on the forward strand.
TCGCTACGCAGCTCGACCAGGGCCTTCCAGGAGTCGACGTAGCGCTCCTCGTGCGCGGTCGGCCAGTGGATCAGGTAGAGGTCGACGTACTCGAGGCCGAGGTTCTCCAGGGAGGTCTCGATGGCCTTCTTCGCCGAGTCGAAGCCTTGGTCGGCGTTCCACAGCTTGGTGGTGATGTAGAGGTCCTCGCGGGTAACCTCGCCCTCGCTGATGGCGTCGGCGACGGCGCGTCCTACGTCCTTCTCGTTGCCGTAGATGGCGGCGGTGTCGATGTGGCGCGCACCGGCGGTGATGGCGGCGCGGACGGAGGAGTATGCATCCTCCGGGGAGAGCTCCCAGACGCCGAGGCCCAGCTGGGGGATCTCGTTTCCGTCGTTCAGGGTGATGGGGTTGGTCTTCGAGTTAGTTGTCGATTCAGTCATGTCACCCAGCGTAGGACGCTGTGCTGACACACGCACGGATCGATTCACGCAGAGCGGCGGTGCAGGAACGGTTCCTGGACCATGTCAGCTTTGCGGTGTCTGAGGTCGGTTTTCGCAGATGAGACCGACCTCAGACAGCTCATTCCTTACATGCCCGTTCGTAGCTGTTGACAGAATGTTGGGTTTATACAACACTGTGTTGCATGTCCCCGAAAAAGAAGCCCACGACCCCGATCCACAACCGGATCCGGGTTCTGCGTGCCGAGCGGGACATGTCTCGGGCACAGCTGGCCCAACTCCTCGACGTCAACCCGCAGACCGTGGGTGCCCTGGAACGCGGCGACCACTCCCCCAGTCTCGACCTCGCCTTCCGCGTGTGCGAGACCTTCGGGCTACCCGTCGAGGCAGTCTTCAGCCGCTCCGAGTTCTCCCCCATGTCCACCGAGATCTACACCCGGAAGGACCAGTAATGAGCACCGCCATCACCGGAAAACCTCGCCAGGTCCCCCGGGTCGTGCGCTACCGACACACTCTCGTCCACCTCGCAGACGCTGGCATCGGGATGGTGATCCTCTGTGCAGTCATCCAGTTTCGCTGGGAGACGGTAGGACAGTGGCTCGCCCTCGCCAGCGTCATCGTGACCTCGATCGCGACGGACATGCTGCGGTCCAGCATCCGGGAACAGGACAACCGTCCCGACGAGGAACTGGACGAATACGAACTTCAACGCAAGAACTCCGCCAAGAAAAATGCCCTGAGATGGAGTACCGGATTCCTCTTCGCTGCACTGGTCGCGTTGGTGGCAATCACAATAAGGGCGATGGACCTGTCACCAGATGAAGAAACTCTCGACTCACTGGTCCGGGCCCTGGCCAGCCTGGGGTACTTCCTCGTCGCAGCGATCCTGTTCCTCCGCCTCCTCGTTCAGAGAAGCATCGCGGGCGGGATGAACAAGGACATCCTGATCTCGGGAGACAGCGACGACAGAGACGACAGCGTCGTCGACACCTACGACAAGGAGACGTCATGAAGGACAAGACGTTCATGTCCAGACTGTCCTCCTGGACGACCGAGCACTCGAGTCGCCAGGCTGAGAACTGGCGACGGCGGGAAGCGACCATCGCCTCGTCGCTGCCGAAGTGGCGCACCGAATCACGCACCAACCTGCTGATCCGTCTCTTCTTCGCAGCCCTGGCCTTCGGCTTCCTCACCGCGGTCATCCAGATCTTCTGGCCCCCGTTTATCTTCGTCTGGCTTCCGGTCACCGTTGCCACATGCGTCTTCTGGACGATGTTGCGCACCGTGATCAACACCCGCGACGTCGCACCATCCGAGGAACTCGACGAGTACGAGAGCGAGATCGTGCGCACCTGGCAGGTCGTCGCCTACGGACTGTTCACCATGCTCACCCTCGCGATCGCGATCTACATGGTCATCGTGTCCACCATCAACCCCGACAGCCTCAACCGCTGGATCTACAGTGGAGGTCTGTTCACCACCCTTGGCTTGATGACCATCATCGCCCTCCCCACCACCGCCTACGCCACCACCTTCGGCCCGGTCCCGATCCCCAGGGACGCCCCAGAGGCCAACTCCGACTTCGACACCTCGTCCATCCCGACCAGAGGAGCATTCCATGCCGACCCTGGAGCTTGACCGACTCAACAAAACCTTCGGCGCAGGAGACTCCGCCGTCCGAGCACTCACCGACATGACCTTCACCGTCGGCAACGGCGAAGTGTACGGCTTCGTCGGATCCAACGGTGCCGGCAAATCCACCGCCATGCGCATCACCCTCGGCGTCCTCTCCGCCGACTCCGGCGAAGCCCGGGTCGACGGTGTGCCCGTCAACGACGACATCCGCCGCCGCATCGGGTACATGCCCGAGGAACGCGGACTGTACGACAAGGAAGGCATCCTCGACCAGCTGGTGTTCTTCGGTCGGATCCACGGCCTCACCAAGCAGTCCGCCACGAAGTCCGCCGAGGAACTGCTGGAGCAGCTCGGGCTCAGCGAACGCAAGGCCTCCAAACTGCAGGAACTGTCACTGGGTAACCAGCAGCGCGTCCAACTCGCCGCCTCACTTGTCCACCACCCCGACATCCTCATCCTCGACGAGCCCTTCAGCGGCCTCGACCCTGTCGCCGTCAACGTGATGAGCGACCTGCTGCTGCAGAAAGCGAAGGAAGGCGTGCCCGTCATGTTCTCCTCCCACCAGCTCGACCTGGTGCAGCGACTCTGCCACCGGGTGGGCATCATCGCTCACGGCCAGATGCGTGCCGAAGGCACCGTCGACGAACTCCGCAGCCGCGGACCCGTCCAGTACGAAGTCACCACCGCCGCCAGGGGCTGGTACCCGGCAGGAACCACCCTCGTAGAGGACACCGGCTCGTCCGTGATCCTCGATGCGTCCGACACCGGCGACGGCGCCGACCAGGAGATCCTCCACGCGGCGCTCGAGTACGGCCCGGTCCACGGCTTCACCCGGCGCGTCCCCGATCTCAACGATCTGTTCAAGGAGGTCGTCGCAGCATGAGTACCCACACCACCTCAGATGCCGGATACTCCCGTGCCGGCGCCGTCCGTACCGTCGTCGGCCGCGAAATCCAGGTCGCTCTGAAGAGCACGAGCCTGATCGCCACCTTCGTGATCACCCTTGTCGTCGTACTGGGCGCGATCTTCGTCATCAACTACCTGTCGGGACGGGACAGCGACGACCCCGAACTCGTCGTGACGGGTACCGATTCCGCGGTGGTCTCCAAGATCGCAGGCGACACCATCGATGTCTCCGACGTCGATAACCGCGATGCCGCCGTCGCCGCAGTCGAAGACGGCAAGGACGCCGCCCTGGTCTTCGCCGACGGACAGTTCGAGCTGATCAGCGACGGGGCGCCCGACGCCTCGATCTCTGCCTCGGCGCAGGCCGCGGCGTCCGCCATCGCCCAGAACGAAGCACTGAGAGACGTCGGAGTGGACCCCGCCGACTTCGCCGAAGCGATGCCCGACGCCACCGTCGAGACCATCGACGTGTCCAGCGAGGCGCAGGAGGACCGAACCCCCGCCATCGTCACGACCATGCTCGGCTTCATGGTCGTCATCATGTTCATCATGACCTTCGCCGGCAGCGTGGGTGGACGTGTCACCGAGGAGAAGTCTTCCAGGGTCGTGGAGATCATCCTGGCCACCATGCGACCGATAGACCTGCTCATCGGCAAGGTGCTGGCGATGCTCATTGTCGGTTTCATCGGCACCGTCGTCATTCTCGGCGCCGCCGTGGCTGCAATGGGAGTAACCGGAATGCTTGCAGAGGTCGATCTCGATCCATCGACGCTGGGGATCTTACTTATCTCCTTCATCCTCGGAATGCTGTTCTTCAGTTCGATGTATGCGGCAGCCGGTTCCCTGGTCAGCAAGGCCGACGAACTCGGCAGTACGCAGATGCCCGTCATGCTGATGTTCTTCGCGGTGATGTACCCGCCTCTGCTGGGCTGGAGTGCCCTGGACTCGACACCGATGCAGATCATGGCGTGGGTACCTCCATTGTCACTAGGCACCGCCCCCATGCAGTTCGCCGCAGGGAACTTCAGCGCGTTGGAACTCATCGCGTCCCTTGCACTGTTCGCTGTGATGACCTTCCTGATCCTGCTGATGGTCGCCCGGATCTACCGTGGCTCGATTCTCAACAACGGCTCGAAGATGTCGTGGCGCGCGGCATTCTCCTCCGGCAGCAACGTGTAGCGCTCTGACACACAAGAGCCCCCGTCACCCTCCTCGGGTAACGGGGTCTCTTCGTGTCCGGCTGACGTGTCCTCAGAAGAGTCAGAAGAGACTGAAGACGCCGTACAGGATGAGCACGAACACGAAAGCGACGATCGCCTCGATGGTCTGCTGCACCGTCCACACGCGCAGGGTGGTCTTGACGTCCATCTGCAGCAGACGACCCACCAGCCAGAAGCCGGAGTCGTTCACGTGCGAGGCGATGACGGAACCGGCGGCAAGGGACAGGACCACACAGGCGACCTGGAGCGAAGACATGTCACTCTGTGCCACGCCCTCGGCCACCAACGAGGCGGCGGTGGTCAATGCGACGGTCGCCGAACCCTGAGCGACACGCAGCGCAGCGGAGATGATGAAGGCCGCGAGAATCAGCGGGATGCCGATGGAGTCGAGGGAGTCAGCGATCGCCTCACCGATACCCGTCGCGCGCAAGACTCCACCGAACATGCCGCCGGCACCGGTGATCAGAATGACCGAACACACCGGCCCCAGAGCACCGTCAACTGTCCTCTCAATCGCCGAGCCACTCTCTCCGCGACGGAAACCGAGCGCGAAGATGGTCACGACGACGGAGATGAGCAGGGCGATCGGTGAATTACCGAGCACCTGGAGGGCGTACACCCACCCGGCGTCTCCGTCGACGACCCCGGCGGTACCGAGTGCATCGAGTCCGGTGTTCAGCAGGATGAGCACCAGCGGCAGGATCAGCAGGAAAGCAACGAGACCGGCGCTCGGCGGGTTCTTGACCTTTTCCTCCTCGCCGACCATCTTCGTGAACACCGCATCAGGAACGTCGATGCGCACCCGCTTCGAGATGTACCTGCCCCACATGTGACCCGAGACGAACCAGACGGGGAACATGACCACAAGTCCGAGGAGCATCACGAGACCCAGATTCGCCCCGAGGAACTCAGTGGCGGCGACGGGACCCGGGTGCGGTGGCAGGAAGACGTGCATCACCGACAACGCCGCGACGACCGGGATACCGATGGACAGAAGGTTCAGTCCGAGGCGCCGTGCCACCGCGTAGATGATCGGCACCAAAAGGACGAAGGCGGCGTCCAGGAAGATGGGGAATCCGACGAAGAGTGCGGCGACTCCCATGGCGAACGGCGCACGTTTCTCCCCGAAGATGTCGATCATCTTGTCGGCGAGCGCCTTGGCACCACCGGATGTCTCCACGAGTGCACCGAGCATCGCGCCGATCGCGACAAGGAGGGCGATACTTCCGAGAGTGTCACCGAAACTACCCACCATCGTGTCGACGAGATTTTCAGCGGGCACACCCGCTACCACCGCAGTCAGCAGGCTGACGATGATCAGGGCGAGGAATGCATGGAGCCTGAGCTTCATGATCAGGAAAAGGATCAGCGCCACCGCAACGACAGCAAGTCCGATGAGCCCTCCAGGGCTGAGCCAGCTTTCCCAGCCGGTTTCTTCAATCCACTCCATGATGGAGTCCTTTCATCAAATGATCATTCTGAAATACGAGCTGATCTGGGTGAGGTGTCACCACTCGGCGACGGAGCCGTCAGAATGCCGCCAGATCGGGTTCCGCCATCGGTGGCCGGTCTGTGCACGCTCGATCACGTACTCCTCGTTGACCTCGATGCCGAGTCCCGGACCGTCCGGGATCCGCACCATGCCGTCCTCGTAGGCGAAGACGCTGCGGTCCGCGACGTAGTCGAGCAGGTCATTGTCGGCGTTGTAGTGGATGCCGAGGCTCTGCTCCTGAATGAACGCGTTGTAGCTGACCGCGTCGATCTGCAGGCAGGTCGCCAGGGCGATCGGCCCCAGCGGGCAGTGCAGAGCCAGCGCCACGTCGTAGGCCTCGGCCATCGCGGCGATCTTCCTGGTCTCGGTGATTCCACCGCTGTGGCACGGGTCCGGCTGGATGATGTCGACGGCACCACTGGCCAACACGTCCTTGAAGTCCCACCGGCTGAAGAGTCGCTCACCGAGGGCGATCGGGGTGGGGGTCGCACGCATCGTGTCGAGCAGTGAGTCGATGTTCTCGGAGAGCACCGGCTCCTCGATGAACATCAGGTGGAACGGCTCGAGTTCACGAATCAGGGTCTTGGACATCGGGGCGTGGACGCGTCCGTGGAAGTCGACGGCGACACCGATGTCGTCGCCGACGGCCTCACGGATCGTCGCGACGTTCTCCACGGCCCGGGTGACCTTGTCCCAGGAGTCGATGAACTGCAGTTCCTCGGTGCCGTTCATCTTCACGGCGCTGAACCCACGGGCCACCGCGTCCGCCGCAGCCTTCGCAGTGTCCGAGGGACGGTCGCCGCCGATCCAGGAGTAGACCCCGATACGGTCGCGCACCCGACCACCCAGCAACTGGTGGACCGGCATGTCGTGGGCCTTGCCCTTGATGTCCCAGAGGGCCTGGTCGATGCCGGCGATCGCACTCATCAGGATGGGGCCGCCGCGGTAGAAACCACCGCGGTACATGACGTTCCAGAGGTCCTCGATGTTCTCGGGGTCCTGGCCGATCAGGTAATCGCTGAGCTCCTCGACCGCGGCACACACGGTGGCCGCCCGTCCTTCGATGACGGGCTCTCCCCAGCCGACGATGCCTTCGTCGGTCTCGATCTTCACGAACGCCCACCGGGGCGGGACTTGGTAGGTCGTTACTTTGGTGATCTTCACTGGTCGTTCTCCTCGTGCTGGTTCCAGACGGTCATGAGGTCGCGGGCGGCACGCTCCAGATCAGTGGTGTCGCGTCCCGGCTTGTACAAGGTCGAGCCGATCCCTGCTCCCTGTGCCCCGGCGGCGAGCCAGTCTCCGAGGTTGCCTGCGTCGATGCCACCGACAGGCAGGAACTGAGTGTCCGGCGGGACAACCGCCGACCACGCCTTCATCCCGTCGATCCCCACGGACGGTGCGGGGAAGATCTTCAGGGCCCGGGCGCCTGCGCCGAGGGCGGCGAAGACGTCGGTCGGGGTGGCGACGCCCGGGAACGGTTCCAGCCCCAGTTCCAACGAGCGTCCGATCACCGCAGGGTCGGTGTTGGGCGACACGACGATGCGACCCCCGGCATCACGCACACGGTCCACATCGTCGACGGTGACCACGGTTCCGCCGCCGATCACCACATCGGGGAGTCGCTGGGCGAGCAGCTCGATCGATGTGAAGGGGTCCGGGGAGTTGAGGGTCACCTCGAGGCGGCGGAAGCCCGCCTCCCGCAGGATGTCCCCCACTGCCGGCGCATCGGCCGGGGTCAGGCCCCGAAGGATGGCGATGAGGCCGGTGGGCGGTAAAGGTTCGGTTCGGTTCACTGGTGTCCTCCGGTGTCTGGGGAGTCAGGGGCGTCAGGGGTATCGGTCGCAGGTGTCAGCTGGAAGCCGGGCGGCACCCGGTGTTCCAGTTCATGGCGCAGGAACGTCCCGAGCTCGGCGCGCCGCTGGTCCGTCATCCGCTCTGCGGGTCCTGTGACGCTGATGGCAACCGGGGCCCGGTTCGGTCGGGTCAGTGCGACCGAAACGCAGCTGACCCCGTGCTCGTTCTCCTCGACTTCC
>DXGC01000049.1 GCA_019114135.1 Candidatus Corynebacterium avicola
TTCGAGTTGTTGAAGACCCGGAAGTAGCGGTCGAGGCGCACGTCGATGCTGGACGGCTGCACGAGGTCGGGGTCGTACGGGTCCAGGGCGAGGTCGCCGGAGTCGAGTGCGGCGCGGATGTCTCGATCGGAAAGAAGCACGTCACTTACCCTAGCAGTGCATGTCAGTTACCCGGAGATGATCCTTCGCAACGTCTCCACCGGTAGCTTCGGGCTCCGGTCGTCGCGCAGCAGGCCGTTGGCCTCCTGGAGGGTGTCGGTGAGCTGCGTGTAGCAGATGCCGGCCAGGCGGTCGCTGGAGCGGACGGCCCCGAACAGTCCACCGAGGAGTTCCTCGAAATCCTCGTCCGAACCGACCGTGGCGTAGCCCCAGGTGTCGTCGCCGCTGTAGGAGATGCCACCGAACTCGGTGACCATGAGCGGGGCGTCCTCGGCGGCGGCGTCCGACGTCAGTAGGACGCGACGTCCGTTCGGAGCGATGTTCCGGAGCAGGTCGTCCGTCCGGGCGGGGTCGTTCCAGTTCCGCTCCAGGACGTCAACGACGGGCGTGTAGTCGTGGACGGTGAGGATGTCGCTGTCGACGTGTTCCCAGCCATCGTTGCTGATCACCGGACGATGCGGGTCCAGGGCACGGGTCAGTGCGGCCAGCGAGGCGACGAGCGAACGCTGCTCCGGTGCGTGGGCGAGGTCGTGGACGCCCCAGCTCTCGTTGACGGGTACCCAGGTCACGACCGAGGGGTGACCACGGTACTGCCTCACGATCTCGGCCCATTCACTGGTCAGCGCCACTGCTCCGCGCGCGCTGAAGGCGTAGGGCGATGCGCTCTCACCCCAGACCAGCAACCCGAGGCGGTCGGCCCAGTAGTGGAAGCGTGGGTCCTCGGTCTTCTGGTGGACGCGCACCGCGTTGAAGCCGAGTTCCTGGATGATCTCGACCTCCTCGCGGTAGGCGTCGACGCTCGGTGCCGTGAAGTGGCTGTCGGTCCAGTACCCCTGTTCGAGAACGGAGCGGACGTAGCAGGGGTGGTCGTTGAGCAGGAAGTGTCCGCGGTCGACACCGACGGTCCGTAGCCCGCAGTATGTGGCGGCGTGGTCGGTGACGGTGTCCTCGCCTGCCTTTCCGGACAGGACGAGCTCGAGTTCAATGTCGACGAGGTTGGGGTTCTCCGGGCTCCACAGGTAGTCCTCGCGGTGCTGCGTGTTGCGTAAGAACGGCAGGTCGACGGTGCCGCGGACCAGGTCGCCGGACGCCATGGTGCTCAGCATGCCGAGGATCTCCTCGCCGAAGCGCAGGGTGGTTCTCAACACGGCGTCTTCACGGGGTGCCTGATTGAGTTCCACCTCGAACCCGACGCGGCCGTGGACTGGATCGTAGGTCCAGGTCGAGTCGACGATGTGGGTGTCCGGCACCTCCTCCAACCAGACGCTTCGCCAGATGCCGGTGCTGCGCTGGTACCAGATGTCGTGGGGTTCGGGTTTCCAGTCCTGTTTGCCGCGGGGAAATTCGCTCTGGGTGGGGTCATCCTCGGCACGGACGACGATGGTGTGGTGCGTGCCCTCGCCCAGAGCGTCGGTGATGTCGAGGGTGAAGGCGGTCTGGCCGCCGCGGTGGTGGCCGACGTGGTCCCCGTCGACCCAGATGTCGGCGGTGTCGTCGATTGCACCGAAGTGCAGCAGGAGGCGGCCCTGGGTACCGGACTCCGCGTCCCGCTCTGCGGCCCATTCAACGTCCCGGCGGTACCAGACGACCGGATGGTAGCCGGTGTCACCGATGCCGGAGGCTGCGGATTCGGGAGCGAAGGGCACCAGGATCTCGCGGTCGAAGGCTTCGCCGCTGCTGTACCAACGCTCCCGGCGTCCGACGTCATTGTCGTCGTGTGCGAAGCCCCATTGGCCGTCGAGAGAAGTCCAGTGCTCACGGACGAGAAGGGGACGTGGGTAGGTACCGTCCTGGGTGGTGGCGCGCAGTGATGTCATTGCGGATCAACCTTAACCACGCCCCCTGTGAATACGCCGTGTAGATGCGCGATCCCCCACCGTGACCTGCCCTGTTACCGATCAGACGGTCGATGCGACGGGCTCAGAGCCCGGTGTGTTAAAGTCTCTTTCGGAGCACCTCATCGGTACCCCTGCCGATGTAGTTCAATGGTAGAACATCAGCTTCCCAAGCTGAATACGCGGGTTCGATTCCCGTCATCGGCTCCACATTCTGAACCCCTTCCTGCTTTCCAGGGAAGGGGTTCAGTGGTTTCACGTCGACGATCTACTTCGTCTCGTTGGGATGCGAGGTGTCGACCCTCTCCAGGTAGACAATCCCACCCCCAGGCCTCTCGTGATGGACCGCGTACCAGATCCTCGCCGACCCTTTAATTGTCGGCTTGTACTGCCAACGTCGGTATCCGACTCCATCTACGACAACCTCAGCAAGCCGCCCCTTCAATGGATAACAGCGCCTTTCGTCCTGAAACTCAGGGCTCCTCGTCAAGAAATCCCAGGCATCCACTGCAGCGTTTCTTTGGGTCGCAACCAGGTCCACCCACCCGCGCTGAGCCTTGTTGTTGGCAAACTTGATGACGTACTCACCGGACTTGACCGGCCTGCCGACCGCCCCCACCTTCTTCCCCACGATGTTCTACCCCTGCCCCGGCCGCCCCACTGTTGGCATGTCCGCAGGCGCGAGAGACTCCGGCTGGCTGTCCAACTCTATCCCGTCCGCATATACCTCAGCGGTCCCCTTCCACGACACCACAGCCCAGTGGAACGCAGCATACTTCCCGACGCTCGCGGACGCCCGCAGCTTTCGATGGAGCTCACCCAAGCATTCCCCTTTCTCTTCACCACTGAGGTATTCCACCCAGGGGAAGATGCGTTCGACCGCAGCATCGAAGTTGCCGGTGGACTCCATGGCACCCAACAGCCGGGTCGCTTCCTCGACCCCTTCATCCGGGCGCTGGTACTGGTCTGCCGCAACAAGAACAAGATCTGCCCCATCCCGACGCTTCACCCGCAACGGCCCCTCCTCTGCCCGCTTCGCTGCCGACTTGGGGTCGCGTAGGAGCGAGGTGAAGGTGATGGCCTCCCCGTTGTCCCACTTATTCTGCAACGCAGTCATGTGCACACTGTAGCACACGACATCAGATGAAACGCAGATGTTGGATCCCGCTGCTCCTTGCAGTTCGAAACAGAATCACAGCTTCATGGAGATCTCCGTGCCGCCCTGCCCCGGAACCGTCACGGACGTGAACTGGCCACCGTCGTCCGGATCTGCCCGGACCACGGACAGGTAGTCCGCGTAATCCTTCGATGCGGAGACAACCTGGTCACACACCACCAGGGCACCGCTTCGCAGGTACGGGGTGAGGATCTCCAGCGCCGGTAACGCCATGGGGATCCAGATGTCCATCAGCACGAAGTCCACCGGTTGCTCGGTACCAGCCTGCTCAACCAGGGACTCAAGCCTCTCCGGGAGGGTCTCCCGCAGATCCCCGTCCAGGATCTCCACGACGTCGCCCACCCCGGCGCTGGTCACGTTGTCCCGCGCTGCAGCGACCTTCCCGGATTCATGCTCGGTCCCGATAACCGTGCCATGCCCCTCCCCCGACCCCGACTCCAGGTTCTTCTTCACGGCATCGCCCAGGTAGATCGTGGAGACCCCGTAGGAGGTCCCGATCTCCACCACCCGTTGCGCACCATTCGTCCTGCACAGCAGGTGGCACAGTGCCGCCTTCTCCGGGTCGAGCGCGACGAATTTGTCGGCGAGGACGGCCTTCCCCGATTCCGTCTGGGTGGGGTCCCAGGTGTGGTCCTTGATCCGCGCACGGAGACTCTCCCGCAGGACGGGGACGACACTGTTGAAGACCTGGCGTCGCGACCTCGAGTGGAGTTCGTCGGCAACCTCTCGGGCCCGTCCACTCAACGGCGAGGGTGCACGCTTGCCCGGGGAGGGGCGGCCACTGTTCTTTTCTGGGGACATTTCCCCACCGTAACAGATAATTAGGTTACCCTTTTCCGACCTACGATCGGCAGGCCCTACTCCCCCGGCACCAGCAGCCCGCCCTCGTAGGCCAGGATCACCAGCTGCGCCCGGTCGTGGGCGTTGACCTTCGACATGATCCGGTTGACGTGCGTCTTCGCGGTGTGCGGGGAGATGAAGAAGGACTCGGCGATCTCCTGGTTCGATCGGCCACGACCGACCTCGACCAGCACCTCCTGCTCGCGCTCGGTGAGCCATCCCAGCTTCTCCGCGACCTCCGCGGACACCTCGGGCCCCGCCGCAACCTCCGGTGTGGAGACGTACCGGGTGATCAGGCTCTTCGTCGCCGCCGGCGACAGCAGGGACTCGCCGGCGTCCACCGCCAGCACCGCGCCGGTGATGTCCTCCGGCTCGGCCCCCTTGCCGATGAACCCGCTGGCCCCGGCGCGCAGGGCGGCGACGACGTACTCGTCCTCCTCGAAGGTGGTGAGGATCAGCACGTGCGTCCCCTCGTTCGCCGGGTCGGCGCAGATCTGTTCGGTCGCGCCGATGCCGTCGAGCACCGGCATGCGGATGTCCATCAGCACCACGTCCGGACGCAGCGACGCCGCCTTCGTCACCCCCTCTGCACCGTCGGAGGCGTCCCCGACAACCTCGAGGTCGGGGTGGGACGACAGGATGTCGACCACGGCCTGGCGGATCAGTACCTGGTCGTCGACGACGAGAACAGTGGTCACTGCTGGTCCTTTCGGGTCAGGGGCACGGTCGCGCTCAGAGTGAAGATACCGGACGCCCCGGTGGCGCTCACGCTACCGCCGATCGACGACACCCGCTCCCGCAGGCCCGTAAGACCCAGGCCGCCACGGGGTGCGTCCGGCTGGTTACGGTCGGCGGCAGACACCGGGTTCGACACCGCGACGGTGACCTCCTGGCGTCCGACCTCGATCCGCAGGGTCGCGGTGCCACCGGATCCGTGCTTGTTGGCGTTGGTCAGCCCCTCCTGGGCGACACGGTAGACCACGCGTCCGGTGAGCTCGTCGATGGCGTTCATGTCGCCGACGGTGTCGTAGGAGACGTCCAGCCCGGCATCGGTCATGGTGGTGACGAGCGTGTTGATCTCGGACATCCCCGGTTGCGGCATGTGCTCGGCGGTGACACCCTCCTCGGCACGCAGGTAGCGCAGCAGCACACCGATCTCGCCGAGCACCTCGCGGGCGGCGGTGCGGATCGTCGACAAGGACTCCTTCGACTTGTCCGGGTTGGTCGTCAGGGCGCTGGACGCCACCCCGGCGTGCAGGTTGATCACCGAGATCCGGTGGGCGACGGTGTCGTGCAGGTCCTGGGCGATGCGCAGCCGTTCCTCGGCCACCTGCCGACGTGCCTCGGCCTCGCGGGTCTGCTCGGCACGTTCGGCACGCTCGGTCATGGCCTGGGCGAAGGACCGTCGGGATCTGGCGCTCTCACCCATGGCCGAGGCGATGGCGATGCCAGCGGCGATCTGGAAGATCTGCGGGTCGAGCGCCATCTCCTCGGAGTACATGATGCTGAGCACACCGACGATGCCGGTGCCGATGCCGCCGACGAACAGGGTGGTGCGCAGGTTCGTCCGGTCCGCCACGACGTAGGACGCGACGATCGCCGCGATACCTGGGCCGATCACCGGCGCTCCGAGGAGGACGGTGAAGACGTAGATCGCCAGGGTTCCGGCGGCGACCGGCACCGGCCAGCGGCGGCGAAGCAGGATCACCAGGGCAGCCAGAACGGTGGTCACGGGGACGATCACCCAGTGGACGTTGTAGTGGCCGATGCCGGTCCCGACGATGTCGAGCCCGTCGAGACCGGTGTTGCCGCCGCCACCGGGAACGCCCCAACCGCCGGCGCCGTCGCCGCCCCCGGGCGGGCCCTGAGGGCCAGGTTCCCCCGACGGGCGGGGGCCGAGGACGGCGGTGGCGATGAAGATCACCGCGACGATGGCCGCGTCGACCACCCAGGTGGGGACGCGGCGTTGGCGGTCCGTCTCCGGCACGGTCACGTCAGTGGTCATGCGGACAAGTCTACGGTGCCGGCGTCCGGGGTCTCGGCCGTGGTCTCGGCGACCGGGACCGTCACTGGAACCGTCTCCACGACGCGGCGGCGGATCGGGTGACCGGAGGTTCCGCCGACGACCTCCCAGCGCACCCGGGTCTCCACCGCGGGAGTCTCGGTCTCGTCGGGCGACTCCGTCGCACCGTCGGCGGCCGGGTCAGCCGGCACTGCGTCCGGCACGGCGTCCTGCTCACCGTCCTGCCCTGCGGCGTGGGCCGCAGCCTGCGGTGGCGCTGCCTGGGGCGTTGCGGTCCAGGCGTCCCGCACGATCCGTCGCGGATCGTACTGCCGGATCTGGCTGTTCCATTCCGCCGTGTTCAGCGGCACGCCCAGCTCGCTCTCGGCGCGGGTCTTGGAAGCTTCGGCGAATGCCCGGAAGGTGCGGATCAGCTCACCCAGTTTCTGCGCGTAGAGCGGCAGTCGTTGCGGGCCGATGAGCACCGCGGCGATGATGCCGATGATGATCATCTTCTCGAGGGTCAGGCCAAACATCCGGGGTCACTCCTTCGTGGTGTCGTGGGCGGTGAGGTGGGCGGTGGTGCGGCGGGCTTCGCGTCGGTCGTGCAGCCAGGCGATCAGCAGTGCGGCAGCGTAGAGCAGGACCATGGGGCCGGCCAGCAGGAACATGGACAGCAGGTCGGCGGCCGGGGTGACCAGTGCGCTGAAGATGATGATCGCCAGGACCGCACCGCGCCAGCTCTTGGCCAGTGTGCGTGCCGAGAGCACGCCGAGGAAGTTCAGGACGACCAAGAACACCGGGAGGGTGAAGGCGACACCGGAGGCGAGGACCAGTTTCAACACGAAGTCGACGTAGTAGGACGCCTGCAGCATGGTGCTGTCTTCTTCGGCGGCGAAGCTGGTCAGCAGCTCCACCATCCGGGGGAAGACTATGACGCCTGCGGCACAGCCGGCTAGGAACAGCGGGATCAGGGCGCCGAGGAAGCCGTAGGTGTACTTCTTCTCCCGGCGGCTCAGCGCCGGTGAGGCGTAGGCGAGCAGCTGGTAGATCCACACCGGGGACGACAGGACGATGCCGCCGTACAGGGCGATCTTCAGTTTCAGGTCGAAGGCCCCGGTGAGGCTGTCGTAGTTGATGGAGGCGTTGCGGTTCTCGGCGATCTCCAGCACCGGGGCGCGGAGGACGTCGAGGACCGGGTCGGACAGGCAGTAGGCGATGACCGCCGCGACCACGAGGGCGAGCGCGGAGCGGGTGATCCTTTTCTTCGCCTCAGAGAGGTGCCCGGACAGCGGCATCCGGGACTCCCGGGTGGTGTCGGAGGCTGGTGCCTCTGTGTTGGTGTCCTGGGGGGACACAGTGGTCGCGGTGGTCATGGTTATCACGCCGTCCGCTGTGCCTGGACCTGTGCCGGGGCGACGTAGGCGTTGTCGTTGGTGACGGGGGTGGCGGAGGTAGCGGCTGCGGGGACGGTGGTGTCGGCGGCGGTCGCTGCCTCTGCTGCTTCCGTGGGGGCCTGCTCCTTGGTCTCGTCCTTCAGGATCCGGACGGACTGGCCGAGACTCTTGGCCAGGGCCGGCAGCTTGGCTGCGCCGAAAAGCAGGAGGACGACAGCGAGGATGACGAGGGCGTGGACGCCGGTGAGGTTGGCAAACATGGTGAACTCCTTGGGTTCAGGTGTGATGGATGAATCAGGTGGGCCAGGACGGCCCGGTGGTGGTCAGGTCAGTGCGGGTTAGGCGGCGGAGTCTTCGGTGCTCCCGGTGCTCCCGGTGTCCTCGGACTCCGCGCCGGGCGAGCCGGCCGGGGGCTCGCCTGCCGGCGGCTCGCCACCCATGCCGCCCTCCGGCGGCTCGCCACCGGGGCCACCTTCACCGCCGCCGGCCGGGGCTGCCCCGCCGGTCGGCTCAGTGCTGGTGTCGACCCGGACGGTGAGAGACGCGGTGTAACCGTTGTCGATGTCGCCGGACATGGTCGCGATCTGCAGCTCTCCGCCGTCATCGCCGAAGACGTTGTCGGATTCGAGGGTGACCTCGGACATGTTCTCGGTGGAGCCTTCGTAGGTGTCCAGCTCGTAGACCTCGGTGGCGACGTCCTCCGGAATCGCGAGCTGCGAAGTGGAGATGGCGTTCTCCGCGTCGTCGATGGAGTCGATGTCGGGGTAGACCTCGAAGTGGATGTGCGGCCAGCGGCCGGTGTAGCAGGCCGGGACGATGGAGGTGTAGGTGACCTGGCCGTTCGCGTCGGCGACCTGGACGCCGCGGAGCCAGGTGTCGTCCTCGACACCCTCTGAGTACATGGAGTACTCACCCAGGGCGTTGCAGTGCCAGGCGTACACGGCCACACCCTCGAACGGGGCGTCGTCGTTCGCCATGTCGGTGATGGTCAGGGTGAACTCCAGCGGGACACCGTCGACCGGGTTGTCTTCGCCGATGTTGGAGCGGATGTCGCTGCGCTCGATACCGGACTCCGACAAGATGTCCGGGCCGTTCGAGCCATCTGCCGGGTACGGGCCGGCGGTCTCGTCCGGGATTTCGGCGGACGGCAGGTCGCCGGACGCTGCGGCGGAGGTGCTGTCGGCGGAAGTGGTGGCCGCGCTGCTGGAGCTGTCGGTCGAGCAGGCGACGAGTGCCAGCGAGCCGACGCCGGCGGCGCCGACGCCGAGGAACATCCGGCGGCTCATCAGGGTCTTGACGTCGAAGCTGACGCCCTGGTCCACGACCTCATCGTCGGGACGGTCGAGCAGCCGGCCCTCGTATGCCGGGCCTTCGGGGGTCTGGGTGGGTTCCGGGACTCCGGTTGCCATGGTTCTTCTCCTTGCTGTGGTGGTGGCCGTTTGTCGTCTTGTCGGCCTCTGCGGTTGTGACACTTATGAGTCTTCCGTCCGACCCCACCCCGTCGAATCCCCCTGACGCAGACACCTCATGTACCGCACCTGCGGTACGTCCCCTACTCCCCGATCAGCCCCCTATTGCGACTTGCCCACCAGCTGCTCCCACAGTTCCGGGTCGAACCTGGTCGGCGAGACGTAGACCATGTGGCGCACCGCGTTGTCGAGCTTTCCGCGCCAGACCCGGAGAGCGGTGTCCTTGCCGGCCTCCCCGGACATCAACGCATCGAGAATGGTGCGGTCGTCGCTGACGATGCGCTGCACCGCGGGGGTGTAATCCAGCTGCAGCACCGAGATGAACATGCGCAGACGCAGCGTGAGCTGGTGGAAGATGCGTGATGACTGCGGCAGACCGCTGGCATCGGCCAGGGTCTGCTGGAAGTGCAGGTCCGCCTGGTCCACGTCCGACGCGGTGCCCTGTTCAGCCGCGGCCACCACACCGCGCAGCGCCAGCTGGGAGGCCAGCAGGTGGTGACGGGATCGTGCGGTGCAGGCTCTCAGGATCACCCGGCCGACCTGGAGACGGGCGGCGTAGAGGTCGATGATGTCCTTGCCCGTGACGAGAGGGAGCGCGAAGGAACCGCCGGAGGTGGTGAGCAGGCCGTCGTCGACCATGCGCCGCATCGCCGACCGGACCGTGGAGACCGGGATGTCCATGTGCTGGGCCAGACGCGGACTGGTGACACGGTCACCGGCCTGATAGCCGGCGTTCATGATCTCTTTGCGCAGGGCGATGGCGATCTGCTCGGTGACTGAGATTTCGTTCTGTAAATGTCTTGGTGTTGCGCCTGTCCGAGCGTTGGTCGGGGGCGGATACTCCGCCAGGGATAAGTAATTTGAGTCAAAATCTGCCTCGTTTCGCCGGGCCCGCAGTGAGCCTGACCCCGCCCCTGCCCCGGTGTCGGACGCGGCGTCCACACCCTCCCCGGACACTGCGTCCGATTCCCCGCCGGCCCTGGATTGCGACACTGCGCGACGCCACTGCACCCCGTGCAGTCCGCGTCCCACCGCACTGGAGAGCTGGGCCAGAAGATCGCCGGGAATGGCGTCGACCGACTGTGCACAGGAGTCCAGAACCGCGGAGACCTGTGCCAGGAAGGCGTCCCACCCTTGGCCACCGGGTTCCCAGATCACCCGGAGGACACCGGCCGGCAGCGGCTCGTCCCCCTCGTCGAAGGACGCCTGCTGCTGCGGCCAGCCGGAGACCCCGGACACCTGCAGCACCGCCATCACCGCCGCCGCGCGCCGCGCGGAGGCCTGCTGCTCCCCGTGAACCTCCTGTCCTCCCTGCTCGAAGAGGATGGTCAGCCGCGGGTACTCCACCCGGAACTCGCGGACCCGGAGGTTGCGCGGGGTCTCCGTCTCGGAGCGCTCCGCGACCGGAGGACGGTCCGCGTCCATCCCGGGAACGGCTCCGGCGCCGACCCCGTGACCTGACCCCGAACGGATCCGGCGCATCGCCCGACTCACCACCGGCTGACTCAGTCCGGTCATCAGGGCGATACGACGGGACGAGTAGTCGCGCCCACCCACCCTCGGACCGGCGGTGGCCAACACACCGGCGACGATGTCGTCCGCCGCGTCCTGGATCCGTGGTCGGCCGCGACGCGGCTCCTGCGCATCATCCAGCTCGTCCCCGGGCAGGATGCCGCTCGTGTTCCCGTCAGTCATACCCACCACCCTCCCACAGTTGTGCGACAATCCGCGCATTTCTGACTCAAACATGATCTGGAACCGGAATCAGCCCTTTCGCCGCTGGACTGACCGCATCCACACTGGTCGGACAAGAGACGCAACGGACAACGTTACGACTACGCGCACCCGAGGAGGACCCATCGTGATCACCGACAACCGCACCCCCGACACCGCTCACCTCACCGAACTGGCCGAGGCCGCTGTCGACAAGGTCGTCACCTGGCTCGAGGCCAGCCAGGCCTCCTCCGCGAAGGACGCGAAGAAGCACACCGACCCCGCCGCCGAGCGTCTGTCCGCCGTGCTTTCCGACCCCAACGGCCTCGACTTCACCGTCGGTTTCGTCGACCGCGTGGTGCGCACCGAGGACCGGAAGGCCGCCGCCCGGGCGCTCTCCGAGCTCGGGAAGATCACGCCTTCAACCATGAGCGCCCTGGACCGGGCCCAGATCCTCATGGGGTCCAAACTCGGAACCCTCCTCCCCGACGTCGTCGTCCCGGTCGCCCAGCAGCGCATCCGCGGCATGGTCGGCCACATGATCGTCGACGCCCGCGAGAACAAATTCGGCAAGGCTGTCGCCGAGCTCACCGCCGGTGGCCACCGCCTGAACATCAACCTCCTCGGTGAAGCCGTCCTCGGCGAGAAGGAGGCAGACAAGCACCTCGAGGACTCCCGCCGCCTGCTGGCCCGCGACGACGTCGACTACGTCTCCATCAAGGTCTCCTCCATCTCCTCCCAGCTGTCCATGTGGGGCTTCGAGGACACCGTCGACTACGTCGTCGAGCGCCTCACCCCGCTGTACCTCGAGGCCGCCAAGGCCCCGGCCGGCTCCAAGTTCATCAACCTGGACATGGAGGAATACCGCGACCTCAAGCTCACCATCGCCGTCTTCCGCCGCCTCCTCAGCCTCCCCGAGACCAAGAACCTCGAGGCCGGCATCGTCCTGCAGGCATACCTCCCCGACGCCCTCGGCGCCCTCCAGGAGCTCTCCGCCTTCGGCAATGACCGCGTCGCCGACGGCGGTGCAGGCATCAAGGTCCGCCTGGTCAAGGGCGCGAACCTCGCCATGGAGACCGTCCACGCCGAGGTCGCCGGCTGGCCGGTCACCACCTGCGAGTCCAAGCAGGCCACCGACGCCAACTACAAGCTGGTGCTGCACTGGGCCCTGCAGCCGGAGAACATGCGCGGACTGCGCCTCGGTATCGCCGGCCACAACCTCTTCGACATCGCCTTCGGCCACCTGCTCTCCGTCGAGCGCGGTGTCTCCGACCGCGTCGAGTTCGAGATGCTGCAGGGCATGGCCTCCGAGCAGGCAGAGGCCGTGAGCTCGGATGTCGGACAGCTGCTGCTCTACGTCCCCGCCGTGCGCCCCAAGGAGTTCGACGCCGCGATCTCCTACCTGGTCCGCCGCCTGGAGGAGAACTCCGCCAGCGCCAACTTCATGTCCGGCATCTTCGACCTCGCCCCCGGCAACGAGATCTTCACCCGCGAGGCCGAGCGCTTCCGCTCCTCCCTGGACGACCTCGCCGCCATCCTCGAGGAGAACGGCCACACCGCCCCCGCCGCCAACCACCAGCAGGACCGCGGCGCGGAGGTCGAGCCGTCCTCCGAGGCGCTCGCCGCGTCCTACACCCCCGAGAACGGCGGAATCCCCGCCTTCGTCAACGAGCCCGACACCGATCCCGCGCTGACCGCCAACCAGCAGTGGGCCGCCGACGCGATCGCCACCTCCGCGGAGGACGGCTGGATCGACGCACAGCCCGCCCCGCGGATCATCGCCGACGAGGAGATCGACGCACTCGTCGCCGACACCCACTCCGCCGCCGCCGACTGGGCCGCCCGCCCCGCCGCCGAGCGCGCCGCGATCCTGTACCGCACCGCCGACATCCTCGCCGCCCGCCGCGGACACCTGGTGTCCATCGCCGCCGCCGAGGTGGGCAAGGCCGTGTCGCAGTCGGACGCCGAGATCTCCGAGGCCATCGACTTCGCCCGCTACTACGCCAATCTCGCCCTGGAACTCGAGGACATCGAATCCGCCGACGGTGTGCGTTTCAACCCGGACAAGGTCGTGCTGGTCACCCCGCCGTGGAACTTCCCGCTGGCCATCCCGGCCGGCGGCACCTTCGCCGCCCTGGCCGCCGGTGCCGCGGTGATCCACAAGCCCTCCAAGCCCACCCCGCACTGCTCGATGGCCATCATCGAGGCCGCCTGGGACGCCGGCGTGCCGCGCGATGTGCTGCACGGTGTGTACCCCGCCAACCGCGACGCCGGACGCACCCTGGTCAGCCACCCCTCGGTCGACCGTGTGATCCTCACCGGCGCCTCCGAGACCGCCGCGATGTTCGAGTCCTGGCGCCCGGAGCTGGTCATCAACGCCGAGACCTCGGGCAAGAACGGCATCATCGTCACCCCTTCGGCCGACCGCGACCTGGCCGTCGCCGACCTGGTGTACTCCGCCTTCGGCCACGCCGGCCAGAAGTGCTCGGCTGCGTCGCTGGGCATCCTCGTCGGCTCGGTCTACAACTCCGAGCGCTTCCGCCGCCAGCTGCTGGACGCCGCGTCCTCGATGATCGTCGACTGGCCGACGAACATGCGCGCCGAGATGGGCCCGCTCACCGAGCTGCCCTCCGACAAGCTGGAGCGTGCGCTGACCACCCTCGAACCCGGTGAGTCCTGGCTGCTGAAGCCCAAGCAGCTCGACGACTCCGGTCGCCTGTGGTCCCCCGGAATCAAGGAGGGCGTGAAGCCCGGCTCCTTCTTCCACCTCACCGAGGTCTTCGGCCCGGTGCTCGGCCTGATGCACGCCAAGGATCTGGACGAGGCGCTGGAACTGCAGAACGCCACCGACTTCGGCCTGACCGGCGGCATCCACAGCCTCGACACCAACGAGGTCCGTCAGTGGGTCGACGAGATCGAGGTCGGCAACGCCTACGTCAACCGCGGCATCACCGGTGCGATCGTGCAGCGCCAGTCCTTCGGCGGTTGGAAGCAGTCCTCGGTGGGCCTGGGGTCCAAGGCCGGTGGCCCGAACTACGTCATGCTGATGGGCAACTGGTCCGACGGCGACGACGCCGGCGCCGCCCGTGCCGCCGGTACCGCCAAGACCGGTTCCTCCGCCGTGGACAACTACATCTCCGAGCTCTCGAAGACCGCCGCCGTCTCCGGCGACGAGGCCACGTGGCTGACCGCAGCCGGTGTGTCCGACGCCGCCGCCTGGAACTCCGAGTTCGGCACCCCGCGCGACCTGACGGGCCTGACCGCCGAGGCGAACGTCTTCCGTTACCGCCCGGCCGACGTCGTGGTGCGGATCAGCGCCGACGCCAGTGCCGCGGAGGTCGCCCGTGTCCTCATCGCCGCCCACCGCGCCGGCTCCACGCTGCGCGTGGTCGTCGATCCTGCCGTCTCCGCCGCGGTCAGTGACGCCCTGGCCGCCGGTGCCGCTCTCTTCCCGGAGCTGAAGACCAGCCCCGCCGACGATGCCGCCTTCACCGCGGCGCTGGCTGCCGGGTCCTACGACTCCGGCGTCGGCGCCCGGGTCCGTGTCGTCGGCTCGCAGAGCCAGGACACCCTCGTCGAGATGGCCTCGCGTCCCGAGGTGTGCCTGCTCAACGACGACGTGACCGTCTCCGGCCGCGTGGAGCTGCGCTACTGGCTCAAGGAGCAGGCGGTCTCGATGACCCTGCACCGCTTCGGTAACCCCAGCCCGGAGTTCCACACCCTCTCCGACGAGCTGAAGCGGGGTTAGTCCCCTCCTGCCCCGGGGGCTCGCCGCTCATCGATCACACCTCCCTCGATTTCCGCATCGTGAGACCTGCAGGTCAGGACGTTTTCACGACGCGGAAGATATCGAGGCAGGTGTGATCGATTGCTGTGAGCGGAACTAGCGCTTCGCCGGGGCCTTCTTCGGCTCCTTCGTGCTCGCCTTGCCCGTCCCGTCCATGCCACGGATGAAGATCAGCGACGCCAGAGCGCCGAGCACGGCCAGCACCGCGGCGATGATGAAGATGCCGTGCAGACCGTCGATGAAGAAGCCCAGCGTCTCGTCCGCGATCTGCTGCGACACCTGGGCGATCTCCGTGAACAGACCGCCCTCGGCCGCCTCGCGCACCGAGTCCACCGACTCCTCCGGCATTCCCGGCGGGAACGCCATCCCGTCGATCCCGGAATTCACCCGGTCCGAGAGGTACGCACCGTAGACCGCCACACCGAAGGCCGTACCCAGCGGCAGTGCGGTGTTCGCCAGACCCGTCGCCATACCGGTGCGCTCGGTGGGCACCACCGCCACCGCCAGCGACATCACGTGCGGCAGCATCAGGCCGGTACCGGTACCCAGCACCAGGTACATCGGCAGCAGGTCCGACCAGCCCGAGCCGGTGTCCATCAGCAGACCCAGCATGAGGCCACCGGCGACCACGAACATGCCGACAGCCTGCACCACACCGACCGGGATCCAGCGGGTCAGCACCATGCCGACCGCGGAGAAGATCACCATCGGCACCGCCAGGGCGCTCGAGACGTAACCGATCTCCAGGGCGGACAGCCCCAGCTGCCCGGCGAGCCACAGGATGATGAAGGGCATCATGCCGAAGCTGAACATACGCGAGGCGAAGGCGTTGAAGGTCACCGTGGCGAAGGCGGGGATGCGGAACAACCGGAAGTCGATCATCGCGGCGTCCCGCTTGGACAGCTCGAACAGGATCAGCGCGGCGAACAGCAGCACACCGGCGGCGAGCGAGGCGATGATGATCTCGCTGGTCCAGCCCTGTTCCTGGCCGTCGATGATGCCGTAGTTCACCAGCACCAGGGAGACGATGGTGAGAATCATGGCGATCACCGAGATCCGCGCGCCGCTGCCGAGGGGCTTCCTGGCGCCCTGGCCAGCGCCCTGACGGGCAGCCAGTTGCGCCTCCTCCAGTTTCTGCTCACCGTGGATGTCCGGGATCACGACCAGCGTGGCGACGATGACGAAGATGCCGATCGGGATGTTGATCGCGAAGATCCACTCCCACGTGCCGGTCTCCACCAGTGCACCGCCGACCAACGGCCCGAAGGCACTGGCCGCGCCGCCGATGCCCATCATGGCTGCCACGGCACGGGTGCGTTTCGCCGAGTTCTCCTTGTAGGACGCAGCGTCCGGGTCGCTGGTGTCGAAGGCATCGGCGAGCAGCGGTGTACAGGTGCCGAACACCAGGGCGCCGCCGGCGCCCTGCAGCGCCCGGAAGATGATGATCCCGGCTTCACTACCGGTGACGATGCAGCCGATCGACGCCCCGAGGAACAACACATGGCCGATGAGGAAGATACGCCGACGTCCGATGATGTCCGACAGCGCGGCGGCAGCGAGCATCAGTGAGGCGAAGGTGAGGCTGTAGGCGTTGATCACCCACTGCGCCCCCGACAGTGACAGGCCGAGGTCCTCGGTAATCGCCGGCAGCGCCACCAGGACGATCGTGATGTCGATGGTCATCATCACGGTCGACAGCGCGGCCACGGTCAGGCTCCACCCGACCGGGCGGGGAGAGGGTAGACGGTGACGACCGGAAACTGGACGAGTCGGACGAGTCGAAGGCATTCCCCAACTGTATCGGAGGCGAAAGCTGACACGTACAGGGTCCGCGGAATGACACGGGCGAGTCCTGAAACAGGCACGAAACAGTCACGGACATGACGGCGACGCGACGCCGAGATGTAACAGGAACGTCATTGAATCCACCTAGCCAGACCTCCGAGGTCGCACTACCATAAGGGTCAGTTGCTCCAAATTCCCTCACGAAACCCTCACTTCTCCCACCCTCACTCCTCCAAACTCCTCCAATTCCCTCACCCCTCACCCCTCACCTCTCTCCCCTCTCCGCCTCCCCGGCCGGTCTCCACCGGTCGGCAGAACAAAGTGAATCGCTGTGATCCTCGGAAAACCGACCACTGCCTCTCCCCGCTCTCCCGAACTCTCCGATCTCCCGGACCTGCCTGACGGCGCTCCTGAAGCGTCCCAGGGCAGTGCCGGTAAAACGGCCACCAAGACGGCCACCAGGCCCGCGAAGGCCCCGGCGCAAACCGTCGGCCAGCGCATCGCCACCGCCCGGGCCGCCCGCCAGGAACGGCACCTCCGACGCAAGTGGAACTTCATCGCCGTCGACGGAGTCACCGTCTTCCTGGCGACCTTCCTCGCCAACGCCGTCAGCCTGTGGCTCTGGGACCCCCGCGGCTGGGCCTTCGTCGATCAGGCGGTCTCCGCCCGCAGCATCGGGATGACCGCCCTGTTCACCACCTGCTGGCTGGTCGCACTCACGTTCGCCCGCGCCTACAGCCACCAGGCCCGCGCCTTCCCGCCGATCGGCCGGGAGAACATCCTCAAGGGCTCCCTGATCTACGCCGCCCTGCTGGCCTGCGTCGACGCCGTCTCCGACGACTACTCGCTCTTCCGCCAGTTCGCCCTGGTGGGACTGCCCGTCGGTCTGGCACTCATGGTGGTCTGCCGTCTCCTGCTGCACCGCTACACCGAGCGCTTCCGTACCGACCTGCAGCGCAAGTTCCTGGTGATCGGCAACGTCGCCGACGTCAACGAGATCCTGGCGGACGCCGAGCACCGGCAGAACAAGCACGACTGGATCCACGCGATCCTGATCACCGACCCGCAGAACCAGAACCGGCTCAGCGACACCGGTGACACCCCGGTCGAGTCGATCATCATCGACGAGGACTTCTCCAACGAGGACTTCGTGGCCACCGCCGCCGCCTACACCTGCGATGCTGTGTGGGTCGCCTCCCTCGGCGCCTTCGGGCACCGCAACCTGCGCCGTCTGTCCTGGCACCTGGAACGCCTCAGCATGCGTCTCTACCTCGACCCGATGATCGAGGGCATCGCCGGTACCCGACTCAACGTGGTCCCGACCGGTCAGGGTCACGCCCTGTACGTCGACCGGCCCCGCTTCAACGCCGCCAACGGCCTGTCCAAGCGCATCTTCGACATCTGCGTCTCCGCCCTGGCACTCATCGCGGTCTCCCCGATCCTGGCGATCACCGCCCTGGCCATCAAGCTGGAGGACGGCGGCCCGGTGTTCTACGTCTCCAACCGCATCGGCTACCACGGTGCGTCCTTCCGCATCTTCAAGTTCCGCAGCATGCACACCGACGCCGACGAGCGGCTCAAGGCCCTGCGCAAGGAGGTCGGTGCCGAGGGTCTGTTCAAGATGAAGGACGACCCCCGCATCACCAAGGTCGGCAAGTTCATCCGCAAGACCAGCATCGACGAGCTTCCGCAGTTCGTGAACTCCCTGCTGGGCACGATGAGCGTCGTCGGTCCGCGCCCCCACCTGCAGCACGAGGTCGACGCTTTCGGCCAGGACATGCGGATGCGCATGGAGGTCCGCCCGGGCATCACCGGCCTCTGGCAGGTCAGCGGCCGCTCCGACCTCTCCGCCCGACAGGCCGAGGAACTCGACCTGTACTACGTGGACAACTGGTCCCTGGCCCTCGACGTCCGGACGATCCTGCAGACCGTGAAGGCCGTCGCCGTCTCGCGGGGAGCCTACTAGATGACGACGACCTCCCAACGCCCCTCGACCGCCGCGGATGCTGACCACGGTGACCACGGTGACCACGGTGACCTCAGTGGCCTGCGCGTCCTGCACGTAACCGACTGCTTCGACGGCGGCGTGGCCACCGCGGTCAACCAGTACGCCGAGCTGGCCGGGGACCTCGAGCACCTGCTGCTGGCCAACAACGCCCGCAGCACCTCCCCCACCGCAGGACGCACCCCCGGTGCCTTCGCGGTGGATCTGGACATGCCGGAGGATCCGCGGGCGGCGGTCGCCGCGATCCGTGCCGCGGTGCGCACCCACACCCCCGACGTCGTCCACGCCCACTCCAGCTTCGCCGGCGCCTACGCCCGTCTGGCCTGGATGGCCGACAGGGTCACCCCGGGACGCCGGGAGGTCCCGGTGGTCTACACCCCGCACAGCTTCGCCTTCGAGCGCGCCGACATCCCGACGTGGAAGCGTCGGGCCTTCCGTGGCGTGGAGCAGGTCCTGCACCCGCTGACCACCGTCGGCGCCCCCTGCGCTGATTGGGAGGGTGAGCTGATGCTCGACCTGGACCCGCGCGGCATCCTGCCGCGGCAGGTGCTCGGCAACGGCACGCGCGTCCCGGTGGTCGTCGTCCCCAACGCCTTGTCGGACGCCCACCCGGCCACGCCGGACAGCTGGGCACCCGAGGCGTCCGAGCCCCCGGTGGTCGGCGTGGTGTCGCGGGTGACCCCGCAACGGGACCCCGAGTTCTTCGCGCAGACCGCGGAACTGATCCGCAAGGCCCGCCCGGACGCCCGCTTCGTGTGGGTCGGCGACGGCGACGGCAAGGACGCTTCCCTGGTGGACCTGTTGACCGACGCCGGCGTCGAGGTCACCGGCTGGCTGTCCGGCGACGAGCTGCGCGAGACCGTCGCCGGCCTGTCGGTGCTGGTGCACACCGCGCGGTGGGACGGATTCCCCATGGCCGTGCTCGAGGCCCGTCGGATCGGCGTACCGCTGCTGGTCAGGGACATCCCCGCTCTACGTGAATGCCCGGCGACCGCCCGCTTCGACACCCCGCAGGACGCCGCGGACAAGGCGCTGGCAATCCTCGACACCGGTGCCGACCCGACACACTGGTCGGCCCTGGACCGGGCACACACCCCCGAGGCCCAGCGCGCCAAGCTGCAGGAGGTCTACCGCCTGGCGCTGCAGCGCGCCGGACGCAGACAGCGCACGACAGGGGGTGTCGCCGGGTGACCAACCGCACCATCAAGGACGGAAGCACCAACGGAGCGTCCCGACTCTCGCCACTGCAGCGGGTGACGGCGTCCCCGTTGGTGCTCTCGCTGCTGCTCGGCCTTGCCGCGATCGGCCTCGGACTCATCGCCCGGGCGACGATCACCGGGCGCTTCGGTGGTTTCGGCAACGACGCCGGCACCATCCAGGAGATCATGACCTCCCCGTTCAGCGCCACTGACCTGGGGTACGGCTCCTACTCGGTGATCGCAGAATTCTACTCGGGGCTGGGGATGGCCGACTCCCCGACCGCCGCCTCGGTCCTCGGCGCGATCATCGGTTCCACCGCACTGGGCATCGTGCTGGTCCGGATCGGCGGTATCCACCTCGGCCGGGTGTCGCTGATCCTCGCACTGGCCACCCCGGTGCTCATCGGCCTGTACCAGGCGACGTACACCAAGGAGGTCCTGATCTCCCTGGGCATCATCGTCATCGCGTTGATGCCGCTGAACCTCCTCGGCGAGATCATCGTGGTGGTCACCCTGTTGGTGCTCGGCCTCGAGTACCGGACATACTGGTCCATCGTCGCGGGACTGTACGTACTGATCAGGTTCGTGCTGTCCCGCCGTCACACCCTCACCGGGAGGCGGGTCAGCCCCAAGGTCAGTCGGGTGATCTGGATGATCATCGGGCTGTCCGCCCTGGCCGGCCTGGCGATCTGGATCGGAACCGGCCAACCCGCCGACTACTTCCGCACCGCCGTCAACGAAGGCGAGGCCCGCCAGGAGAACACCGGGTCGCTGATCTCCCGGTACATCGAGCTCCCCGAACCTCTCGGCGGCATGGTGAACGTGGTTCTGTCCACGCTGTTCTTCATCGTGCCGTTGCCGATGGTCCTCAAGCTCTCCCCGTACTACCTGATCATCGGCTGCGTCTTCGCCTTCATCTGGATCAATGCGGTGCGTACCGCCGCCGCCACCTCCCGGGCCTACGGCACGGCCGACTCCCCTTACCGCAGCGAGCGGGTCCCGGTCGCCGAGACCAGGCTCATGGCCCGGTTCATCGCGGTGCCCCTGGCGTTCCTCATCGTCCAGGGGCTCTTCGAGCCGGACTGGGGCTCGGCCCTCCGGCACGCCACACCCATGGTGCCGCTCCTGGTCGGGGCAGTCGCCCTGGCCGAACGACAACACAACCGAAGACGTCACGTCCCCTCTCCCTCACAACAGCCTCAACAGCCGCTACAGCCGCTACAGCCGCAACAGAACCTACAGACAAGGACTCTCCCGATGACCGCCCGCCACTCCCAGACGACCGACGGAGCCGCCGAGAAGAACTATCTCGCCACCTACGCGGGCTACCTCGCCCGGTGGTTCTGGATGATCATCGCCGGAGCCGTCGCCGGCGCCCTCATCGGCTGGGGCGCCTCCGCGCTGATGACCAAGCAGTACACCGCCACCTCACAGCTCTACGTGGGAACGCCGAACTCAGCGAACTCCGCCGACGCCTACCGCGGCTCCCTGCTCAGCCAGGCGCAGGTCGGCACCTTCGCCGAAATCGCCGGCAGCCGCGCGCTCGCCGAGCGTGTGGTGGACGACCTCGGGTTGGATGAGTCGATCGGCGAGGTCTCCGACATGATCTCCGCCGGCGCCAACCAAGACACCGTGGTCCTGGGCCTCAACGTCACCGCCCCCGACGCCGGGCAGGCCCGTGACATCGCCAACTCCGCCGCCACCCAGCTCTCCCAGATGGTCAGCGAACTCAACGACACCACCGGGGCAGGAGCCACCGGGTCCGCTTCGCTGGCCCCGTTCAACGACGCCACCACCCCGGAGGACCCGTCCTCCCCGCTGACCCTGCAGAACATCCTCATCGGTGCCGTGGCCGGTGGCCTGATCGGCGTCATCGCCGCCCTGGCACGCGGTGTCACCGACCGTCGTATCCGCAACCGCGACGAGATCGAGACCATCACGGGACTGCCCGGTGTCGGCATGATCAGCACCACCGACGACCTGGCCGAGCGTCACGTCCTGGACTTCACCGGCGCCCCTGTGGCCGCCGCCGAGCAGTTCCGTGAGCTGCGCACGAACCTGCGCTTCCTCGACGTCGACAACCGTCCGTCCGTCATCGCGGTGACCAGTGGCATGCCCAGTGAGGGCAAGTCGACCGTCGCCGCCAACCTGGCGCTGGCCCTGGCCGACGACGGCGAGTCGGTGTGCCTGGTCGACGCGGACCTGCGCCGCCCGCAGGTCGCCAACTACCTCGGTGAGAACCTGCAGACCGCGGTCGGCCTGTCGACCGTGCTCGCCGGTGAGGCCGAGATCAACGAGGTCACCCAGCAGGTCCGCGCGGAGGGCCTGTCCGTGATCACCTCCGGTCCGCAGCCGCCCAACCCGTCCGAGCTGCTGGGGTCCAAGCGGTTCACCACCCTGCTGGAGACACTAGGCGAGCAGTACGACTACGTCATCATCGACGCCTCCCCGGTCCTGCCGGTCACCGACGCCACCCTGGTTGCCACCGCGGCCGACGGTGTGCTGCTGACCGTCCGCTACGCCAACACCACTTCCGAGCAGCTGAGCCAGACCTCCTCCAACCTGCGCCAGGTCGGTGCCCACGTCCTGGGCACCGTGGTGACCATGTCCCCGATCAAGGCCAGCAGCTACGGGAAGAAGGGGTACGGCTACGGCTACAGCTCCACCGCCCAGGCCGTGGACCGTCAGCGTCAGAACGCCTCGACCTCCGCCCCTGCTGCGTCCTCTGAGACGGCCGCGTCTTCCGAGGCTTCCGACTCATCCTCCGGCTCGACCGGACCTGGCGGCGACACCGGGTCCACTGGGCCCACTGGGTCCTCTGAACCCTCCGCACACACGCACGCGTGATCCGGCGGATGGGCCCGGCCCTGATCGGGCAGGGCCTCAACTTCCTCGCCATGCTGCTGCCCATCTTCGGGCAGCAGACCGGGCAGCTGGCGTACCTCATGCTGCCACTGGCGTTGGCCACGGTGCTGGCCAGGACGTCCATCCTGGGCTACCACAGCCGCTACCTCACCGTCGCCGGTCCGACCCGCTCCACGGCCACGGCCGTGTCCTGGAGCAGCCTGCTCGCCGTCACCGCGGTCTGCGGCATCGTGGCCCTGGCGCTGCAGATCCCTGGCTCCTCCTCCGCGGGTTCGGTGTCCGCCATCGCGGCCTGGACCGCCCTGCTGGTCATCACCAACGGCACCTACCTCATGGCGGTGGCCGTGGTGACCCAGGAGCAGCGGATGGACGTCTACTCCACCGCCCGACTGATCTTCGGTGTGGTCAACGTGGCCGCCACCGTGGTCGTCGTGTGGTTCCTGCCCTTCCACGCCGGCCTGATCGTGGTCGCCGCCATGAACCCGCTGGTGGGCAGCCTGCTGATCCTGCTGCGCACCGAGAACCGGCTGCTGCCGCAGTGGTGGGCGTCCCGCCGCACGATGGCCGACGCCGACCACCGTCGCTACTTCGCCGACTCCAGCCGTGCCACCGGGGCGACCTTCGTCTCCGAGTGCGGCTTCCAGATCCAAGGGTTCCTCACCCCGTTCCTGGGCCCTTACCAGGAGATCTGGGCGGTGGTCGTGCGGCTGACCGGTGGCTTCGGCTCGCTGGCGCAGCAGGTCATCGCCCCGTCCCTGGAGGCGAAGATCGCCGCCGCCATCCGTGAGAACAACACCGCCACCACCGCGAAGTGGAGCCGGCTCTGCGCCCTCGGGGGTGTGGTGCTGGGCATCGGCTGTGCGGTCGTGCAGTCCGGTGCGCTGATCTTCTCCCTGCCGGACGACGATGCGCTCACCCCGCTGGTCCTCGCGGTGACCGCGGTGTTCTGTGTGGCGTCGTTGTCGACGAACCTGTCGGTGAAGATCCCCCTGATGAAGGGCCTCGACCGGGTGTTCCTCACCTGGTCGATCGGACGCCTGGTCCCCCTGGTGGCCCTGCTGCTCACCACTGACGGGGTGCTGCTCGGCGGGATCGTGACCGTGCAGACCCTGGCGGCGATCGTTTTCCTGGTGATGGCCACTCGCCCGTCCCGGATCTGACGGGGACGGTACAGGGGCGTCGTGCGGAGGTGTCCGGGTCCTCCCAAGTGTTTCGGGCGCGACATTGTTGACGGCAGGCGTCGGGTTGACATTCGAGTTGGTTGAGGCCTGATGATGGTCGGGTGAGTTACCCAGAGTTGATGTCAATCGGCGCATTCGCCCAGCTCTCCGGGCTGACCAGAAGCGCGCTTCGCTTCTACGACGACGCAGGGCTGCTCCAGCCTGAACGTGTCGCCCCGTCGACCGCATACCGGTT
Source organism: Candidatus Corynebacterium avicola (assembly GCA_019114135.1). GTDB lineage: Bacteria > Actinomycetota > Actinomycetes > Mycobacteriales > Mycobacteriaceae > Corynebacterium > Corynebacterium avicola. The sequence continues at coordinate 23,650 of DXGC01000049.1, forward strand.
CTACAGCGAGTCGCAGCTCGCCCAGGCGTTGCAGATACGGCAGCTGCGCGAGATCGGGATGCCGCTGCCCACCATCAGCAGGTTCTTCGCCGCCAGCGCAGAGGAGGCGGTGCGCCTGATCGATAACCAGGTTGCCAAGGTCGCCGCCGACGCCGCCAGCATCCAGCAAGCCGCGGAGGTGCTCAAAGCCTCCCTCGAAGAGGAGACTCGCCTCATCCTTTGCGAGCTGCCAGGTCCGGTGCTCGCGGCTGCCGTCGATCAAGTGCTCGCCACCACCGTTCACGATCCCGAGATACCGGTACTGGGTGGCATTCGACTCGAATCCGACCGTGACGCCCTCACACTGACAGCGACCGACCGATACCGCCTCGCCACACGCACACTGGTGCCCAGCCGCCCGCCTGCCGGATCGTGGGCAGGAACGCTGGCCGGCGAGGATCTCCGGACCGCAACCTCCCGACTGCGTCGAAGCCCCAGCGTGAGACTTGAGGCAGGCGGGCGAACCCTGGACCTCCATCTGGGCGACGGAACTGTCGCGCACTGCCGCCTGCTGACCCAGGTCTTCCCTGACTACCGACTCCTGCTCCGTTCACTGCCAGCGGTGACGCATCGCCTCACCGTCGAAAAGCAGCAGATCCTCAAAGCACTGGAGCGCCAGGCGCCCGAGAAGGTCGGTCTGCGCGTAGACGGGAGCCGAGCGAGCCTCCTCATGTCCGGCGACACCCTGGACCTCAATGGCTCGGCGAGCGGGCCTGATCTGACCCTCTGGTTCGAGATGACCGCGTTCTACCCGGCGCTGAGCTACGCGCTCGGAAACGATGTGATGCTCGACATTCGTGGGCCAGACCAACCAGTCACAGCCCGCTCAGCTGACGACGGCGACCTCACCACGATCGTAATGCCCTGCCGAAACCCTCCAGCTACGACCGACCCTGCCACACCTTGAAACAGCGGGCTCAACGCCGCAAACACGACCCAAAATCAGAAGGACGGAACCACTCTCATGACCAACACACCTACCGCCACGCCCGACCCGACGATGGAAGCTATCAGCAGAGCCATCCTCCTCGGCCGCGACGGCGACACCGAGTCCGCACGTCGCGACCTGCTTTCCATCTGGTCCCAGATCGGAGTGACAGGCGACCCTTTCCATCGCTGTACTCTCGCTCATTACCTGGCCGACCTCTACGAAAACCCAGCTGAGGCACTCATCTGGGACGTGCGCGCTCTCGACGCCGCGGGCGCGCTCACCGACGAGCGCGCGCAACAACATCACGCAAGCCTCCAGGTTGTCGGCTTCTACCCGAGCCTCTACCTGAACATCGCCGACAACCTCCGCCGTCTGAGCGCATTCGACGCAGCCACCGAGCACATCAACAACGCAGGCCAACACGCCTCAGCACTATCGGAGGACACCTACGGCGACACGATCCGAACGGCCATCAGCGAAGTCGCCCAGGCCATCGAGAACCGTGACACCGAGCGCAGAGCCTCCGCGCCCGGTGCAGTGCAGTGACATAGAAGAACGCACCGCTGGCGGACAACATCACGTCCTGCCTTCCTACATCTAGGAAGCGTTGGCCGCTTCGGCCCCCGTGTCCTCCGCAGCCTTCACTGTCTCCGTGTCGGACGCCGCACTATCGAGCAGCTCGGCGTAGTCCCGGCGGATCTGGTCGGTGACCGTCCCCTCCCCGATGACCTCCCTGGTGACCAGGTCGGTGACCGCGGCGCCGTCTGCATCGGCGGCGGCAGCATCGGCAGCGTTCGGGCCACAGTGGGCGTCCTGAAGTTCCTGTGCGGCCCGGACGACCTCCGCGGCCTCCAACCCGGCGCGGTACTCCAGCACCGTGCCGAGGTCGCCGTACCAGGAGAACTGTCCGCTGAACTTGCCCACGTACCCAATGCCCACGGTGGGTACCCCGCTGCTCAGGGCGGCGACGCAGGCGTGCATCCGGGCCGAGACACAGAGGCTGGCCCGTGACAGCGCCGCCTTCGCCTCCGCCGCTGTCCGCGGCACGGTCAGCGCCACGTCCACACCGGCCTCCTCGAGGGCGGCGGTGATGCGCTCGCCCTGGACGATGTCCCCCACGCTCTCGCGGATGTCGTGCACCACGACCTCGACCGGACGATCCAGAGCGACAGCGATGTCACGCCACCATTCGACCAGCTGATCGGTGCCGGTGTCGTACATGCCGGCCAGGTGGGCGTTGGGGACCAATGCGACACTGCCTGCACTGCCTGCACTGCCGGCACTGTCAGCGCTGTCTTCAGTCTCTGCCGGGGCCAGCAGGGCAGCGATGTCCGGGGTGCAGCCGACCTCGCGTCCCAGCACCTTCTCGGCGCGCTGCGCCGACAACGGGTCACGGGCCCGGACCTGCACCTCAGGGGCGAGGGTGCGCAGGATGCGCCGGGCGTCCGGGTGGATCTTCTCCGGCAGGCTGAAGTTCACCAGGGCGGCAGGCTGTCCCGCCTTCGCGGCGACGTTGAGCATGCGTACCCGCATCGCCAACAGCGACAGTTCATAGTCACCGGCCAGGGTGTCGGCGCCGATGACGATCAGTGGGCCGGCGGTCAGTGCCGCCACGGTGGCCGGGGTCGGAGTGGCGCCCGGACCCGTGGTGATCTCGCTGAGCGGGACCACCTCGACGTCGGCGGGGACCTCGCCACGCCACGGCTCGGCGTCCCCGGGCACCACCAGGTCCACGCCCACACCGCGCCGGTGCAGGCACTCGGCGGCGACCAGGCCCATCGCCTCGTCGCCGAAGGAACCGTGGGACGCCGGCAGGACGACGCGGGTACGTCCGCCCGTCTCCGGGGCGTCCGGCAGGGGAAGGTGGGTATTGACCAGGCCGAAGACACGCTGACCGGCCCATTTCGCCTGGGTGACGGCGCGTCGTGCGGCGGTGGTGCCAGGCTCGGCGGCGGAACCGGCGGCCGAGGCTGCGGCGCCGTCCTCCACCTGCCCCTCCCGGACCAGTGTCGCCAGGTCAGACCAGTTGGGCTGCTTGGAAACACGCGTGACCGCACCGGCGGACAGTTCCCGGTAACGCTCCGGATCCTCCAGCAGTGCCTGGATTCCGTCGGCGACTGCCTCAGGGGAGATGTCGTCGGTGACCACACCGAAGCCTTCGACCTGGTCCGGGATCGCACCGACCGGGGTCGCGACGCAGGGCACGGCGTGGGCCAGTGCCAGGGTCACCGGTCCGGACTGGCTGGCCTCGGTGTAGGGCAGCAGCATGATGTCGATACCCCTGACCACGTCGGTGACCTCGGACTCCGGGATCCACCGGTTGTCCCAGACGGCTTCGGTGCCGAGGTCGGTCTCGCGCCACCGCTCCTCCGGGCCGCTGCCGATGATGTGCAGTTCGCACTCCGGGGCGCCGCGGCCGCGCAGGATACGCATGGCCTCGAGTGCGACGTCGATACCTTTGTATGCCTGCAGTCGTCCGAAGATGCCGACCACCGGGACGGCGCTGTCGGCGCTGTCGGCACTGTCGGCGCCGGGCAGCTCCCGCGGCTCGGTCGCGGCGTCCTGCAGGTCGAACGGCGGGTGGGAACCGGTGCTGATCGGCACGGTGACCTGGTCGGCGAGGATGTCGGTCACCGCCTGGGAGAAGGTGACCACGCGGTCGGCGCGGCGCAGTTCGTTGCGGCGTCCGATCGTCTGGACGATGTTGCCTTCCCCGGGGTGGGCGGAGCCGTCGTGGATGCAGGCGACGTACTCCACGTCGGACGGGATGAGCAGCGGCAACGCCAGCGACTGGTACACGCTCTCCATCACGCACACCACGCGCTGGACATTGTGCGCCCGAATCCAGCGGTGCAGCCGGACCGAGTTCCACAGCAGTCGCGGAAGGCCGAGGATCACCCCGGGCGCGGAGTTGTAGGTCGGCACAGGGAAGGCCGGGACGGTTCCGGGGGAACCGGTGGCACCGGCCGGGGTGGCGACGGTGCCGGACGCCGAGACCACGGCGAAGCGGGGAGAGATCTCGGCATCGGGGTTGAAGGAGAGGAACGTCGCTGGAGCATCCCCACCGGCGAGGTCGCCATCGACCACGTCGGCGAGGAATCTGGGGCCGCCTCCGGTGCGTCCCCAGTGGACCCAGAGGGTCGCTGCGTCCGGCGACAGGGTGAGGGACCTGTCGACGTTGTTCATGAATTCATTGTAAGACGGCCCGCTTCGCATTGCCGGGCCAGACTGGAGGGTTTTACCATAGGGACACACAACTCTCCATCCCTCTATCTCTCCCTCTCTCTCCATACTCTCCCGACTTCACCGTCATCCCTCACCTTCTAGGACGGTCCTTTGTCTCCCCACCCATCCCCGACCGGTGTCACCACCGGTACCGGCACGCGTCCCGACGGAGGACGCCACCGCCAGGACGACCGGCCCGCCGGTGGCGGCACCACCGGTGCGTCCCGCGGCCGCAATATCCCGGTGGACACGCTGCGCGGCGTGGCCTGCCTCTTCCTGGTGACCTTCCACGTCATCGGCTTCTCCGCCAGTGACGGCATCCAGGTCGCCGACGACAGTGCGTTCCGCTACTACACCGACTCGGTGGACTACCTCCGTATGCCACTGTTCACCCTGGTCTCTGGGCTGGTCTACGCCTGGCGACCACTGGGTGACGTGCACGGATACGGGAAATTCATGGCCAAGAAGGCCCGCCGACTGCTGGTGCCGTACATCGTCTTCGTCCCCGCCATCGGGGTGACCCAGGCCGTGCTGGACAGCACGAACAGCAGTCGTGAGCTGGAGCCCCTGAGCTGGCTGCTCTACTCGTTGAGCCCCTACTGGTTCCTGTTGACGTCCTTCTGGATCTTCGCCGTCGTCGCCCTGCTGGACTCCTTCGACCTGCTGTCCAGCCGGGTGAACTTCGCGGCGCTCTTCCTCGCCTCGGTGGCGGTGGTCCTGTTCACCACCACCGAGGACTTCCGGGTGCTGCAGCTGGGTCAGGCACTGACACTGGCGCCGTTCTTCCTCGCCGGTGTGGCCATGTACCGCTTCTCCCTGTTCCCGCGACGCACCAGTGTGAAGATTGTGTTAACAGCGGTTCTGCTCGTGGTGGTCGTCGCCGTGCAGATCTCGCTCAACGATCTCGGTGGCGTGTTCGACGGTTTCGGTCCGTTCGATTCCCGGCACAGCGTGTTGGGAATCACCCTGGGAATCCTCTTCCCGTTGGTGTTCCTGTCCTGGAGCCTTTCCAGCCGGTGGTTGGCATGGATCGGCGGGTACTCCTCCGGGATCTTCCTGCTGCACTCCTTCGCCATCGGCGGTAGCCGTGCGATCCTCGGCATCCTGGGCCTGGACTCCCGGCCCGTCGAGTTCGTGGTGCTGTCCATCGCCGGGGTGGGCCTGTCGATCATCGGGGTGATCCTGCTGCGCAAGGTCGCGGTGGGACGACTGGTCCTCGGCGAGAACATGAAGGTGAAGGCGTCATGACCGTCAACGTCCTCATGGTCTGCACCGGCAACATCTGCCGCTCCCCGGTCGCCGAGCACCTCCTGCGCGCCGTCTCCACCTCTGAGGTCACCGTGGCCAGTGCCGGCACCGCCGGGCTCAGCGGTCACGGCATGGACAACCGGTCACTGGAGTGGCTGGCGACCCGCGACATCGACGGTTCCGCCTTCCTGGCCCGACGGGTGAACAGACGGGTGCTGGGCGACGCCGACCTGGTCATCGGCCTGGAGCAGGAGCACGTGGACGCCTGCCTGCGCATCCGCCCCGCCGGGCTGAACCGCACCTTCCGTCTGCACCAACTCGCCGAGTGGTCACGTACCGGGGCCCTGGGGTCCTTTTCCGAACTCGCTGCGGCGCGCCAGCATCTCCCACAGGTCGCCGGGGACCACCCCGACCCGGTCGGGTTCATGTCGGCGGCGGACTACGGACAGGTGCTGGACGGTATCGCCGCCGACATCGCGCCCGTGGCGGAGCTCCTGGGAGGTGCGTCCCGATGACGTCCCCGGCTTCCCCGACCAGGCCACCGACGGCGACCGCGCGCCCCCGGTTGACCTGGATCGACACCGTCAAGGGTCTGGCGATCCTGCTGGTGGTCCTCTACCACGCCGTGGAACTCGCCGGCGCCAAGGACTGGGCCGGCGACCAGCTGTCGATGCTCACCGACGCGCTGATCACGGTGCGTATGCCCCTGTTCTTCGCCATGTCCGGCTACTTCCTGCTACGCCGTATCGACCGGCCGTGGAACTGGTGGATGCGCAACCGTATCGGCCCCTTCCTGTGGCTGTTCGTGCTGTGGACGGTGGTCTGGCTGCTCGCTTTCGAGGTCATCCCCTGGCAGCGCAACGACGGTGGCATCGCCGACGTCCTGCTGCTGTTCGTGGACCCCTCGTTGGGCCCCTGGTACATCTACGCGCTGGCGATCTACTTCGTGGCCGTCAAGCTGATGCGTCCGCTCCCGGTGTGGTTGCAGTTCCTCATCGGAGCGGTGGTGTCCCTGCCGGTCGCCTGCGGATTCGTGCACGTCGAGTCGTGGGTCTGGGAGTCGCTGCTGACCCACTTCATCGCCTTCCAGATCGGTGCACTGGGCAGCCAGGTGCTGGCCCGGATCGCCACGAATGCGACGGTGCCGCGGATGCTCCTCGTCGGAGCAGTGTGGGGTGCAGCGACCGGCGGACTGTTTCTGGTCGGGCTGGGGCTGGACAACGTGCTGCGCATCCCGGTGACCGCCCTGGGCATGACCATGGGCGTGCTGGTCGCCGCCGTACTGGACCGGTACGCCAGCTGGCTGCGGCTGTGGTGGTTCGGACGCAACACCCTGCCGATCTACCTTCTGCACGTGCCGGTGATCGGACTGATCTACAGCCTGGACCTGGGGCTGCCGTCCTCCCCGCTGGTCGCCATCGGTGTCCCGCTGCTGACCACGGTGCTCGCCGTGATCATGTCCCTGGCCATCTGGCGGGCACTCCGCGTGATCCCCGGTGTGTTCACCGCCCCATGGACCGGGGAAGGTGCGAACACCCGCAATGTCCCGGTCAGCGCACCTGTGGCGGCAGCCGCGCCGGTGACGCCGGAGCGTCCTGAACCCACCACGGCACGGCACCGTAAGGCGAGGCGATGAGCACACGCCACGCACACCGCAGGGCGCGGTCCGGCCCCGCGCGCCGGGTCGGACGCCGCACCCGCCGCGTCCTGTGGAGCCTCCTGGCCGTGATCCTGGTGCTCGCCGCGCTGTGGTCCTGGTTCGCCGTGACGAAAATCTACTTCCCCCGCATGGACCCGCTCCCCGACGACGTGGACGTCCTGATGCAGGTCGGCGGTGCCAAACCCTCCGACTTCCCCGCGGCACGGGAGATCGCACAGGAGAACGGCATCCCGGACCTGGTCATCTCCGAACCGACCGGGTCGCAGGCCCTCCGGGACAAGTACTGCGCACCGCTGGACGGTGTCGAGGTGCACTGTTTCGCCCCCGATCCGTCCGACACCCAGGGCGAGGCGCAGGAGTTCGCCCGTCTCGCCGAGGAGAACGGCTGGGACTCCGCGATGGTGCTGAGCACCGGACGCGAGCATGTGGAACGCGTCCGTCTGTACTTCGAACGGTGCTGGGACGGGGACCTCTCGGTGAACAAACCGGCGGGCAGCAGGTCCTTCGCCGGCCACCTGTTCCAGGCCGGATACCAGACGGCCGGGTGGGCCCGGGCCATGCAGGACCGGGAATGCTGACCGCCGTGCCCTGGGCAGATGCCGGGAGTTCCCCTGCGACATCACGGCACGGGTGGCAGAGTCGGTGGACACACCCACCGTCCCGACTCCCACCGGTCACCTCCTGACAGACCCCGTCTCCTCCTCTCCTCTCCCCCCTCACATGACGGCGTCCCCTCACTGACGCCGCACACACCCCTCCTGATCCCCCGTCTCCTACTCTCCAAGGAACTTCTCCCATGCCCGCGACCAACCGCGTTGCCTGGATCGACACCGTCAAGGGAGCCGCCATACTCCTCGTGGTGCTCATGCACGTCGCCACCGCCGCCTCGAGCCAGGAATGGTTCGACGCCCGAGTCCTCGACGCCATGTCGCCGCTCCGGACAGTACGTATGCCGCTGTTCTTCGCCATGGCCGGCTACTTCTTCCTCCGTCGCATCGACCGACCGTGGCCCTGGCAGGTACAGAACCGGCTCGGCCCCTTCCTCTGGCTCTTCCTGCTGTGGAGCGCCCTCTGGGCGATCTGGGCCCAGTTCTTCCCGTGGAACGACGACTCCTACACGGTCCAGACCGTCCTGGCTGTCCCGGTGAATCCGGAGTACGGCCCGTGGTTCATCTACGCCCTGGCGATCTACTACCTGGTCGTGAAGCTGATGCGCCCGCTGCCGCTGTGGCTGCAGTTCGCCCTCGGGGCGTGCGTGTCCCTGCCGGTGGCCTTCGGCCTGGTCACCATCGACAACTTCGCGTGGGAACGCACCCTCACCCACCTCATCGTCTTCCAGTTCGGTGTCTACGGCCACCGGATCATCGCCGCGATCGCCGAGCGCGCCTCGGTGGCGACCCTGGCCCTCGTCGGCGGGGCCTGGGCGGCGGGCTTCGTCGCGCTGATCGGCCTCGGTGGTCCGCTCACCTCCCCGGCGTGGCTCCCGCTGACGATGCTGGGTATGGCGATGGGGATCATCGCGGCGACCCTGATCGCCCGGCACATGCCGTGGCTGCGCCTCGACTGGTTCGGACGCAACACCCTACCGGTCTACCTGCTGCACTTCCCGGTCATCGGTGTGCTGTTCATGCTCTGGCCGATGGACGACTCCTCCTCCACGCTGTCCGCCCCACAGTCGGCAGTGGTGACGGTCGCGTTCACCGTGGCCGCAGTCGCCGGCGCATTCCTGCTGTGGTGGCTGCTGCGTCCTGTCCCGGGACTGTTCATCTCCCCCTGGCGCGGCGAGGGCGCGAACACGCGACCGATGCGCCCGGCGCCGGGAGAGGCAAAGGTCCACGACGGTGGCCGGCACCGGGGCCACCCCCGCGGCCAGACGGGCCCGACCAGCACCTCCGAACAGACCGGACGGTCCAGAGCTCCCCGGAAGTCGGGCTAACCACCCCCGTAGGTAACGCTATTCACGACCCGTTCAAAACTGGTTTTGCCAGGTGAAAACGTACTTCTTACTGGAATACGCCGTTTCCCGCCCCTTGGAGTATACCCACCTGGGGTACCCGGTCGTCCACCCCCGGTCCGTCCACCACCCCATTGCAGTTGACCAGATGGGCTGCCTACCTTGCTGCCACGCCAGTGAGAAACAGCCGTCTCGACACGGTTCTCTCCTCGAACTCGGGTAGCGGACAGCGTCAATCTCGGTGTCTCTCAGCGTCTCTCACCGTGACGTCCGCCGCCCGGCCCCGGGGCGACTGTCCTCACTGGCTCATAACTCAACAGTGGACCCTCGCCTTTTGTCCGGCACCTCCGCACCCCTCAACGGACCATGGCACCACCGAACCGGCCACTCCTCATGGCCGCGCGGTCACACCGGATCGTTTATCACGACCGATGCCCTACGCCATGGCAAACCTCGCCGGACCCCCTCTCCTTTCTTTTCTCCACTCTCCTCTCTCCTCTTTTTGCTCTCCTTTCCTCATTTCCCGCGAGGGGCGCGCCACAACCGAGTGACTCGAGCCCGTGACCAGATTCTCCATCTGGTCACGGGCTCGAGTCGTGTGCGGATCATGTGGCGATGCTGCAGCCGCCCAGCCTCGCCCGCTAGTCGGTGCAGGTGATGATCGGCTGCGGATCGTAGACCGTGGTCGTGGTCTCCCGGGAGACCACCGCACCCTCCAGGTCCTTGATCGTGCGGGTGTCGTTGATGGTGAAGCCACGACCACCGCTGGACGGCGAGCACTCGTCGCCGGAGACCTCACGACGATCCGGATCGGTGTAGTTCGTCCGCTCGCTGGAGTCGGACTCCACCTCCACGTGCTTCACACCTCGCAGGCTGACCTCGACCTCACTGGAGTTGGCCGAGGCCTCGATCAGCACCGGGGTGTCGTAGGTGTTCTTGAACTGCAGGTCGATCGCGCCCTCGAACACCGTCGCCTCGCGGCCGGCCGGGTACCGGTCGATGTAGTAGGAGTGCGGAGTGTGGGCCACGTCCTCCATGCCGGCGAAGTAGGCCGCGTTGTACAGGGTGGTGGCGAACTGGCTGATTCCGCCACCGATGGCGCGGTCGGCCTTTCCGTCCTGGATGATGCCGGCGTCCACGAAGCCCTGGGCCTCGCCACGCGGACCGGTGTGGCCGTTCAGGCTGAAGGTCTCGCCCGGCAGCACGATCGCCCCGTCCACCAGCTCTGCGGTGCGACGGATGTTGGCACCGGAGTCGTCGGCAAATCCACCGGTGGAGAAGGAACCGACCTCGTCGTCGAAGTTGGCGCGCTCGGCCATCTCGGTCGTGTAGGTGGCGTCCTTCTCGTCGTAGGTCACCTCGTTGGTGCGCTCACCGGTGTCCATGAGCTTGTCCTCGATCGGGTCGAGGGTCTTGTCCCAGTCGATCTGCACGCCGTCCTGGGAGGGGATGACCGTCAGGTCACGGCCGTTCACCTCGAAGTTGGCGTTGCGGAACTCAACCTCGGTCGAGCCCAGCTGCTCGGCGAGGATCTCCTGGGCGGCGTCGCGGTTCCACGACGGCTCCATGGCCCCGTCCTTCGGCTCGAAGGTCAGGATCTTGCCCATGTCGGCCGGGCGGAGCACACCGTCGGTGTCGTCGCGTCCGTTGAAGACCACGTCACCGTCGGTGACCTTGTCGACGTACTCGGTGACCGCGTCGTCGGCGGCGTCACGTCGAACGTCGGCCTCGGTCACATCGGCCTCGATGCTCACCTTGCGGTCGGCGTTGAGCCAGTGGTCCTTCACGGCGGTGCGGACCGCGTCGGTGTCGACGGTCTGGCCGGCGACGTCGTCGCCGATGTCGGCGGCTCCCTGCTCGTCGATGGCCAGGGTGGCGTTCTCCGGCTCACGGGTCAGGTCACCCTCGATCCGCTCGATCGTGGTGTCCAACCGGGAGTCGTCGAAGGTGCTGACGATGCCGACCTCACGCTCCTCGAAGAAGCTCTTGATCCGGGTGATCGGGTTCATCGGCTGTTGGCCGGCCTGTTCGACGGTACCGGCCCAGTCGACGGAGAGTCCCGACGTCGTCGGGTCGATGTTGCTGTTCATGTCCCCGGCGGTGACTTCGACGTTCTCGCGCGTGCCGGGCTCGAGTTCGTTGCGCAGTCGCGCCTCGGCCTGGGAGTGGGACATGGAGCCGATGTCGACGCCACCGACGGTCACGCCGCGTGGGACGTTGCCCTCACTCATGATGATGTCGGTGGCGTAGAGGACGCCGCCGAGTCCGATGACACCGATCAGTGTCCACAGCCACCACAGGCTGCGCCTGCGCCGGCCGTCCGGTTCGGCCGTCGCGGAGTGGTTTGTCGGTGCGGGGTCGGGATCTACCGTCCGACCCCATGAGTCATTGCTGGTCACGTCACACACCCTAATGGTTCAGGGCGCGAGGTTACACCCCGAACCTGTGTTTTCCGGTGCTGCGGGCATGTACTACGCCGAGGTGTCCCGCGTTCACCCGGACGTCAGTTCAGCGCACACTGACGGGCGGAGGCCTCCTCCAGGCGTTCACGGTCCAGGGATCCGTCATTCACCGCATCGACCACGGCATCCACCGTGGCCTGCACATTCGCGTCGGTGGAGGTCAGTGGCGCATCCGCACCGGCGCGCAGCGCGGCCGCCACAGCCTCCGGTCCGGAGTGCAGGTCGGTGATCGCGGCCATGCCGGTGAGGTCGTCGGTGAAGATGACCCCGTCGTATCCCTCACCGTCCTGGACACCGGAGCGCAGCATCTCGTAGGCCGCCGGGTTCAGGGAGGCGGGTGTTGACTCCCCGGGAGCATCCGGGCCGTCCAGTCCGGGGGTCTGCATGTGGCCGACCATCACGACGATGCCCGGACCGTCGGACTCGGTGTCGCCCAGCAGGTCGGCGAAGGGCTGAAGGTCGGCGTCCATCTGGTCGATCGGCGGGGTGGTGACGGTACCGAGGTGGGAGTCACCCGTGGCGTGGCCGTGGCCGGGGAAGTGCTTGATGACCGGGGTGATCCCGGACTGCTGGAGACCCCGGGCGGCCGCCGCGGCGTACTCGGAGACCACCGCCGGGTCGTCGGAGAAGGACCGGTCGCCGATGGCGTTGTCGCTGATCTGCTCGCCGCCGGCCAGGTCGACGACCGGGGCGAAGTCCTGGGTGATGCCCAGTTCCGCCATCTTGCGGCCGTGCTCGGCGAAGAGGTCTGTGACCTGGTCGGGCTGCATCGTGTCGGCAAGCTGCTGGGCCGAGGGCACCTCCCCGATCACCTCGGACAGCCGCTGGACCTGGCCGCCCTCCTCGTCGACGGAGACGGCGAGCTCGGCCCCGCCACCATTGGCCTCGTTGGCGGCCCGTGCCCGGTCCTTCAGCGCGCTGATGCTGCGCTCCGGATCGCCCTGCCCGTCGAGGATGGACTGGTCGGTGCTGGACCCGATGAAGATGTGGCGGACCCCGGCGTCCACGGCCGCGGCGGCGTCGTCGAAACCGTGGATGCCGACGGCCAGGGACGAACCGGCGAGCTGGGCCAGGTCCTCCGGCACCGGGCAGGACGCATCGTCCTCCGCCGTGCCGCTGGGCGCGGCGCTGGTGGACGCCCCGGGCGCCGTACCGGACGCATCGGTTGACCCGGAGGATTCAGCGGATTCAGCGGATTCAGCAGACGCAGTGGTCGAGGAGTCGCCGTCCGAATCCTCCTGCGAGCTGCTGCAGGCGGCCATCGTCCCGGCGACGAGGCCACCGGCCAGCACCGCTGCGGCGACCGAGGCAGCGCGGACGGGGGTGGCGGCGGGGCGGGTACGGGAGGAACGCACTGAAAAGCACCTTTTCGGATAAGACGGGACTCGGCGGCAGAAGTTGACCGCAGAAGTTGATCACGTAGAAACACCGACCGTACTACGCTCGGGGACATGGGTAGCGAATCAACCAGCAACCAGCCCGACACCACCGGCACCGACCTGGGGTCCTTCGAGGGGGACACCGTCCTCATCGCCTACGACGGTTCCGCGGAGGCCAACGGCGCGATCGACTACGCCGGCCGTTTCCTGTCGACGAAGAACGCCTACATCCTCACGGTGTGGGAACCGATCCACCGTCAGGCCGCCCGGACCGCCGGGATGAGCGGCATGATGCAGCACGACTGGTCGTCCCTCGGCGACGACACCGAGGACCCCGCCTACGCCGACGCCGTGGAGATCTGCCGCGAGGGCGTCGCACTGGCCGAGAGCCACGGCTTCGCCACCGAGCCCTTCCTCGTGGAGTCGGCGACGGCGGTGTGGAGCGCGATCGTCGACGCCTCCCGTGAACTGGACGTCTCCATCATCGTCGCCGGCTCCCGCGCACTGACCGGTTGGCGCTCACTGCTGCAGTCCAGCGTCTCGGACAGTCTGGTCAAGCACGCCGGACGCCCGGTGCTGATCGTCCCACCGGTGGACGAGGATGAGGACGCGGACGCCGAGGCAACCCCCGCCGGAGTATCCGACACCGCCGAATCCGTGTAAAAATCCTCGGAACCCGACATCACCGGGTAGTATCGCCACAGAATCAAATGTCCGGACACCACAGACCGACGGGATGGACCCTTGCCTACCGAGACTGACTCACAGCCCCGCCGCACGCTCGGCCCTGCCATCGCCTCTGCCGTAGTCGGTGTGGTGCTCGGTGGCGTCGCCGCCTTCGCCGCTGGTTCGGTCGCCGACTCGACCGACCTGCCGAGCAACAAGATCTCCGTCGACGATGCAGTGATGGGCTCCGTCCAGTACGGCGAGCGCGGCTGACCCATGTCTGAAGGCCGTTAGTGGCACCAACCCTCTCCCGCCGCGGATGGGGTGCCGCGGCACTGTGTTGGCTGCTCCTCGCCCTGGTCCAGGGCCCGGGGCTGACCGTCGCCGACACCAAGCACAATCTCACCGCCAATCCCTGGGGGTTCCTCCGGCAGGCGTTGTCGCCGTGGACGGACGTCTTCCCCCTCGGACAACTGCAGAACCAGGCCTACGGGTACCTCTTCCCGCACGGCCTGTTCTTCGCGTTGCTGGACCCCCTGCCGGACTGGCTGGTCCAGCGCCTGTGGTGGGCGCTGCTGCTGTTCCTGGCCTTCGCCGGGGTGGTGAAGCTGCTGGAGGCCACCGGTGTGGGCTCGCGCGGTTCCCGGATCACCGCCGCCGTGCTGTTCGCCCTGAGCCCACGCATCCTGACCACTCTCGGGGCGATCTCCTCGGAGGCGTGGACCATCGCCCTGGTGCCGTGGGTCATGCTGCCGGTGGTGCGCTCCCTGCAGTTGCCGGGGCGTCCCACCACCAGGCGGCTGGCCGTCGCCGCACTCGGCTCCGCCGTGGCGGTGCTGTGCCTGGGGGCGGTCAACGCGGTCGCCACGCTCGCCGCGGTGGTCCCCGCGGTGCTGTGGTGGCTGGCCCAGGGAGTGTTCGCCACCGGTCAGGACGCCCCGGCGCGGCGGCGCACCGCCTGGCGCTTCGCCGCCTGGTGGATCCCCGGTGGGATCCTGGCCTGCTTCTGGTGGGTCGGCCCGCTGTTGATCCTGGGACGCTACTCCCCTCCGTTCACCGACTACATCGAGTCCGCCGGGATCACCGGCTACTGGTTCGGCCTCGGGGAGGTGCTGCGCGGGACGACGAGTTGGACGGCCTTCCTGTCCTCGGAACGTCAGGCCGGGTACGCCCTGGCCACCGAGGCATTGTTCGTGGCGGCGACGCTGGCGGTCGCGCTCGCGGGACTGGCAGGGCTGGCCGGCGCACGACTGGGGGCGAAGCGGTCCTCTCTTCCCTTCGCCGGGACCTGGCTGCTCATCCTGGGCGTCGGCATTGCGGTGTTCGGCCTGGCCGGGGCGCCCTTCTCCCCGGTGGCTGACTCGGTGCAGTCCTTCCTGGACGGAGCCGGCGCGCCACTACGCAACCTGCACAAGTTCGATGCCCTGGTGCACCTGCCGTTGGTCGTCGGAGTCGCCCACCTGCTGGGTGGTCTGTCGGTGCCGTCCCCGCTGACCCGTGAGGGGCTCCGGGAGGGCTGGGCCCACCCGGAGAAGAACCCGGCGGTGGTGACCGTGCTGGTCACCACCATGGTCGCCGGTGCGGCGACGGCGCCAGCGTGGACCGGTCGGCTGGTACCGGAGGACGGCTTCCGGTCCGTCCCGTCCTACTGGCAGGAGGCCGCGGACTGGCTGAACGACGAGGACAACGGAGCGGCCGACACCCGGACGATGATCCTGCCCGAGGCTCAGACCGCACGTCAGACCTGGGGGAACACCCGTGATGAACCGTCCCAGGCGTTGCTGGACGTGCCGTGGGTGGTCCGTGACGCCGTCCCGCTGGTGCCGCCGGAGGCGATCCGTGGGCTCGACGGGGTGACCCGTGAGTTCTCCCCGACCAACGCCCAGGGTCGTAACCCCGCCCTCGCCGACGCCCTGTTGCAGCAGGGTGTGGGCATGGTGCTGGTCCGCACCGACCTGACCCGGACCGCCGACACCCCGGGAGCCCGCGGTGTGCTCACCACGCTGACCGATTCCGCGGCGGCGGAGGGGTTCACCGAGGTGGCGTCCTTCGGTGATGATGACGTGCGGATCTTCCGGGTCGACGGCAGTGACGGCGCCAACTCCTCCACCGGTCCGCGGGTCGTCGACGAGGACGACCTGGAGGTCACCGCCGGCGGCCCGGAGGTGCTGCCCCGTCTCGCCGCCGCCGATGCCGCCGCCGGGCGGACGCCGCGCGACCGCATCCTCACCCAGGACGTGCCGTCCGACGGCGGAGCAACTGACGGCACCGACCCCGTGACCGTGACCGACACCCCGGCGCTGCGTGAGCACAACTACGGCAGCGTCACCGGGGCGACCTCGGACATCCTCGCCGCCGAGGATTCCCGGTGGACCCGTAACCCGGTGCGCGACTACCCCACCGGAGTCGCCGAAGAGGACCTGGTCCAGGTCCGGGAGACCGGCGGTCGGATCACCGCGAGCTCCTCGGCGTCGGACCCGACGTCACTGGGCGGCGCGGACCCGGCGTCCGGTGTGAATGCGGCGGTCGACGGTGTCGGGGAGACCGCGTGGCGGCCCGGCACCGGTTCACCGATCAACCAGTGGCTCAACCTGGAACTGGACGAACCACGCTCGCAGATGTCGCTGAACGCGCGGGCGTCCGGCGGACCGCTGCGTGTGCAGGCGACCACTTACCTGGGTGACGACAAGGTGGCGTCGACGACGATGCTGGTCCCCGGCTACCGGGAGGAGGAGTCGCGGCTGCTGCTGCCCCAGGGGCAGGCCGACCGGGTGCAACTACGGATCCTCGGTGCGTGGGGCAACGCCGGTTTCAGCCAGGTGCAGCTGAACGAGATCGACTCCGGTGAGGACGTCACCCCGCGACGGGACATCGTGGTGCCGGCCTCCGGAAATGGTCTGGAGAATCCGGGCCGGTGGGTTCTGGGCCAGGAGGTCAATGAATTCGAGCTGCGCCGGATCATCACCGTGGCCGAGGACACCGAGGTGACTGTGGGTAGTGACCGCTGTGCCGCAGGGTCCGGCACCCTGAGCCTGGTGGACGGGAAGACGGTGAACTGCGGGCAGACCCTGACGCTGACCGCCGGCGAGCACGAGATACGCAGCCGCGACCGGTGGATCTCGTTGACCACGCCGGAGTACACGGCGGCAGCTGGCACTGAAGACGCGGCAGACGGCGAAGCGTCCGGTGGGGACGACACTGACGACGCCACCTCCGACGACCGGGTGATCCTCACCTCCACCTCAGTCAACGAGGGACGGACGGCGACCGTGGAGGGCACCGAGCTGGAGTCGGTGACCGTCAACGGCTGGCAGCAGGGTTGGCGGGTACCCGCTGATTCCGAGGCTGCCTCGCTGTCGGACGAGGAACTCGTCGAGGCGCTCAAGGAGGAATTCACCGCCACTGACGCATACCAGCATTGGCTCCTGGCCGGACTGGTCGGAGCACTGGTCCTGCTGCTGGCCTTCGCCGCGTCACTGGTGGGGCTGCGCCGCAGCGATCGCAGTGGTGGCAGTGGTGCCGGTCGCTCCGCTCGTCCGGACGCTCCGGCTGCCGCGACTGGCGCGGATACGGTGTACGTAGGAACTGCTGTGTCCACTGTGTCCGCGGTGCCCGCGGTGGGCCGGGTGCTCGGCGGTGTCAGCGTCCTCGCTCTGTCGGCCGGGATCGCCGGTGTCCCCGGCGCAATCGCGGTTCTCGTCACCGTCGGCATCTTGATCGGCACACCGGCTCTGCGACGCGCACTGGCGAAGAAGGCTGACCAGTCGACACAGACGGCCCCGACTCCGTGGCCACTCCGGGCACTGTGGCGGATCACCGAACCGGCGCCCCTGGCAATGCTGTTCGGCGTCGCGGGGAGCGTCCTGATGGTCCGCGATCCGTGGGGGTCCGGGAACTACAGCGACTACGCCGGGAACTCCTGGACACCGGAGCTGCTCTTCATCGGCTGCCTCACCGCCGTGGTCTTCGCCGTCCTCACCCGGGGACACGGCGGGGGCAGATCACGGTGAAGTGTGTCTCCCAGAATCCGTTGTTGCAGTGCACGTACGGAAGGCGGGAACCATGAGGAACACATACCACCTACTCGCTCTTGCTTCGGTCGTCGCCCACCATGGAATTGAATCGGCAGCAGGGATCGGATTGCCCGGACAGCCAGATATAGGTGGGCGTCGTGTCGCCGTACTGTGGACGGCGGCTTTCTCCGGGAATGTCTATCTGCTTACCCACCGTGGCCAACGGCACGGGCTACTCGCGGCATTCGCGAACGGTGCGTACCAGGCCCTTGCACTGCAACATTATGTGGACTGGCCGTGGGTCCTGCGTAAGGGAGTCCCCGTGATCCAGGAGGCAGAAGGGCTCCCGGGCGGTGGCTCCCTGCCTACAACTCGTACTTGCGACCCTACCGTTGCAGCTCGCGTCAGCCCGGCGTCATCAGCAGTGGAACCTCACCCGGTGAATCAACAAGATGCGAAGCTTCCCAACGTTCGTCAGCATTCCTCACCACCATCATTCAGGTAATTCACCCGTGCCGAGACCGGCCTAGTCCCGGTCGCGCAGCCGACCACTCCACCAGCGGTTGACCGCCCGGCGCGCCGGGTCCTCCACCACGGCGTAACTCACCGCGGACACCACGATGGTCACCACGACGGTGGCCACGAACACGAGCGCCATCGTCCACAACGAGCCGTCGAACTGCCCCACCCCCAGCAACGGGAACATCAACGACAGGATCGCCATGTGCCACAGGAAGATCGAGTAGGACCAGCGCCCCAAGGCCTGCATCGCCGCCGACTCCATCAACCGTGACCTCGGCTGCAGCGCCCAGGGAACGATCAGCGCGGCGGCGAAGACCAGCCCGTAGAGGTTGCGCCGTGCGAACTCGCCGTCCCCGGCGGTGACCAGCCCCTCGGGGCCGTCAATGGCCGCAATCCACAGCGCGGCGGCGGCGAAGAGCACCCAGATCCACCGTCGCGACGCCCAGCGCCGCACCGCGGCGACGGTGGCGTCGTCCGGACGCTGCCGCAGCCGCTCTGTCATCCAGCCCTCGACCTCCGCGGCGAGCAGTCCGGCACCGAACCAGGACACGAACGCCCACGGCATGATGTGGGCGTTGATCTCGCTGCCCGACCAGGCGACGAAAGGCCAGATGTAGGTCAAGGAGCTGACGGCTACGATCGCTGCCACGCGGGTACGGCGGCGTCGGCGTCCCACCGCCAGGGCGAGCAACGGCAGCGCCAGGTAGAAGAACATCTCCACGCACAGGGACCACAGGTGGGTCAGGCCGCCCACCAGGCCGTCCGGCACGAAGTTCTGCATCAGGAGGAGATTGCCGATCACCGGGAGCACGCCCGGCGGACCGTTCGGCTCCGAGGCGACGGGGAACGCAACCAGCACCACAACGACCAGGACCCAGTAGGCGGGCATGATCCGTCCGATGCGTTTGACGTAGTACGTCGACCAGGACCGCCACCCGGTGTCGGGGTGGTGGCGTCGCCACAGCAGGAAACCCGACAGGGCGAAGAACACCGGGACGAAGAAATCGAACCGGCCGAGCATCTGGTTGACCAGGGAGCCGGTGTCGTTCCCGGTCTGGAAGGCGACGTGGGTGACGATGATCCCGATCGCGGCGACGGCCCGCAACCCCTCCAGAGCAGGCAGGAACGCCGGCGGGGAAACGGTGTCCGCCGCGGCGCGCCGGGGGGTCGCAGATGCAGTCATTGCCGCTCAGGCTACCGTGGTGCCGTACCGTGGCGTCGGTGATCCACGGGGTTCCGTGGAATTCGACAGCAGCACAGGTCAACGGATGGTGAATCATCGTCACCATTTGCATTTCGAGCCAGATTGTTCTGCGCGTTCTACCCCATGACCCTTGTTTCCCACGCTAAAGTAGCCAGCAATATTCCCTCCGATTGTCTCCGACTGACTCAAGACAGGACTCAGCCCCATCATGAAGAAGGTGCTCTCACACGTCGCCATCATCCTTGGCGCGGCGTTGCTGGTTCTCGCGCTGGCACTGCCGATGTACGTCGTCCCCAAGGGCAAGATCATCCCGAAGGACATTGAATCCGCGACTGTCACCAAGGTCTCGCCGGGCACGCTGCTCAACGCCGGCGCCCTCGCCGAGGACGAGCCCGTCGCCGGGAAGGAGAACGATCCGGAGTGCCGCGGTGAGGACAAGGTCGTCAGCTGCTTCATCATGAAGGACACCGACCTGCAGTCGCAGCGTTTCGTGAGGGCACAGGACCCGGCCGACGACGATGTCGTGACTCTGGAGGCCGGCGGCACGGTCTACCGTGCCGACGCTCCGGAGCCGGAGAACCTGGTCTCCGCGGAGATCGACCGGGTCACCCTGGACCGCAAGAACGCCTTCCCGGTGGATGAGCCGACCTCCACCCTGAACATCACCGCACCGGGCCCGGACGGCGAAAACGTCAACGAGGACGTCCCGGCATTCACCCGTGACGGCCTGCAGTTCCAGTTCCCCTTCGACACCGAGAAGAAGGCCTACCCCTTCTTCGACCACCGTCTGATGGAGACCAACGACATCGACTTCGTGGACGAGGAGAAGATGGACGGCGAGACGGTCTACCGTTTCGAGCAGCAGGTCGGCCCGACGGAGATGTACCCGAACGTCCGCTCGATGCTCGAGGGCGACGGTGAGCTCAGCGAGGCCGACGAGCAGTCCCTGGGCTCCCTGAAGCTGGCGTTCCCGGCCGCGAAGTGGGGACTGACCCCGGACGAGGTCGAGGGCTGGGACCCCGACGAGGACGATGCCCGCGGCAACGACGACGAGGACGCTGACGCCGAGGGTTCAGAGGATGAGGACGGCGAGGGTTCCTCCGACCTGGGCCCTGAGGTGGAGATGAGCCGCTACTACACGGTCAACCGTGTGCTGCGCGTGCAGCCGGACACCGGCGTGATCGTCCACGGTTCCGAGGAAGTCTGGATGTACTACGCCCGCAACGACGAGGAAGCCGCGGAGATCTACGAGGACGACAACCGCGAGGCCGAGCTGGCCGACCCGAAGCGCACCGCGATCTACTACCCGGGTGAGTTCAACGACGAGACCCACGAGAACCAGATGAACCGCGCCAAGGATGCTCTGGGCACCCTGACCACCATGGGCACCATCGTGCCCTGGGGCGCCGGCATCATCGGCGTGATCCTGCTGGTGATCGGGTTCGTCCTGGCCCGTTCCGCCGGCAAGCACCGCGGCTGACACCAGGCCGACACCAGACTGACCCACATTCACCCCTCGGGTGGTGTGGACGATGAAGACATCGTCCACACCACCCGAGGGGTTTTTTGACGTGCCTTAACCTCATTCACTATCGCGACCTGCAGTTTTATCGCTGTGATCGGGGTAGCACTGGCGACGGTGCCCGCCTATACTCACATACTTTAGTGGCTTATCCATAAGAGATAAGGCAGCAACACCGACCCCAAACGGAAGGACCACGGAGAGAACAGTCACCGCCCCATCCCCGGATCTCGGAAAGGAGCACCGGACGCATCATGTTCGGATCGCTGAAGAACAATCACCTCCCCACAGGAAAGATCAAGAAGTGGAAGGCCGATGACGTCACGGTCACCGAGCCCGCAACCGTCAAGAGAGCCATCCACGCCGCCGCGATCGGCAATGTCACCGAGTGGTACGACTTCGGTGTCTACGGCTACCTTGCACTGACCATCGAGGGAGTCTTCCTCCCGGACGACTCCGGCGCCGCAGGAAAGATCATCGTCGCCGGACTCTTCGCCGTCGCCTTCCTCATCCGCCCCGTCGGCGGACTCATCTTCGGGCCGCTCTCGGACCGCATCGGCCGCAACCGCGTGCTGGCGATCACCATGATCATGATGGCGAGCAGCACCTTCCTCATCGGAGTCATCCCCGACTACGCGGCCATCGGCATGGCCGCGCCATTCCTGTTGCTCTTGTGCCGACTGCTCCAGGGACTGTCCACCGGTGGCGAGTACTCCAACGCGATGACCTTCATCTCCGAGTACGCCCCGGACCGCAAGCGCGGTTACTTCGGCAGCCTGCTGGAGGTCGGCACCTTCGGCGGTTACGTCATGGGTGCCTCCGCGGCGGTCATCCTGGAAAGTGTGCTGACCGAGGACGCGATGCAGGCCTGGGGCTGGCGCCTTCCGTTCTTCCTCGCCCTTCCGCTCGGCTTCATCGGTGTCTACCTGCGCGCCAAGCTCGGGGACACCCCGGCCTTCGAACAGCAGGAGGCTGCCAAGTCCGCCCCGGAGAGCGAGTCGCACGCCGCCCGCGACTTCGAGGTCAACGAGTTCAAGAAGATTCTCTCACTGTGGCCGTCCATCCTCGTCTGCTCCGGCCTCGTGCTGGCCTGGAACGTCACCAACTACATGTTGACCTCCTACATCCCCACCTACTTCGACGAGGTCGGGAACCGGAAGGAAGGCTTCGAGATCTCCAGTCTCACCGCCAACATGATGGAGATCTTCGTGATGTTCGTGTGTCTGCTACTCATCCCGGCGTTCGGGAAGATCTCGGACCGCGTCGGGCGTCGACCTGTCGTGTTGGCAGGCTGCATCTCCCTGATCCTCCTGTCGATCCCGTCAGTGCTGCTGCTCCAGGTCAACAACGTGGTCTGCGTCTTCATCGGCATGCTCATCATGGGCCTGTCCCTGATCTGCTTCAGCTCCATGGGACCGTCCACCCTTCCGGCCCTCTTCCCCACCGTCGTCCGTGCGGGAGCACTGGCCATCGCCTTCAACGTGTCCATCTCGCTGTTCGGCGGCACCACGTCGACCGTGATGACGTCCCTGATCTCCCTCACCGGGGACCTGAACTGGCCGGGCTACTACCTGATCATCGCGGGGATCATCGGCCTGGTCGCACTGCGCTACCTTCCGGAGTCGAACCGCCGTCCGATGTGGGGCTCCAACCCCGCCGCCGAGAACGAGGAGGAGGCGGCAGAGCACGCACGCGAGCTCAACGAGGAGATCGAGGAGATCGAGCGCGAGGCGAATGCCGTTGGCGTGAGCGCACGTTAGGTGTCCACGGGGTCGGTACGATGGCCCCATGACACGCACTTCCCGGGTACTCCTCGCTGTGTGGTGCGTGGTGGTGACCTGCGTGGTCTTCTGGCCTTTTGCCGCCACACTCGTCCGCGCGACCGTCGGTATATTCTCCGGCTCATCCGGGGACGCACTGCTGCTGCGGGACATGTCGGTGCCACCGACGATGGCACTCAACGACCTTGCGACAGGGCAGGACGGCCTGCCCCGCGCCATGCCGCAGGACGCGGTCCTCGCCGTCCTGTCGCCCCTGATTCCGCCGCCCGTCGTGGTCAGCATCATCATGCTGGCCTGCGGAGTCCTCGGTACCTGTGGAGCAGCGATACTGGCGCACCGTTTCAGCAGCCCGACCTGCTCCTTCGTGCCTTTCCTCGCCGCGGGCCTCACCCTGTGGAATCCCTTCGTCGCCGAGCGGCTGCTGCAGGGGCACTGGTCGGTGGTTGCGGCCGGCGTCCTGCTGCCGACGATCGCCCTGGTCGTCGGTCGGGGATCCGGACGATCCGTCCTCCTGGTCATCCCACTTCTTCTGGTGTGCGCCCTGACACCGACAGGACTCATCCTCGCCACGGTGACCGCACTGGTGGCCTGCCTGATGCGTCCCCGGGGACAACGAGGGGTCCGGGCAGCAGCCCTTGCCGTCACCGCGGTGGTCCTCAGCCTTCCGTGGGCGGTTACCACGTTGCTCAACGCAGGTGCCACCGCCACATTGTCGGATGCCGCAGGTGCCGACATGTTCGCCGCCCGTGCCGAACCCTGGGTCGGAACCCTGGGTGCCCTGGCTGGCCTCGGAGGGGTCTGGAATGCGGAGGCCGTCCCGGCCTCACGCGAATGGCTTGCCCCGGTCAGCACGCTCGCCGGCGTCCTCCTCGCGCTGACCGCCGTCGTCGTGGCGGTGCTGCTGGCCCGGCGAGGTCGACTGCAGGGCACCCCGCTGGTGGTCCTGGCACTGGTGGCGGTGGTCGTGCCGGCGGTGATGGCGACCTCACCGGGTCTCGCCATCACCGGGTGGGCCATCGAGAACGTCCCCGGGGCAGGCCTGGTCCGGGACGCCCAGAAATTCGTCGTCCTCGCCCTCCCCGGCCTGATCGTGCTGCTCGCGCAGGTGCCTGTACTCGTCGGCCGACTCACCGACCGCACGTGGGTGCCACAGGTCAGCGTCCTGTCCCTGCTGGTCCTGGTATGGGCCGGCGTTCCGGCACTACCGCGTGACGTCTCCGAGGTCACGCCGGTCGCGATGGATGACCGGTACAGCACGGTCGTTGACCAGGTCGATCAGTGGGCGGAAGCTCCCGGGAACGACGACCACCCGCGGACCCTGCTGTGGCCGCCGGGGAACTACCGGATGGTGGCCGACCGTCCTGTGCTGGACCCGCTGTTGAAGATGCTGCCGGGCTCCCCGGTGGATCCCGGATACCTCATCGTCGACGGGGAGCTGGTCGACGGCGACGCGGACACGGTGCGGCTGCTGGGTGATCTGGCCAGTGGTGAGGACTCACTGGCGGAGAACGACATCGACCTCGTGGTGGTGCAGGACGGCGGCCCAGAGGCTGCCACAGACACGGCACTCGAGGTCCTGGACCGTCATGAACTCCTCTGGGCCGACGACGGCTGGTCGATCTACACAGTTCAATAACTACAACTCTGTTGTATCCATGCCCTGAACTGGGAAAACCATGCTTTCGCACTCTCCGACGGGCCCGTAATGTCGCGTGGCGATGTCAATTCTCCAGCTCCTCCTCCTCGCTCCGGGCGTCTCCGCCGACGCCTTCGCCGTCGCCCTGGTGCAGGGCACGACCATCCGCGAGCATGTGAGCCGTCGCCTTCTCCACATGGCGGTCATCTTCGGAGGATTCCAGGCGCTGATGCCACTGATCGGTTGGGCGTTGGGGTCCTCGGTGGCCGGCCTGATCACCGAGTTCGACCACTGGATCGCCTTCGTCCTGTTGGGAGGCATCGGGCTGATGATGGCCATGGATGCCGTGAAGCCGGACGACGACGAGGACGAGAAATCGGCATGGGGTGGCCGGACCGTCCTGGCTCTCGGCGTGGCGACCAGCATCGACGCCCTGGCCGTCGGCATCGGCTTCGCGATGGTGCCGATCAACATCGTGCTGGCCATCGCGCTGATCGGTGTCACGACCTTCCTCGCCACCCTCGCCGGCGGCTGGCTGGGGCAGCATGGCGGACGGAAGCTGGGCCGTCCGGCCACCATGGTCGGTGGTCTGATCCTCATCGCCATCGGCGTGAACATCCTGATTGACCACCTCGGCGGCTGAACCGGAGCGTCCTACCTCCTGACGTTCCCGACCACGTCGGCGAGCAATTGCTCCCACTGGGCGCCGGTGCGACCCCAGGAGAATGTCCGGGCGCGTCGACGGGCGTTCTCGCCCAGCTCGGCGAGACGGTCCGGGTCGTCCAGCAGCTGCGCCAGTGAGTTGATCAACCCGCCCTCGGAGCCGACGAGCAGGCCCGTCGAGCCGTCGATCACGCTGTCCCGGAGGCCTGCGGAGGTGTGGTAGCCGAGCGTCGGCACGCCGTGCAGGCCCGCCTCGATCACCGCCAGGCCCCACCCCTCCTTCCGGCTCGGCAGGACATGCAGGTCGGCGCGTGCCAGCAGCAGGTGCTTCACCTGCTCGGAGACGTGCCCGTGGAAGATCACGTTGCCGGAGATACCCAGTTCATCGGCGTGACGTCGCAGGTTGTCTGACCACCATCCGTCGCCGATGACGTCGAGGTAGGTGTCGGGATGGGTGGGCAGGACGGTGGCCAGGGCGTCCATCGCATGCTCGATCTGTTTGTGCGGCACCAGGCGCGACAGGGTGACCAGGTGGGTGCGTCCGGCGGTCTCCGGGGTGTCGAGGTTCGCCCCGGACAGGTCGGCGAGATCCTCCGGAACGTCCACACCGTTGCGGATCACCCGGACGCGCGCACGGTCGACCCCGAGGTCGACGAGCTCGTCCGCGCTCGGCTCCGAGACCGTGACGTACGGGAGGCGTCGGTGCAGCCACGGCGAGACCCGCGACTCGAGGAACCAGCCCACCCGGGACAGCACCGGGCCGGCCACCGGCCACTGCTCCCGGTGGCAATGGTGGGTCAACAGCACGGTGGGGACTCCACCGCACCATCCGCCGAACACGGCCGCGAAGAAGGGCACACCGTTCTGGGTGTCGACGATGACGTCCGGACGCTCCCCTGCCCTCGAGGTGAGCACCCGGCTGCGCAGCATGTGCCACCAGGCGCGCGGATACACCGTGAGGTTCCCGCCACCGCGGACGTAGTTGACCCCGTTGCGTTGCTCGCGACGTGCCGATCCACGGTACCGGGCGGTGCGGTAGGTGACCTGGTGGCCGCGACGCGCCAGGTGCTCGGCCACGCGCTCGAGGTAGACCTCGCTGCCGCCGCCTTCGGGGTGGCCGGAATCGCGCCAGCACAGCAGAAGAACTTTCATGACGCCGACCAGAATACCGTGAGATCATCGACGCATGCCCGCGTCCTCCGCCCGCTCAGCACTCCCCTCGTTGCGCCGCCGCGCCACCCTGCGCCGTTCCCTCGGCCTGCTCACCGACTTCCGTTTCGAGCAGACCGACCCGGACCGGTTCTACGGGCACCTCGCCGAGGACACCGTCGGCCTCCTGTCCGACATCTGGGCCGACGCCGGTGACACGGCGTCCCTCAAAGGCACCCGTATCCTCGACGTCGGCGGTGGTCCCGGATACTTCGGACGCGCCTTCGCCGCCGCCGGGGTCGCCCCCGGCGACTACATCACCTGCGAGCCCGACGTCGGTGAGATGGCCGCGGCCGGAATCACCCTGGCGTCCTCCGTCCGCGGTTCCGGCCTGGACCTCCCCTTCGCCGACGACGTCTTCGACCTCACCTACTCCTCCAACGTCGCCGAACACGTCAACGACCCGTGGCGCATGGCCGAGGAGATGCTGCGCGTCACCCGCCCCGGCGGCCTGATGGTCTACTCCTACACCTGCTGGCTCGGCCCCTTCGGTGGCCACGAGACCGGCCTGTGGGAGCACTACGTCGGTGGGGAGTTCGCAGCCCGACGCTACGAGAAGAAGCACGGGCACCCGCCGAAGAACCGCTGGGGCGAGTCACTGTTCGACGTCTCCTGTGCCGACGGGCTGAACTACGTCGCCCGCACCGACGGGCAGGACGCCGACCTTGTCGCCGCATTCCCCCGCTACCACCCGCAGTGGGCGTGGTGGATGGTCGACGTCCCGGGGTTCCGCGAGGTCGCGGTCTCGAATCTGGTCCTCGTCCTGCGCAAGCGGTGACGCCAGCAGTGCCGTGACGTCCGGCGCGCTCCATCGCCCGACGACCGTGACGTCACGTCCCGGCAGGAAAGCGTGACGAAAACGGACGTTCGCCGGCACGGAAGAGTGAATCCGTAACGGTCCGCCCCCCTTCTTTGCCTTGTTTGCGGACCGAAGCATGGCGGATCGACCAATCCGCTGGCAGCGGACGCACGATTTCGCCACCCTTCGGCCCGGTCCCGTCGCGCACAGCCTGTCCTCCCCACCATGGACACACCGCCCTCCCCTCGGGGATGACAACCCACCGGCACCGACCAGCGAGGACGGAACCCGGAGAGCCTGAAGCGCGCCACCCCCGAACGAGCACTGGTTACACTGGGCAACACTCTCCGTTCACTCCGTCCAGCGCAGATCAGGCCCCAGATCCCCTGCCCTGGCGCAGCACCACCTGCAAGACCACCACTGCGTCCGCAGTGACAATGACACATCCCGATGCATCTAGAGATATAGTGATCGGCGACACATGTAGCACCCCGATGTCGTCCCATCGACAAGTGAGGAACGTCATGACGAACACCAGCATCCCCGAGGCCTTCATCTACGAGGCCCTACGAACCCCGCGTGGCAAGGGCAAGCCCGGCGGCAGCCTCCACACCGTGAAGCCGGTGGACCTGCT
>DXGC01000050.1 GCA_019114135.1 Candidatus Corynebacterium avicola
CCGGAGCGCCAGGAGTGCGGGTAGGAGTGCTCGATGGTCTGGTGACGCACGATACGTCCGGCGGCCTTGAGGTCGCGGATGATGTACTTGTTCGCGTCGAAGACCAGTTGGCCCTCGTAGTCCGGCACGAGGTTGGTGAACTTGCCGTCGAGGTCGACGGTGACGATGGTGTCGATACCCGCGGCGTTGCAGGTGTTCATGTCGTCCTCGCCGAAGGCGGGAGCCTGGTGGACGATACCGGTACCGTCCTCGGTGGTGACGTAGTCGGCCGCGAGGATCCGGAAGGCGCTCTTGTCCCCCAGGTCCGCCCGGTCGGCGAAGTAGTCGAAGGGCGGGGTGTAGGTCAGACCCACGACCTGCTCACCGGTGAACTCGGCGAGCACCTCGGCGTCCGTGCCGAGCTCCTTGGCGTAGGCCCCCTGCAGGTCCTTGGCCAGTAGGACGCTCTGCCCGGCGACGGCCTCGGCGCCGTCCTCGGCGACCTTCACCAGGACGTAGGTGACCGTCGGGTGGACGGCCAACGCCAGGTGGGACGGCAGGGTCCACGGGGTCGTCGTCCAGGCCAGGGCGGAGGCCTCGGCCAGCTCCGGGTGGGCGGCCAGAGTCTCGACCGAAGCGGTGCCCGGGTGGGCGCCGGTGACCGGGAAGGTCACGGTCAGGGTCGGGTCCTGGCGCATCTTGTAGGAGTCGTCCAGGCGAGTCTCCTGGTTCGACAGCGGGGTGTGCTCGGCCCAGGAGTACGGCAGCACCCGGAAGCCCTGGTAGATCAGTCCCTTGTCGTAGAGCTGCTTGAAGGCCCAAATGACCGACTCCATGTAGGAGAGGTCCATGGTCTTGTAGCCGTTGTCGAAGTCGACCCAGCGCGCCTGGCGGGTGACGTAGTCCTTCCACTCACCGGCGTAGCGCAGGACGGACTCGGCGCAGTACTCGTTGAAGGCGGCCAGGCCCATCTCCTCGACCTGCCCCTTGTCCTTGATGCCGAGCTGCTTCTCGGCCTCCAGCTCGGCGGGCAGACCGTGGGTGTCCCAGCCGAAGACGCGCGGGACCTTGTATCCACGCATGGTCTTGTACCGCGGGACGATGTCCTTGACGTAGCCGGTGAGCAGGTGACCGTAATGCGGCAGTCCGTTCGCGAACGGCGGGCCGTCGTAGAAGATGTACTCCTCCGCGCCGTCGCGGTTGTCGAGAGAGGCGCGGAAGGTGTCGTCCTGCTCCCAGTAGCTCAGGACGTTCTGCTCCATGGTGGGGAAGGAACTCGTCCCGTCCGTCATGTCGGTACGGGGGTAGGCTCCGCCGGCGGGGGTGGTCGTCACGGCAAGTCTCCTAGGGGAAGTGGGTCTTGATCTTCACCACAGGGACGCCGGCCGGTCTCGGCCTGCGCGGTACCACCCCGCTTGGACCCGGCGGACCGGATCCCACTTCCTCCGTACGGCGATGACGTGCCGCGACCCCGTCCGGTTCTACTGGGACCTTGACTGGTCCGTTCTTCCGGATCCGCTCCCCGGTGATGGCCGGATCGATGCGGTCGTACTTACAGTCGGCGAGTATACGCCGTTATCTCCGTCTGTGGACAACCAGGTCCACGACAAAAATGCCGGCGCCGATGAGAGCGACGGCAATGCACACCCACGCCCAGAAGACGGACCCCACGTAGAGGGCCACCAGCAGGGCTATGAAGCCCAGCAGGGACATCAGGAGCGAGAGTGCGAGCACTTACTTACTTGTCGCCGAAGTCGATGTTCGAGTTCGGCGCAGCGGTGCTGCGGGAGTTGAGATCCTCCAGCTGGGACTCCAGGAAGGTCTTGAGGCGGGTGCGGTACTCGCGCTCGTAGGTCCGGAGCTCCTCGATACGACCCTCGAGAGCAGTCTGCTGCTTCTTCACGGTGGTCATGATCTCGGTGTGCTTGCGCTCGGCGTCCTCCTGCAGGGCGGTCGCCTTGTCCTGGGCGGCGCGGACCTGCGCCTCGGACTGGGCGGTGGCGTCCGAGATGAGGGTCTCCGACTTCTGGGTCGCGTCGGCGACCAGGGTGTCGGCCTGCTGCTGGGCGTCGGCGATGGTGGTGCGTGCCTGCTCGTCAGCGTCGGCCAGCTGCTTGGTGGAGCGCTCGTCGGCGTCGGCCAGCTGGGCGGTCGCGGTGTTGTTCGCGTCCTCCAGGGTGCGGTTGGCCTCGGAGCGGGCGTCGTCGAGCATGCCCTGCGACTGCTCCTTGGCGTCGCCGGTGAGGCGGTCGGCCATCTCCTGTGCCAGGGACAGGACGCGGGCAGCCTGCATGTGGGTGTCGGCGGTGGCGACACCGTTGGCGTCGGCGGTGGCCGATGCCGGTGCGTCGGCCGGGATGTCTGCGGCGGCTGCAGAGGCAGCCGGTGCCGCGGAGGCGGCGGACGCTGCGGAGGCCTCGGCCTCGGAGGCGCGGTTCTCGGCGTCGGCGACGGCAGCCTCGGCGGTGGAGGCGCGGTCCTCGGCGGCGGCGACGGCCTCGTTGGCCTTGGCCAGCTCGGCCTCCAGCTCGGCGACGCGGGCCTGTGCGGCCTCCAGGTCGGCGGTGAGCTGCTCGTCGGCACCAGCGTCGGCCGACGCGGCGGCGGGGGCGGCAGCGGCTGCTGCGGCACCGGAACCACCGGCGGAGGCCTGCCCGCGGAGTTCATCGTTCTCGTCCTGGAGCTCGGCCAGGGTGTCTTCAACGAGATCGAGGAACTGGTCAACCTCGTCCTCGTTGTAGCCACGCTTGCCGATCGGCGGCTTGCTGAATGCCACGTTATGAACGTCAGCGGGAGTCAACGGCATCGGTAGTTCCCTTCACAGTCGTTGGTAGTACACGTCATTCGCGATGTTATCAGGGACTGTAGTGAAGTGGTTGTCCTTGACGCTCCGGAGAGTCTCAAGTTCAACCTCAAATACAGCCTTTGGGCACAGTTATACCCCAGGTGATTTCCCACCTGCAAGAACGGGTGGGGAAAGTCCAGCACGGAGCCGGTACAGATCTACATTGACCCCGCCAGGCTGAGGAGGATCCCCTGCAGGAGCCATACCCCCAGGAACAGCACGAGGATGGACATGTCCAGCGCCACTCCCCCGAGACGTAGGGGTGGGATCAACCGCCGAAGCGGCTTGACGACGAAGTCGGTGAGCACGAAAACCGGTTCGAAGAGGAGCGCGAAACGGCGGGACGGGCGCCACTGTCGTGAGAAGGAACGGATCATCTCGACGATGACCCGTGCCAGCAGCACGAACCAGTAGACCCGGAGAAGGAGGGCTATCAGGGAAAGAGTTGTTGCCACGGTGGTTTACTGGTCCTCCACCAGCTGGTCCAGCTGGCTCTGGTCAAGGGTCACGGATGCGGGGATCAGTGCGAAGTTACGCAGACCGCCCAACTTCTTCAGTGTACCGTCCAGACCCTTGGCCAGCCCGACCGAGAAGTCGAGCACGCGGCTGGCCTCGGCCTTCTCCATGCCGGAGAGGTTGATGACCACGATGTCGCCGGCGCGGAACTCGGTGGCGAGCTCCCCCGCCTGCTGGAAGGAACTCAGTGCGAGTCGAACCACCTGCGGCTCACGGGCCGACGGGGCGGCGGCGGGTGCCGCCGGCTCGCCCAGACGGCCGGCGCGGGAGTCGCGGGAGTCGCGGTAGTCGTAGTCCCGCGCCCGGGTGTCGCGGGGACGGGCGTCTCGGCCGTCGCGCCCACCGTCCAGGTCGGCGTAGCGGCTTGAGCGGTCACCCCGGCGGTAGTCGCCCGAGGCAGCCGCGCGCTCGTCGTCGACCGGACCGCCGGCGCCGCGCCGGTCATCCTCGTCGAACTCGTCCCGGTAGTACGGGTCTTCGTAGCTGTCTACCTCGCCGAAGCCGAAAAAGCCCTTGACCTTCTCGGTGAATCCGTCTGACATGGTCGTTCTCGCTTTCTGTACGTCTTCGTCAAGTATCGAAAGTACCGGGATCAGTCCGCTGCCGCAGACGCCGACACGCCGGAGGGCATCCAGACCACGCCTGCCTGCCGACCTGTGACGCCTTCGCGCCGGTAGGAGTAGAAGTTCTCGGAGGTGATCGTGCTGCGCGGGTCGGCGTCGATGGCCCGGACTCCCATGCCGAGCAACTGGCGGGTGACGCCGGCCCGGATGTCGAGACCCGGCGTCCCGGCGGCGGTGACCGTCCGGGAGCCCGGGAGGCGGGACTCCACGTCCTCCGCCATCGACTCCGGGACCTCGTAGTCCTCCCCCGCCGCGGCAGCGCCGAGGAGGGCGTGGATCCGGGAGGGGGTGGCCCCGAGGTCCACCATGTGCTCCACCGTACGGGCGACGATGCCGTTGCGGGCACCGATGCGTCCTGCGTGGACCGCGGCGACCACCCCCGCCTCGTCGTCGGAGAGCAGGACGGGCACGCAGTCGGCGGTCAGGACCGCCAGGGCGATGCCCGGCAGGGTGGTCACCAGGGCGTCCGTCACGTCCACGGCGGCGCCGTCGAGGGACTCGAGGAGCTCCTCGGTCACCTCGGTGACGTTCGGGGAGTGGATCTGCTCCATGTAGACCACCGACGAGACCGGCAGGTCGATCAACTCGGCCAGCCGCGCACGGTTTGCGGCCACGGCCTCCGGGTCGTCCCCGACGTGGTCGGCGAGGTTACCCGCCGACCGGTCGGTGACGACCTTGCGGACCGGCCGGTCTGCGTCCGGATCAGAGGAAAGTGGGGACATCGAGGTCATCGTCTCCGTCGTCGTCACCATCATTGCGGCGGTCGGCGCGCTGGTCGGACGAGGTGAACAGTCCGGAGTTGCCGTTGTTGGCGGAGGGGACATCCGACCGGGAGCGGCGGGTGAAGCTCGTGGTCTCACGGGCGGGGCTCTCCGGGGCCTGCTCGCCGGCGAAGATGCCCGGTGCGGACTGCTGACGGTGCTGGGTCGGCTGCTCCTGCTGCGACTGCTGCACCGGCGCGACCTGGGACTGGCTCGGGGCCTGCTGGGCGGGCTCCGGAGCACGGTGCTGGCCGCCCTTGGAACTCAGCGTGACATTGGCGGAGTCATCGAAACCGGTGGCGATGACGGTCACCCGGATCTCGTCGCCGAGCTGGTCCTCGACGATGGTGCCGAAGATGATGTTGGCGTCCTCGTCGGCGAGGTCCTGGACGATGCTGGCTGCCTCGTTGACCTCGAACAGGCCCAGGTCGGAGCCGCCCGCGAAGGACAGCAGCACACCCTTGGCACCCCTCATGGTGGTCTCCAGCAGCGGGGAGTTGATCGCCAGCTCGGTGGCCTTCTTGGCCCGGTTCTCCCCCCGGGCGGCACCGATGCCCATCAGGGCGGAGCCGGCGTCGGTCATGACGGAGCGGACGTCGGCGAAGTCGACGTTGATCACCCCGGGGGTGGTGATCAGTCGGGTGATGCCCTCGACACCGGAGTGCAGGACCTCGTCGGCCTTGCGGAAGGCGTCCATCAGCTGGAGGTCCTGGTCGCCCATCTTCAGCAGGCTGTCGTTCGGGATGACGATCAGCGTGTCGCAGACGTCGCGCAGGGCCTCGATGCCCTCCAGTGCCTGCTTGGCACGACGCTGGCCCTCGAAGGCGAACGGGCGGGTGACGACGCCGACGGTCAGCGCGCCCTTCTTCTTGGCGATGTTCGCCACGACCGGTGCGGCACCGGTGCCGGTTCCGCCGCCCTCACCACAGGTGACGAAGACCATGTCGGAGCCCTCGATGACGTCCTCGATCTGCTCCTTGTGGTCCTCGGCGGACTTGCGGCCGACCTCCGGGTTCGCGCCGGCGCCGAGGCCACGGGTCTCCTCCTGGCCGATGTCGAGCTTGATGTCGGCATCGGTGAGGAGCAGCGCCTGGGCGTCGGTGTTGATGGCCACGAACTCCACACCCTGGAGGTTCGCGTCGATCATCCGGTTCACGGCGTTGACTCCACCGCCGCCGACACCGACGACGGTGATCTTGGCGAGGTGGCTGTCATTGAGTTCCATGGTGTGCGCTCCCACTTTCTTGGCTGGTTCCGGGTCCCGGCTTCTTGTCCTGTTGCTCGGGACCAATTGTGTGTGACAGCGGTGCAATTTCCGCGCACATTTTTTGTGGCGTGTCGTATCTTTAAAGGTCAGGTTTAGAGTTTTAACGGTTTTCTACCGGACCGACGGAACCGAGGGATTCGAGACATTCCACTCCTGTCCCTCACGGGTCAGCACGAGTTCCGTGGCCACGGCCTTCTCCTCGGCCCGGTCGGCCGAGCCCCAGTGCACTTCCCTGCCGGACGCGAAGCGCAGGGTGATGTCCTCGGCGGACGCGGCGTCCACCTCCTCGACATTCGCCAGCAGTCCCTCGTCCAGCGCCGCGAGAACCTTGGCGGCGGCCTTGACAGCGTCAGTATCGTCGTCCTCTGCGTCGATGAGGGTGGTGCCTTCCGGTTCCGCGCCACGCAGGAAGACCGTCCCGCTCTCGTCAACCACCGAGGGCTCGCCGTCTTCCTCGATGTAACCGACGGCATGGTACTCGGTGATGTCGACGACGACCGTCGACGGCCAGGAACGCGACACGGTCACGGACTTGACCCACGGCATGCCGGACACCGACGCCGCGGCGGCATCGGTGTCGGTGAAGAGGAGGTTCTCCCCCTCGTTCAGACCGGAGGTGGTAACGACCTCCTCGGTGTCGAGTTGGGAGGCCCCCTCGACGGTCACCTCACGCAGGTGCAGCAGCGGGCTGAGCAGGGCGACGGCGGCCAGCACGACGATGACCAGCGCAATCGCCGCCACGATGAGCAGCGGTCGACGGGAGCGGGTGGGACGCCGCGAACGGCGCGGACGTCGGGTGTTCTCCTCAGCCACGGTCACCGATCTCCCGCAGAATCTCGTCGGCGAGCATGGTCACCGTACCTGCGCCGACGGTCAGCACCACGTCGCCCGGGCGGGTCAGCGAGGCCACCAGCTCCGGTGCACCGGAGAAGTTCGGCTCGTAGTGGACCACAGTGTCTGAAGTGTCTGCAGCGATCTCCCGGGTGATCACCCGGCTGTCGACACCCTCCACCGGCTGCTCGCGGGCCCCGAAGATGTCGAGGACCACGACCACGTCGGCCAGGGACAGTGCCTCGGCGAACTCCCCGGCGAAGTTGATGGTGCGTGAATAGAGGTGCGGCTGGAATACCGCGACGACGCGACCGGACTCCCCGGTGTCACGCTCCCGGGCGTCGACCTTGCCGCGGGCCGCGGTGATGACCGCACGGACCTCCGTCGGGTGGTGGGCGTAGTCGTCGAAGACCTCCACACCCTCGGCGGTCCCGTGGTACTCGAAGCGACGGCGGACCCCGTCGAACTCGCCGACGCCGTCGACCAGACCGTCCAACGGGGCCCCGACGAGGGCGCCGGAGAGGATGGCGGCCACGGCGTTGAGGAGCATGTGGGTGCCGGGGGTCCGGACCGTGACCTCACGCTCATGGACCTCGGAGAGGTCGCCGGTCGAGAAGGACACCCGGGCGGAGCTGCCTCCGTCGGAACGGGGCTCGGACACGAGGATCTCCGCACCGACCGGCACGGTCGGGTGGAGATCGAAGAGCACACGTCTGAACTCCA
>DXGC01000051.1 GCA_019114135.1 Candidatus Corynebacterium avicola
TGGACGACGGCGGAGAACTCGACCTGCATCGGACGCGGCATCTCCACACCGTTGTCGGTCTTCATGATGTAGGCCACGCCGCCCTTGCCGGACTGCGAGTTCACCCGGATCACGGCCTCGTAGCTACGACCGATGTCCTTCGGGTCGATGGGCAGGTAGGGGACCTCCCAGATGATCTTGGCGAACTCCTCGTCGCTGATCTCGTTGGCGTGCGCGCCCGGGTGCGCCTCATCGGCCATGTAGTCCATGCCCTTGTTGATGGCGTCCTGGTGGGAGCCGGAGAACGCGGTGAAGACCAGGTCGCCGCCGTAGGGCTGACGCTCGTGGACCTCCAGCTGGTTGCAGTACTCCACCGTGCGGCGGATTTCCTCGATGTCGGAGAAGTCGATCTGCGGGTCCACACCCTGGGTGAACATGTTCAGGCCCAGGGTGACCAGGTCGACGTTGCCGGTGCGCTCACCGTTGCCGAACAGGCAGCCCTCGATGCGGTCCGCGCCGGCCATGTAGCCCAGCTCGGCGGTGGCCACGCCGGTGCCACGGTCGTTGTGCGGGTGCAGGGAAATCAGCACCGAGTCGCGGCGGGAGATGTTGCGGTGCATCCACTCGATGGTGTCGGCGTAGACGTTCGGGGTGATCATCTCGACCGTGGACGGCAGGTTGATGATCATGGGGACCTCGGGGGAGGGGTCCATGATCTCGATGACCGAGTCACAGACGTCTTTGGCGAACTCCACCTCGGTGCCGGTGTAGGACTCCGGGGAGTACTCCCAGCGCCAGTTGGTGTCGGGGTAGTCGGCGGAGATCTCCTTAATCAGCTCCGCGGCGTCGGTGGCCAGCTTCTTGATCGCCGGCTTGTCCTTCCGGAAGACCACCTTGCGCTGCAGGATCGAGGTGGAGTTGTAGAAGTGGACGATGACGTTCTTCGCGCCCTCGCAGGCCTCGAAGGTGCGGCGGATCAGGTGCTCACGGGCCTGGACCAGGACCTGGATGGTGACGTCGTCGGGGATCATGTTGTTCTCGATGATCTCGCGGACGAAGTCGAAGTCGGTCTGGGAGGCGGAGGGGAAGCCGACCTCGATCTCCTTGTAGCCCATCTTGACCAGCAGCTCGAACATGCGGCGCTTGCGCTCGGGGCTCATCGGGTCGATCAGGGCCTGGTTGCCGTCACGCAGGTCGACGGCGCACCACTGCGGAGCCTTCTCGATGACCTTGTTCGGCCAGGTGCGGTCCGGCAGCTGGAAGGTCTCGACCTCGGTGAAGTGCGGCTGGTAGCGGTGTACCGGCATCTGGCCCGGGCGCTGCTTGTTCCAGGAGGGCTGGTCTGCGGGGATCTCGCCGGCCGGGGTGTCGATGCGGGCGGGGGCTGAGATGAAGGAATCTGCGGGGGTCATGGTCTGCTCCTGTACTGGTGTGACGCGTTGTATGCGTCTGGTGTGGATGATTTTTCTCAACACCGACCGGCACGACTCAACTCCGCGACGGGGAGCCGGTCGGACTTTAGAACCTGACCCCGCCGCGGCAGAGAAGGAGAAGCTGCGCGCGCGAGTTATTCATGCCGACGAGATTAACACGGTGTTCCGGGAAACTCGCAACCTGAACTGTGACCGGGGTTACTTCAACCCCGGTGAGGTCGGTGTCCACCACCCGGCCCGCCCCGGGTCACAGGCGGGCGGCGACGGTGTTCGCCACGTGACGCGAGCCGGCATCGGAGGGGTGGAAGACCATGTTGTAGTCGGGGGTGGTGGTGTCGATGATCCCCGAGACATACCGGGCCTGATCAGGAGCGCAGGTGTCATGTTCACGGGCGCCGTCCATGATGTCGACGAACTCGGCGTCGATCTGCGCGGCCGCGGAACGTTGGTTGTCGCGGTTCCAGTTCTCGACGTCCCGGAGCGGCGGTACCGGGACACCCAGGGGGAAGTCCGGGACGACGTTGAGTGCACAGAATGTCGTGTTGACCCGGTCGACGGTGGGCAGCGAGCCGGTCAGCACGATCCTGGCGTCAGGGGCGTGTGAGCGGATCCTGTCAGCCACGGTGCGCAGGTTCGCATGGAAATCCCGGGCGACCGACGGAGGGTCGAACAGCCCCAGGTTCTGGTTGTCCCCGGCCCCGAAAGGTCCGAAGTCGTTGAGTCCGACGGAGATGACCACGGTCGAGTCATTGCGCACGGCGCCGGAGCGGACGGCGTGGTCGACGCGTCCCTTCAGTGAACCGGAGGACTGTGCGGTGCAGGACCAGTCGTCGACGTGGCGTCCCGTGGTCTGTGCGAGTTTGCGTGGCCAGTTGTTGGGGGCCTGGAGGCACCCGGCGGTCTGTGGGTAGTTCCTGGCCCATTCGCCGAGTTCGCCGTCGGCGCCGCGGAAGGTGTTCCTGACCTGGTCGGGGTTCGAGGTGAAGGAATCACCGAAGGTCACGATGTTTCCGGCGGGCGCGGCGCTCGCCGTCGGAGTGCCGGACGTGGCGCCGATGGCCAGTGTGCCTCCCACCGCAAGTGCGGCGGTGAGGAGTCCGGTGGTTGCGGTTTTCAGTATATGTGGGATCTCAGGCAGGTAGCCCATGATCAGGTGCCTCCTCTTGGGGGTAAAGCGTCTCACCTTCACCTTATGACGTTGTTTTGCCCCTGATCCAGTTAGTCACCCGAATCCTTGTCGCATTCTTCTGTCTGGAGGGATGACAATGCTGGCCAGAAGGTACACTCCCCGGTCCGCCCAGGGCGTACCGTCCGACGTGACAGGGGGTGGAACGGGGGTATGTCCGCTGGTCACCTCCGGTGTGAGCTGCGGACGTCGCGGGGAGTGGCCTGCCACCACCGTCGTGCGTAACGACTCAACGTCGCCTGGCTGGTCAGGCCGGCGGCGTAGGCGATCTGTGTCATCGGAAGTTCGGTGCTCGTCAACAAGGTGCGGACGCGGTCACGGCGGACGGTGTCGAGGATGTCCCCGTAACTGTGACCTGTCTCGGCGGCGAGGTGCCGCTGCAGGGAGCGTGGTGACATGCCGAGCATCCGCGCGGTGTCCCCGAGGGTGACCGGCACGGTGCCGAGGGACTGGCGGAGGAAGTTCCTGGTCTGGGACGTCACCTGTGTCCCGGGTGCGTGCTGTTCCCGCAGGTGGTTCAGTGCCAGGGTATGTGCCACCGGGTCGCGGGCGGCGATCGACTGCGGGGGCAGGGAGCGTGGCAGCCGGAGGACCGCGTCCTGTCGTCCCGGGACGACGCGGGCGCCGAAGGCGTCCTCGTAGCGCGACAGTGGAGCTCGCGGGGAGTGGGGGAGATCGACCCCGCGCAGGCCGTAACTGGAACCGCCGACGAGGTAGATGATCGCCCGGTGGAGGAACAGCAGGCCCATGTCCACGCTCTGCGGCGGGACGGTGATGCCGCGGGGGTAACCGTAGCGGCAGCCGATGACGTCCGGGTCGTCGTAGGGGTCCGGGATCAGGGTCACGCTGAGTCCGCGGGCGTGGACGAACATGTACCGTCCGGTGCAGTCCAGGGCCTCGGAGATCGAGGGGGAGTTCCGTAGGGCGAGGGCGACGGGGCCGAGCAGGGTGAGGTCCTGTTTCTCGGCGACGCGCAGGCCGAAGTCGACACAGTCGAGGCTGGTTGCGGCGAGTTCCAGCAGGGAGGCGATCGCCGAGTCGCGGACCAGCATTTCGTCGCTGTCGAGGGCGCCTTCGGGCAGGCCGCAGCGGGACGCCAGGTCGTCGGCGTCGCCGTCGAGCTCGCTGATCGTCTCCCGGACTCCCCGGAGTCCGGCCGAACGTACCCATGCCATGGTGTTGAGCCTGCCCCGCGTGGCGGGATTCATCAAAAGAATGGCGTAATCCATCAAGTGGCACGGGTCACACTAAGTTAGTTTCGGAGTATGGACTTCTCCCCATCACCTCGAGCCGCGGAACTACTCGACGCGGTGACGACATTCATGGCCACCCACATCGACCCCGTCGAAAACGACTACCACGCCGAGATCACCGCACTGCGCGACTCGGGGGACGCGACCAAGGACCCCTGGCAACCACTACCGCTGATGACCGAGCTCCGCGCCAAGGCCAAGGAGGAGGGACTGTGGAACCTCTTCCTGCCGGAAGGGCACGAAGGTCCCTACGCCGAGCGCTACGGCACCCGGGGCGGCACCGGGCTGTCCAACGTGGACTATGCCCCGGTCGCCGAGGCAATGGGGCGCTCCGCCCTGGCCCCCTACATCTTCAACTGCAATGCCCCGGACACCGGCAACGCCGAGGTCCTGTTGAAGTACGGCTCTGCCCGGCAGCAGGAGAAGTGGCTGGACCCCCTGCTCAGTGGTGAGATCCGCAGCGCCTTCTGCATGACCGAGCCCGGGGTGGCGTCCTCCGACGCCACGAACATGGAGCTGACCGCCGTCCGCGAGGGCGGCGACGGAGGCGACGGCGACTACGTGATCAACGGACGGAAGTGGTGGTCCACCGGCGTCGGACACCCGGACTGTAAGGTGCTGCTGGTCATGGCGCTGACCGACCCCGAGGCCGACCGGCACCGCCGCCACTCGATGATCCTGGTCCCCACCGACACCGAGGGTGTGAAGGTCGAGCGGATGCTCGACACCATGGGCCTCCGCGACGAGCCCTACGGCCACGGTGAAGTCAGCTTCACCGATGTCCGCGTGCCGGCGGAGAACGTCATCGCCGGACCGGGGCGTGCCGCCGAGATCGCCCAGGGACGGCTCGGCCCGGGACGTGTGCACCACTGCATGCGGCTGATCGGGTTGGCGGAGAAGTGCCTGGAACTTGCCTGCCAACGTGGCGTGCGGCGTCAGGCCTTCGGCAAGCCGCTGGTCGCCCTGGGTGGCAACCGGGAGCGGATCGCCAAGGCCCGCATCCAGATCGACTCCGCCCGTCTGCTGGTGCTGAACACCGCGTGGAAGCTGGACCAGGGTGGACCGCGCAACGCCCTGTCCGAGGTCGCCCAGATCAAGGCGGCCGTGCCGTCCATGGCGCAGGAGGTCATCGACCTCGCCATCCAGCTGCACGGCGGTGGCGGACTCAGCAGCGACTTCCCGTTGGCCGGGGCATGGACCGCGGCCCGGGCACTGCGCCTGGCCGACGGTCCGGACGAGGTGCACCTGGGCACCGTCGCCCGCATCGAGCTCGCCAAGTACATGCCGCGTAGAGACCAGCGTGGGGAGGGCAGCCGATGACCAGGAAAGGCTCGATCATCATCACCGGCGCCAGTTCCGGGCTGGGCGAGGAGATGGCCAGGCAGTTCGCCGCGCTCGGCTACGACCTGGGGCTCGCGGCCCGACGCGTCGACCGTCTGGAGGAACTCCGCGCGGAGATCCTGGCGTCCCACCCGGAACGTACCGTGGCGACGGCGGCGCTCGACGTCACCGACGGCGAGGCCGTCCACACCGTGTTCGCCGAACTCGACCGAGAGCTCGGCGGCACCGACCGCGTCATCGCCAACGCCGGCAGCGGCGAAGGCGCGGCGCTGGGCACCGGCGGGTGGTCCCGTAACGAGACCACCGCGCGCACCAACTTCGTCGGCGTGCTCGCCCAGGCCGACGCCGCACTGGAGATCTTCCGTCGCCAGGAGGCCGGACACCTGGTGGTCATGTCCTCCATGTCGGCGTTGCGCGGCATGCGCCGCGCGATGACCACCTACGCCGCCAGCAAGGCGGGTGTGGCCGCCATCGCCGAAGGCGTGCGCGCCGAACAGATCAAGGGCGTGGACGTCTCGGCGATCTACCCCGGGTACATCGCCTCGGAGATGAACGCCCACGTCCGCGACAAGACACCGTTCCTCGTCGACACGGAGACCGGCGTCACCGCCATCGTCCAGGCCATCGAGAAGCGCCGCATCAAGGCCTACGTGCCCGCCTGG
The DNA here is from genome assembly GCA_019114135.1 of Candidatus Corynebacterium avicola. Classification (GTDB taxonomy): domain Bacteria; phylum Actinomycetota; class Actinomycetes; order Mycobacteriales; family Mycobacteriaceae; genus Corynebacterium; species Corynebacterium avicola. Next base: position 5,855 of record DXGC01000051.1, read on the forward strand.
CCGTGGGTGCCTCTCGGAGTGGCCATGCGCATCCTGCCCCTGTCGATCGTGAGGAAACTGACATGAGTGAGACGTCCGACAACACCACCACACCGTCCAGGTCACAGGCCCGCGAGGTCCGTGAGGAGGACGCCTTCGACGTGGAGGCGCTGGCCGCGTGGCTCCGCGACAACGCCGACCCGGACTGGGCGGGCTCCATCGAGGGCACCCCGGAGGTGCGCCAGTTCGCCGGCGGGGCGTCCAACCTCACCTACCTGCTGACCTACCCGCAGGGCACCGAACTGATCCTGCGGCGGCCACCCGGCGGCACGAAGTCGAAGGGCGCGCACAACATGGGCCGCGAGTACCGGATCCAGACCGCGCTGCGTCCGCATTTCCCGCCGGTGCCCGCCACCGTCGCCCTGTGCGAGGACGAGAGCGTCATCGGCAGCTCCTTCTACGTGATGGAGCGGGTCACCGGGCCGATCCCGCGCCAGGAACTTCCCCCGGAAGGACCCCATTCGGCGGCGGATGTCACGACCCTGTGCGAGAACGTCGTCGACCTGCTGGTCGACCTGCACCGCGTGCCGGTCGACGAGACCGGCCTCGACGACCTCAACAAGGGCGAGGGCTACATCGACCGGCAGGTGGAGGGGTGGGCGAAACGCTACACCGCCGCCCGGACGCCCAACGTCGGTTCCTTCAAGAAGGTCATGGACTGGCTGCGGATCAACGAGCCCGCCGACCGTGGATCCGTGCTGATCCACAATGATTTCCGGTTGGACAACATCGTCCTGAACCCGGAGGACTCCACCGACCCGATCGCCCTGCTGGACTGGGAGCTCGCGACCATCGGCGACCCGCTGATGGACATCGGTGGGGCACTGGCCTACTGGGTCCAGGCCGACGACGACTGGGTGATCCGGCAGTTCCGCCGTCAGCCCACCCACGTGCCGGGGATGTTCACCCGCCACGAGTTCGTCGCCCGCTACGCCTCGAAGACGGGCATCGAGATCACCGACGACCAGTGGGTGTTCTACGAGGTCTTCGGCCTGTTCCGGCTCGCCGGGATCTGCCAGCAGATCTACTACCGCTACTACCACCGTCAGACGACGAACAAGGCATTCCGCACCTTCGGTATCGCCACCGTGGCACTGGAGGCCCGCTGCCGTCGCATCATCCGGCGGACCGAACGCCGTCGCCGCAAGGGTGTGGCCCCGACACCTCTCACCGAAAGGACCAGCTCATGACGCCGGAGAAGAAGCAGGGCAACTCCCTGGCCCCGAAGGTCACGGGGAAGCTCGCCCCGTTCCGTTTCACCGACGCCCGCGTCGTACTGACCGGTGCGGCCAGCGGCATGGGCGAGCAGATGGCCCACCAGCTCGCCGACCAGGGAGCCCGGTTGGTCCTGGTCGACCGGGACGAGGAACGACTCACGGCGGTGGCGGCGGTCATCACCGATGCGCGGCCGGGATCGGATGTCACGACCCACGTCGTCGACCTGTCGGACGATGCGGCCATCGCGGCATTCGTCGAGGAACTCGCCGGCACCTCGGTGGATCTGCTGATCAACAACGCCGGTGTGGCCCTGGGCGGAGGCTTCGACCAGGTCACCGAGGAGGAGTTCGACTGGGTGCTGCAGATCAACCTGCGTGCGCCGATCGCACTGGCACGCGGTGTGCTCCCGCTGATGTCCGAGGGTGCGCACATCGTCAACCTGTCGAGTCTCTTCGGACTCACCGGACCGGCAGGACAGACCGCCTACAGCACCAGCAAGTTCGGACTGCGGGGCTTCAGCGACTCCCTGCGGCGCGAACTGGCACCCCAGGGGATCGGGGTCACCACCGTGCATCCGGGTGGTATCCGTACCCGCATCGCCGAGACGGCCCGCATCACCGAGAAGGCCACCGAGGAGCAGGTCACGGAAGGTAAGAAGGCCTTCGCCAGGATGCTGTCCTATCCGGCGGACAAGGCCGCCGCCGAGATCCTCGACGGGGTAGGACATCGTCGCGCGCGGGTGCTCATCGCCCCGGAAACCACGATCATCGACATCGCCGCGAGACTCGCCCCGGTCCGCAACCTCGAGTTGGTCTCCGCTCTCCAGTCGACGGTGGGGAAGGTCGCCCGGAAACTCAGGCGGTCCTAGCCGAGGGTGCGCAGCGGGTGGGAACCGTCGGCGGCCGGCTCGTCAAGGTGCGCGAACTCGTTGAGTGAGCGCAGCGAGACCTGTGGTCCGTGACTGCCGTCCTTGACGCCGAGCACGGTGACCGACCCGTTGGCGATGGTGCGCATCAGCTTCATCCACGGGGCACCCGGCAGTGCCTCGGTGGCGCACATCGCGATCGGGCCGCCCGAGCTGACGACGACCACGGACCCCTTGTCTCCTCTGTCTGCTCTGTCCAATGCCACTTGTGCCGCCCGGTCCAGTCCGGCACGCACCGTGTCCCGGAAGGCGGCGAACTCCTCACCGTCGGACCACTGCGAGATAGCGGTGAACAACTGTCGGTTCACCGCCGAGGTCTTCTCGGGCGCGAGCTTGCCCTTCCACGCCTGGGCGAGGAGCCCCGCCCGTTCCGGATCCTCTCGCAGCCAGGGGGCGAGCATGTCACCGAAACGGATCTCCTTCCAGGCCTCGTCGATCGTCGGGGTGGGGGAGTCCAGTTCGGAGGCCACGGCCGCGGCGGTGTCACGTTGCCGGTTGAGTGGCCCGTGGATCACCGGGACGCCGGCCTGCCCGCGTGCCACGAGGGAGTGTCCTGTCGCCGCCGCCTGGCGTCGACCCAGGTCGCTGAGGTTGTCGTAGTCGTCCTCGAAACGACCCTCGTGGGCGTTCCTGAGTGCATTCTGTCCTGCCTGACCGTGCCTGACCAGGTAGATCTCTGCCATTGGGCCCCTTTCGTTCCTGCCAGTTTATCTGCTGCGTCCCGGTGGCGGGCGGTAGTCTCGGGAATCGTGAAGTCCGAGACCGCCATCGACCGACCCGCCGCCGGCAGAGCCGCCAACAGTGCGTCCGGCGTTGCCGGTTCCGTCCTGTCACGGGTGGTCGTCCCGGTCACCGCGGCGGTCACGACGATCCTCGTCGGGCTGGTCCAGTTGGCGGTGCTCAACGCCTGGGGTGCGCGCCGCGACATGGCGATGCGCGAGGTCCTGATGCAGTGGGATTCACTGTGGATGACCATGATCTCGGAGCACGGTTACTCCGGTTTCGTGATGTCCCCCGGGGACACCGACCCGGTGCAGTGGGAGTCGGTGGCGTTCTTCCCCGGCTACCCGATGCTGCTGCGCGCCGTCGCCGCACCCTTTCAGGTGCTGGACGTGCGGGACGCCACCTACCTCGCCGCCGTACTGCTCTCCGGGTTCTGCGCGGTGCTGATGACCTGGGGCGTCGCCCGTCTGGGGCTGGACATGTGGTCGGCACGGTCGGCCCGGTCGGCACAGCCGGTGTCGGACGCCCGGGCCGCAGGTCTCACTGCCGCGGTGGGGGTGCTGGTGGCAGGTGCGCCAATGGGCATCATCTACTGGATGCCCTACTCCGAGAGCCTGTTCGGGGCCTTCACCGTGTGGGCCCTGGTCTTCATGGTGCGGCAGCGTCACCTGCTCGCCGGGTTGTGCGTCCTGGGGGCAGGCCTGACACGGCTGACTGCGGTGACCCTGGTCCTGGTGTTGTGCGCGGCGGCGGCGTGGCAGCTCTGGAGGTACTGGCGGGCCGGATCGGCTGGGTCGTCCGATCCGTCCCGTCCTTCCCGGAGGAGCGTGCTCGCCGCGGTGGCCGCGCCGGTCATCGGTGTCGCCGGTATCGGCGCCTATCTGGGATGGGCGAACCGGACCGTGTCGGAGATCGGCGGCTACTTCGCAGCCCAGCAGAAGGGATGGGACTCCGGTTTCGATGCCGGGGCGGCGAGCTTCCGGTGGTTGACGGAGCACCTGTTCGGCCCGGCCTCGGCAGGGGAGGAGGCCACCGGTTACGCCATCGCCGCCTGGTCGATGGTGCTGGTCGGACTGTTGTGCGTGGCGTCGTTGTGGCCGTTCGTGACCCGGCGGATCCCCTGGCAGGTGTGGGCCGTGGCGGTGCTGATCGCCGGTATGGTCCTGGCGTCCGACGGGATCATGCATTCGCGTCCACGGTTGCTGCTGCTGCCGGTGGTCCTGCTGGTGCTGCCGTTCCTGGTGCACATCATCGCGCGGGTCAGCGGAGATACGGACGGCAGGAGAAGCACGAGGAGAGCAGCGCGCGTCGTCGGTGTCGTCGCACTGGTCGTCGCCGGTGTGGCGTGGTGCGTCCTGGGCACCTGGGTGTCGGGCGAGATGCTCATCGACTTCCGCTACGCGATCTGAGGCTGCCCCGGCGTACCCGCAGGCCTATTCCACACCCCGGCGGGACAGGACGACCGTGGACACCACCATCACCACCAGGGCCAGGGCCATGAGGAACCACTGGTCGCCCTCGACCTGGAAGCGCTCACCCAGGATCGCGTAGCCGAGTCCGAAGGCCACCAAGGGCTCGGCGACGGTCATCGCCGGCAGGGAGTTCTTCAGTGAGCCGGCGTTGAAACTGGCCTGCTGGATCAGCGTGCCGATGACCGCGGCCGCCAGCAGGCCGTAGAACTCCCAGGTGACCAGGAGTCCGGTGACCCCCTCGGCGGCGAACCTGTCCACCACCGTCTTCGCCAGCACCGCCAGGTAGCCCATCACCGCACCGGTGACCGTGCCGAGGATCAGGGCCCGGGTCCGGCGTGACCGTTTACCCGCGTACCAGCAGAGGAAGGTCATCACCGGCACACCGATGGCCAGGCCGACGGCCCAGCGGTTGAACGGCGGATTCGCGTCGCCGGGCAGGGGGCGTCCCCACACCACCAGCACCCCGACGGCGAGGGTGAGGATCGTCGCCCACGCCATCTCCAAGCGGGACACGCGCCGTCCGTCGAAACGGGCGGCCAGGGGCAGGGTGAACATCAGCGACAGCACGAGCACGGGCTGCACCACCAGCAGTGTTCCGAAGCCCAGGGCGAGCACCTGGAGACCGTATGCCGCCAGCGCGCATGCCACACCAGCCCACCAGCGGGGGCGGGTGACCGCGGCGAGGACCGGGAGGCGTCGGGACTTGTCGGTATCACCCGACGTCTGCTCGGCGACCTGGTGGCGGAGGATCGTTCCCCAGGCGACGGTCAGGGCTGACAGCAGGGCGAAGACGACAGCCAACGGGTTGCTGTGCATCATCGTGGTGTAAGCCTAGTCGACCTGTGGATATAAGTTCGCCTGCAACCGGTGTTAAGACTCTTGACCCTGACGTCGCGTCAGGGAATAGCGTCAGCTCACATGAGAAAAGACACGAACACCATCACCGTCCTGGACACCGCACAGGCGTTTCGTGACCTCCTCGACGCCCCTGTGGCGGACCGGCCCGACCTGGTCCGCGCCATGTGGGGGCCGATGGCAGGCATGTTCGGCTACCTCCCGGGCGGTGCCGAGGCCGTCGACTTCGCAGAGGTGGACCGCCTCAGCGTCTCCTTCGACTGGAGCGGCGACAGTACAGTGTCAGCGTCTTACGAGAACCGCATCCGCGAGGCGATCGACCTCATGGTGGACGCCGACGCCTGGGGACGCATCGGACGTGGCCTGCGCCGCGGCGTCGCGGCGATCCGGGACGCCGACCCGTCGGCCACCATCCCCGACCTCACCGTGCTGACCGGCATCGGTGATCCCGACAACGACCACTTCATGGAGGAGATCCAGGGGCTCACCGCCTTCGGCGGGATCAGCGGTTACCTGCAGATCACCGTATGGCCCACACCGACCGTCCTCGGGCGGCTCGAGGCCATCGCCGTCCACGAACTGCACCACAACATCCGCTACAGCGAGGGCGGTGTGGTCTGGGACCCGATGACCGTGACGCTCGGCGAGCAGGTCATCGCCGAGGGGTTGGCGGACGTCTTCGCCGCCGAACTCCACGGCGAGGCCGGCTACACCCACTTCATCGACCCGGTCGCGACCGGGGACGGTGGTGACTTAGAGCGGACCGAGGAGATCTTCACCAAGGTGACCGGTGCCCTCGACACCACCGGCATGCAGAACTTCACGGCCTGGATCCACGGTGACGCCAGCGCCAGGCTGTACGGAGTCGCGCCGGTGGGCGTGCCCACCGGCGCCGGCTACGCAGTCGGCGCCCGCCTCGTCCGGACCTACCTCGGGAAGACGGGAACCACGGCGGCCCAGAACGTCCGAACCCCCGCCGACCACATCATCGCGGTGGCGATGGGGGCTGACGGGGGCTGACGAGGTAGGTGAATAGTCCAGGGACTACTCGCTGAAGAACTCCTCGATGGAGTCCAGCATCGCCATTGCGCTGTAGAAGTCGATGCGGAAGGTCTCGGCACCGAACTCGTAGACGCGGTCGTTCTCCACGGCGTAGGTGTCCTTCGCCGCCGGCTGGTTCTCCAGCTGGTCGGCGACGGAGTTGCCCGGGTCGGCGTTCGTGGCGAAGACGGTCTTTCCGGTCAGGCCCTTGTCCAGGTTCTCCGCGGTGACCTGGACGACGTCGGTGCGTCCGGCGTAGTCACCGTCGGTGCGGGCGACGCCCTCACCGGGGACGTCGAGCTCCCAGCCCAGCTCGGTGAGGATACGGCCCTGGGAGGACGCCTCGGTCATGAAGTTGAGGTTGCCGTCCGGGGTGGGCAGGACGAACTGCACCGGCTGCTCCGGTTCCTCGATGTTCCCGCTGACCTCGTCGGCACGGTCCTTGAACTCCTGGATCGTGTTCTCGGCCTCCTCCTCGTGGCCGGTGACCTCACCGAGCTGGGTGGTCACCTCGGTCCAGTCCTTGTCGGAGTAGTCGATGACGACGGTCGGGGCGACGTCCTGCAGACGCTCCGCCAGCTGGGGAGCGGCGTCGGCACCGAAGGCGGAGACGATGATCAGGTCGGGGTCCTGGGACACGATCTTCTCGAAGTCCGGCTCCAGCTGACCGATCTCCTCGACCCCGCGCTCATCGGCGACATCGGCCCACTGCTTGAAGAAGCCCTTGTCGTCGGACGTCGGGCCGGGGTTTGCAGCGCCGGAGGCGGTGACCGGGGCGTCGATGGACAGCAGGCTACCGGTCAGCGTGACGGAGGTTGAGACGATGTTCTCGGGCTTCTCCGGGATCTCGACCTCCTCGGTCTCGCCGGTCGGGTCTCCGTCCTTCACTTCGACGGAGTCGACGGTGCGCGGGAACTCCCCGGAGCTGGTGCTGCTGGAGTCGCCGGAGTCGCTGGACGAGTCGTCCGAGTCGGAGCTGCAGGCGGCGAGGCCGACGGCGAGGCCGGCGGCGGCGAGCACGCCGATGACGCGGCGTGCCATGGTCGGGCGGTGTGACATGTTCTCTCCCTTGATGTCGAAAGGTCGAGGCAATCCTATCCTCACGAGGTGGTTTGGAGGAAGAGATATCCCAAGTATGGGGGAGAGTAAGCAATGCTAACCTTGCGGCTGACATTCCCCTGTCCCGTAAGCCATGAAGGGATCCCACTGTGCCACGAATCAGCCGCGACGCCGACGTCTACCCGATCACCATGCGTGAACTGGAGGTTCTGCGGGTCGAGGACGTCACCCCGGGTATGCGACGGGTCGTCTTCGGCGGGGCAGGCCTGCTGCCGCACACCCGTGACGGCGAGGACATCCCCGGCATCGTGTCCGACGGTTTCGACGACGACATGCGGATCATCTTCCCACACCCGGTCACCGGTGACCGGCCGTACCCGCCGTCGCTGGGGGACGGACGCCTCGACTGGAATGCGGAGGTCAACGAGCTCTTCCGTACCTACACGGTGCGCTCCTGGCGCCCGGAGGTCGGTGAGTTCGGGGAACTGACCGTCGACTTCGCCCGCCACGGCGCCGGACTGGCCGAGGGCTGGTCGGCCTCCGCCGCGCCGGGTGACAAGCTCTATGCCGCGGGACCGAAGAACTGCGCCTCGTTGCCGGTGCACACAGACTGGCTGGTGCTCGTCGGCGACGAGACCGCCCTGCCCGCGATGGGGCGCTGCATCGAGGAGGTGCCGGAGGGGCACCCGGTCACCGCGGTCATCGAGGTCGCCGACCGGGCCGACATCCAGGACGACCTGTCCCAGGCGGCCTGTGCCTCCACCCTGGACCTGCGCTGGGTGGTCCGTGCCGAAGGCGGCGACTTCACCGAGGAGATCCTCACGATCGACCTGGCGGGGGAGCAGGAGACCAAGGGCACGCCGTTCGTGTGGGCCGCCGGGGAGTCTGGACGGCTGAAGAAGGTGCGCAAGTGGGTGAAGGAGGCTGCCGTACCGCGCGAGCATGTGCAGGTCAGCGGCTACTGGCGCCTGGCCCCTGCTGCAGGTGCGTCGACTGGGGAGGGCACCGGTGCCGAGGGGGCAGGTGCAGGTGCGGACGGCGCTGCTCCGGCGGCTCCGGCGGCACCGTCCTCGAGCATGTCGCCACTGATGGCGCTGCACGAGATGTCGGAGATCACCCCGGGCCTGGCACTGATGACCGCGGCGAACCTCGGGATCTTCGAGGCCGTGGACAGTGCCGCTGAGGATTCCGGTGCTGAGGGGGCCGAGGGTGCTGCCCCGGTCGGCGCCGTCGCCGAGGCGGTGTCTGTCGACAAAGACCTGCTGGTCCGCTTCCTCCGCTTCCTGGAGACGCTGGACCTGGTCGAGCTGGTTGTCAGCGAGGGGGAAGGTGCAGAGGGCGGCGTCACCGCGGTGCGTCTGACGATGCTCGGTGGCGAGTTGGCAGACCCGGACGGTCTGATCTCCCGCATGGCCGGACCCTCGGCGGTCAAGGTGCTCTCCTGGCTGCACCTGGAGGAGGGGCTGCGTACCGGACGACCGGTGAACATCGGTGCCACCGGACAGGACTGGACGGGACTGCGGGCGTCCGACCCCCGGATCGCCGAGGACCTGTCCGATGGCGAAGCCACCCGCGCCCAGTGGGTCGCCCCTGCCCTGGCCACCGGCTTCGACCAGCTCACCGAGCTGGTCGGCGCGGTGTCCACGGTCGCCGTCGCCGGCGCCGCAGAGGGCACCGCCGCCGCGGTGTACGCCGATGAGCTGCTGCGCCACGACGAGTCACTTCGCACCGTGGTCCTGGATCTCGACGGTCGGCACGGGTCCGACCCGGAGCGCCTCATCAAGGAGGTCGGCGCGGGTCGGCGGGACCGGTGCGAGGTGCAGACCTGGACGCCCGGGACTGACTCCGGGGCATCTGCCGAGGTGGTTATTCTCATCGACCCCTTCTCCACCGTCCCGACGTCCGAACTCCCCGGCCTGCTCGCCGCAGCCGGACGCGTCGGAAAGGCCGTGGTCGTGGTCTCCCAGCTGCTCGCCGAGAGTGGCGACGACGACCACGACTACGAGGAGGACCTCACCCGACTGCTGCTCAACGGCGGTGCCGTGCCCACCAAACGCGACCTGTCCCGCGCCATCGCCGGCGCAGGCCTGCGTGGCGTCGGCAGCCGTGCGGTCGGCTGGGGCAGCCACGCCGTGGTCGCCGTGGCATCCTGACCGTAGCGTCCTGACCGCAGCGTCCTGAAAGAAACCGTCAACCCGGTCTACCCTGGGCCGACCCTGCTCAGGTAGTCTGAGTAACCGCGCACGCGAGAACCCCGCGAACCCCGGTGCCACCGGGTCAGGTGGAGCAAGGAGAGCAAGGAACAGTGGCCCTGATCGTCCAGAAGTACGGCGGATCGTCGTTGGAGAGTGCCGAACGCATCCGGCGCGTCGCACAGCGGATCGTGGAGACCAAGAAGCAGGGCAACGACGTGGTCGTCGTCTGCTCCGCGATGGGCGACACCACCGACGAGCTGCTCGACCTCGCCAACGAGGTCAACCCGGTCGCCCCGGGCCGTGAGATGGACATGCTGCTCACCGCCGGTGAGCGCATCTCCAACGCCCTGGTCGCCATGGCCATCGACTCCTTCGGTGCCGAGGCCCAGTCCTTCACCGGCTCCCAGGCGGGTGTGATCACCACCGAGCGCCACGGCAACGCCCGCATCGTGGACGTCACCCCGGGCCGCGTCCGTGAGGCCCTCGACCAGGGCAAGATCTGCCTGGTCGCCGGCTTCCAGGGTGTCAACCGGGAGACGAAGGACGTCACGACCCTCGGCCGTGGCGGTTCCGACACCACCGCAGTCGCCCTGGCCGCAGCCCTCGACGCCGACGTCTGCGAGATCTACTCCGACGTCGACGGCGTCTACACCGCCGACCCGCGCATCGTGCCCAACGCCCAGCGTCTGGAGAACATCTCCTTCGAGGAGATGCTGGAGATGGCCGCCGTCGGCGCCAAGATCCTGATGCTGCGCTGCGTGGAGTACGCCCGCGCATTCAACGTCCCACTTCGTGTTCGATCGTCATTCAGCAACGAACCCGGCACCCTCGTGTCCGGGTCAATGGAGGATATTCCCGTGGAAGAAGCAGTCCTGACAGGTGTCGCCCACGACCGTTCCGAGGCGAAGGTGACCGTCCTCGGCATCCCCGACAAGCCGGGCGAGGCCGCCCGTGTGTTCCGCACCCTGGCGGACGCCGAGATCAACATCGACATGGTGCTGCAGAACATCTCGACGGTGAACGACAACCTCACCGACATCACCTTCACCTGCCCGCGCCAGGACGCCGCCCGCGCCGTCGAGCTGCTCAAGGGGCTGCAGGGCAAGGAGGCCGACCAGAAGTTCGGGTCGATCCTCTTCGACGACCAGGTCGGCAAGGTCTCCCTGGTCGGCGCCGGCATGAAGTCCCACCCGGGCGTCACCGCCGACTTCTGTGAAGCCCTGCGCGACGCAGGCATCAACATCGAGCTGATCTCCACCTCCGAGATCCGCATCTCCGTCCTGATCCGCGACACCGACCTCGACGCCGCCGTCGCCGCCCTGCACGAGCGTTTCCAGCTCGGTGGGGACGAGGTGGCCACGGTGCACGCGGGCACCGGACGCTAGTCCGCCACCACACCTCACAAGGTAAAACCCGACAAGGTAAAGCCCGAGCCCTGCTCGAGCCCTACCCGGGCCCGCAGGTTCACCAGAAAGGTTCACCGATGACCACCATCGCCATCGTCGGCGCCACCGGCCAGGTCGGCCGCGTCATGCGCGACATCCTCGAGACCCGCGACCTCCCGCTGGACAAGGTCC
>DXGC01000002.1 GCA_019114135.1 Candidatus Corynebacterium avicola
GCTTGGCCGCGGCAGCCTTGTTCGCCTTCGCGCCGAACTTGGCAGCCTGCTCGCGCAGGGCACCGGCCTTCTTCTCGGCGTTGGCCTTCTCACGACGGCGGCGGGCCTCGTCGTTGGCCCGGGCGTCGAGGTACTTCTGCCAGGTCATGTTGTAGACGTCGGCCTCGCCGCGCACCGCATCGAGGAACCAGACCTTGTTGACCACGGCCTCCAGCAGCTCGACGTCGTGGGAGATCATGATCAACCCACCCTCGTGGCGTTGCAGGAAGCCGCGCAGCCAGCTGATCGAGTCGGCGTCGAGGTGGTTCGTCGGCTAGTCCAGCAGCAGGGTCGTCGCCGAACGACCGGAGCCGGAGGTCGCGGCGAACAGGATCTGGGCGAGCTCGACACGGCGGCGTTGACCACCGGACAGCGTCTTGAGCTGCTGGTCGAGGATGCGCTGGGGAAGGCCGAGGCCGTCACAAATCCGTGCAGCCTCGGAGTCTGCCTCGTAACCACCCAGAGCGCTGTACCGCTCCTCCAGACGGCTGTACTTGCTGATGGCGGCGTCCCGCTGGGAGTCGGTACCGACCTCCATGAGCTCCTGCTGCCGGTCCATCGACGCGCGGAGCTGGTCCAGGCCACGGGCGGAGAGCACCCGGTCGCGTGCGGTCTGCTCGATGTCGCCCTCCTTGGAGTCCTGCGGCAGGTAGCCGATTTCTCCGGAGCGGCTCACCGAACCGCCGTAGGGCTCACCCTCGCCGGCGAGAATGCGCATGGTCGTCGTCTTGCCGGCGCCGTTGCGTCCGACGAGGCCGATGCGGTCCCCGGGCTGCACGCGCAGCTGCTGGTCGGGAGCATTGAGCAGGGTGCGCGCCCCGACACGCACCTCAAGGTCCTGGGTAACAATCACAACGGTCCAGCCTAACACGCCGTCCGGTCAGGAAAGACTCCGGCTTCTCCGGACAGTTGTGGGGGTGGGCGCCGTGCTCTCCGTCCTCCCTCCTAGGGGAGAGAACCGCGTCGGCCCCTTCCTTGAGGAGGGCCGAGGACGTCCCACCCACCACTTCCGCCCGGCCACGGAGTGTAAGCTTCCCCCTGCTCCGTTGCCTTCGTCCATCGGCGCTGCCTTCCGGACGCTGTTAAATATATCGGCAGGCTGCACTTCTGATGCGCTTTTGTTCAACCCCGGATACCCAGGGCGTTACACCGGGGGTATCCGGCGGTGATAGCGTGATGGACCCAAGGAGTTCACCCGGTAAAACTACGCAGGTAAACGCTGTTTAGTTCACTCCGCGGTAGCAATACCCCGACGGGTTCTCCGGGGGTAGCTTAGACTCACCATAGGAGGAGCGACGTGCACATCGCCATCATCGGCCTCGGCCCGGCCGGGGCCGTCCTGGCTCACCGTGCCGTCACCCGCGGGTGGCAGGTGGACGGCTACGACCCGGCCTGCGTCGAAGGACCCGGGGGCGAGGTCCGTGCACCCGTGTGGCGCAGCACCTACGGTGTCAGCCTGAGGGACCTCCCGCAATGGGCCCGCACCGAGATGACCTTCGGCGCGGTCTCGGCCGACCTACTGGTGCACACCCCTGCCCCACGACGACTCCGGAACTGGGATTACGCGATGATCGACCGCGCCAGGTCCCGGGAGGGCCTCACCCGTGGTGTCCGGATGCACCGGCAACGGGTCACCGACCTCTCCCCTCCGGCTCTGGGGGTCGACGTGGTCGTCGACTGTCGCGGCGTCGTCGACCGCCCCGGCAGTATCCGTCAGGTCGCCTACGGTGCCGTCGTGTCCCGGGAGCAGGCGGAGTCCTGGGGACTCGGCGATGCGGAGTTCATGGACTGGCGACCGGCGGTCGCCGACGGTCCGGACGGAACCGACCAGGACGCTCCCCCGAGCTTCCTCTACATCCAGCCGGTCGAGAAGGGCATCCTGCTCGAGGAAACCGTCCTGGCCACCCGTCAGCGGACCAGGGATCTCCTCCCCCCACTCCGCGAGCGGCTCCACCGACGCATCCCCGGTCTTGCACCAGACGGAAGCAAGGACACGATCATCGACACCGAGACGGTCCACTTCCCCATGGACCGCCGACGGCGTGGCTGGTACACAGGCGTGCACGACGGAGTCGCGGTGTTCGGGGCCGCAGGAGGGCTGATCCACCCGGCCACGGGCTACTCGGTCGCTGCAGCCGCTGGTACCGCCGAACAGATGCTGGATCTGATCGAGACCGGATCACTCCCCCGCTCAGCCCGCATTTCGGCGGCGACGGCCTACCACCTGCGCCGTTTCGGCGCCGAGTTGATCGTCCGGACTGACCAGGAGGCGCTGCTCCGGTTCTTCGACGCCTTCTTCCGACTGCCCCACCGGCGTCAGAGCGACTACCTCGCCGGCCAACACGGCGGACGGGTCGCCCTGACCATGTTGTCGTTGGCCAAATACCCCCGGCAGGTGCTGCCCTTCCTGCGGCAGTCCCCCGCTGCCCTGCGTGCCGTGCTCAATGTGCGGACGCCCTTCAGGTCACCGCGCCAGAATTAGCACCTTCGTCGCCGCGACCAACGCTCTCAAAACGTTTTGACCTGCACGTCTCACGATGTGGGCAGAGCGAAGGGTGCTAATTGTGCGTCCTGAGACTGTCCCCGGAGGGTCGGAGGACTACCTAGACGCTGAAGCCCAGGTAGCGCAGCTGCTCGCGTCCGTCAGCGTTGATCATGTGCGGGCCCCACGGCGGGGACCAGACCCAGTTGATCCGCAGCGCGGAGATCTGCTCGATGCCACCGACCACAGCTGCGTGGGACTGGTCCTCCAGCATGTCGGTCAGCGGGCACGCCGGGGAGGTCAGGGTCATGTTGATCACTGCCTCGGTCCCGACGTCGGTGTGCTCGACCCAGATCTGGTACACCAGGCCGAGGTCGACGACGTTGATGCCCAGCTCAGGGTCGATCACGTCGAGCATCGCCTCCTCGACCTGGTCGGAGAGCATCACGTCTTCCTGGGACAGGTCCGCCGGCGGCTCGGGGACGACGTCCAAGGGGTTCGGGTCCATCTGCGGGCTACCGGGATCGCTGCTGGCAGCAGTTGCCCCGGTGTCCGGGGTCGTCTGGTCGGTCATGGTCTTTCCCGTCCTCTCTGGTTCTCGTACGTCTGCTACAGGGTCTACTTGGCGGTCTGCGCTGCGGCGGCCTCTTGTGTGGCGGCCTCGAAGGCCTTCCACCCGAGCAGGGCGCACTTCACACGGGCCGGGTACTTCGACACTCCGGCGAAGGCGACACCGTCGCCGATGACGTCCTCGTCACCCTCGACCGTCCCACGGGAGGTCACCATCGTCTCGAACTCGGTGAGCTTGTCCATGGCGTTCTCCACGCTCTGGCCCACGATCTCCTCGGCCATCACCGAGGTGGCGGCCTGGCTGATCGAGCAGCCCATCGCGTCATAGGACACGTCGACCACGGTGGCGCCGTCGTCGCTGAGGTGGACGCGCAGGGTCACCTCGTCACCACAGGAGGTGTTGACGTGGTGCACCTCTGCCTCGTAGGGCTCGCGCAGACCCGCGTGCTGCGGGTTCTTGTAGTGGTCCAGGATCACTTCCTGGTACATCTGCTCAAGCTTCACAGTGTCTGACTCGCCTGCTCTCTGTCTGCGTTGTTCGCGGGAACGGTGCCGAAGAACTCCTGGGCGTGACGGATCCCGTCAACCAGGGCATCGACGTCCTCGATGGTGTTGTACACGTAGAAACTGGCCCGTGCGGTGGCCTGCACGCCGAGGCACCGGTGCACCGGCCAGGCACAGTGGTGCCCGACACGGATGCAGACGCCCCGGTCGTCCAGCACCTGCCCCAGGTCGTGGGGGTGGATGCCGTCGACCACGAAGCTCACCGCGGAGCCGCGGTTCACCGCGTCGGACGGACCGATCACACGGAGTCCCTCGATCTTAGCGAGCGCCTCGAGTGCGTACGAGGTGAGCTCATGCTCATGTGCGGCGACGTTGTCCATGCCGAGCTCCCGCAGGTAGTCGACGGCGGCACCGAGCGCGACGACCTGGGAGGTCATCTGGGTGCCGGCCTCGAACCGCTGCGGTGGCGGGGCGAAGGTCGTCTTCTCCATGGTCACCAGCTCGATCATCGACCCACCGGTGAGGAACGGCGGCAGGGCGCGCAGCAGTTCGGCCTTGCCGTAGAGCACGCCCACGCCGTTCGGCCCCAGCATCTTGTGGCCGGAGAAGGCGGCGAAGTCGACGTCCAGTGCGCGGAAGTCCACCGCCATGTGCGGCACGGACTGGCAGGCGTCGAGGACGAACAGTGCCCCGACCTCATGCGCCCGGGCCACCGCCTCCTCCACGTCGAGCTGCGCACCGGTCACGTTGGACTGGTGGGTCAGCGCCACGACCTTGGTCTTCTCCGACAGCTCCAGGCTGTCGAGGTCGATCCGGCCGTCCTCGGTGGCGGTGTACCAGCGCAGGGTCGCCCCGGTGCGCTGGGCCAGCTCCTGCCACGGCACGAGGTTGGCGTGGTGCTCGACCTCGGAGATGACGATCTCGTCGCCCTCGCCCACGGTGAATTCCCCGCTGCGCGGGTCGCCGAGCATGAAGGCCACCTCGTTGAGCGCCTCGGTGGCGTTCTTGGTGAAGGCGATCTCCTCGTCCACCGCACCGACGAAGGACGCGATGGACTCACGGGCGTTCTCGTAGGCGTCGGTGGCTTCCTCGGCGATCTGGTAGGCGCCCCGGTGGACCGGTGCGTTGTGCTCGGTGAGGAACGTCCGCTCGGCGTCGAGGACCTGCAGCGGCCGTTGTGAGGTCGCCCCGGAATCCAGGTACACGAGTGGACGACCGTCGCGCACAGTGCGGGACAGGATCGGGAAATCCGCCCTGATGGCTGCGGTGTCCAATGTGCTCATAGTGCTATCAGGCCTTTGCGGTGAACTGCTCGTAGCCGTGCTCCTCGAGCTGCTGGGCGAGCTCCGGGCCGCCGGACTCGACGACGCGGCCCTTTGCGAAGACGTGGACGTAGTCGGGCTTCACGTAGTTCAGGATGCGCTGGTAGTGGGTGATCATGATGAGACCACCGTTCTCGCGCTCCTTGTAACGGTTGATGCCCTCGGAGACGGTGCGCAGGGCGTCGACGTCCAGACCGGAGTCGGTCTCGTCGAGCACGGCGAACTTCGGCTTCAGCAGGCCGAGCTGCAGAATCTCGTGGCGCTTCTTCTCGCCACCGGAGAAGCCCTCGTTGACGGAGCGCTCGGAGAAGGACGGGTCGATCTCCAGCTCGTCCATCGCGCCACGGGCCTCCTTGACCCACTGGCGCAGCTTCGGGGCCTCACCACGCACGGCGGTGGCCGCCGAGCGCAGGAAGTTGGCCATGGACACACCGGGGACCTCCACCGGGTACTGCATGGCGAGGAAGAGGCCGGCGCGGGCGCGCTCGGAGACGTCCATGTCGAGCAGGTTCTCGCCGTCGAGCAGGACCTCGCCCTCGGTGATCTCGTACCGGGGGTGGCCGGCGATGGCGTAGGACAGGGTGGACTTGCCGGAGCCGTTCGGGCCCATGATGGCATGGGTCTCACCGGAGTTGATGGTGAGGTTCACGCCGTGCAGGATCGGCTTCGGATCCTCGTTCTCGTCCTGGGGGACGACCTGGGCGTGGATGTTCTTGATCTCGAGGGTGCTCATCTGTGTTTTCCTTCTAAGACTTCGTGCTGAGACTTCGTTGTGTGGATCAGAGGACGGTGTTGACGAGTTCCTGCTCGACAACGTCCTCGAGATTCTCGCGGACAGAGGCGACGGGGACGCGGCGGATGACGTCGGTGAAGAACCCGCGGATGATGAGGCGGCGGGCCTCCTCGTCCGAGATGCCGCGGGACTTCAGGTAGAACATGTGCTCGTCGTCGAAGCGTCCGACGGTGGCGGCGTGGCCGGCACCGACGATCTCGCCGGTCTGGATCTCCAGGTTCGGCACGGCGTCTGCGCGCGCGCCCTCGGTGAGCACCAGGTTCTTGTTGGTCTCGTAGGTGTCGGTACCGGTGGCCTCCGAGCGGATCAGCACGTCGCCGATCCACACGGTGCGGGCCTCGTTACCGCGGCTGCCGGCCTCACCCTGCAGCGCGTTCTTGTACATCACGTTCGACTTGCAGTTCGGCACGCTGTGGTCGACCAGCAGGCGCTGCTCGAAGTACTGGCCGGCGTCGGCGAAGGAGACGCCGAGCAGCTCGGCGTCGCCACCGGGGCCGGTGAAGCGCACGTGCGGGACGGAACGGACCACGTCGCCACCGAAGGAGGCGGCGGTGTGGCGCACGGTGGCGTCACGGCCGACCAGGATGTGGGAGTTCGACAGGTGCACCGCGGTGCGGCCCCAGTCCTCCCAGACGACGGTGGTCAGGCGGGCGCCGTCACCGACGACGAACTCGAGGTTGTCGGAGTGCACGCCGTCACCGACGTAGCGCAGGACGACGATGGCCTCGGCGTTGGCCTCCAGCTCGACGACGATGGTGCCGTAGGTGGTGACCTCGTCGCCGCCACCGGTGACCGTGATGGTCACAGGACCGTCCAGCGCGGTGTTCTTGGAGACCAGGACGTGGTCGGCGACCGGGCTGTTTACCCAGGCCTCTGCGGCGGGACGGTCGACCGGCAGGCCGGCCCGTCCGGTGCGCTCGTCGTCCATGGCGATCTCGGAGTAGGTCACACCCTCCTGGCCGCCGGCGTCGACGGAGACGTTGGCGCGGGCCGCCGGGGCGGCCTTACCGGACTCGGCGTTCTCCAGGCCACGCAGGCGGCGCAGCGGGGTGAAGCGCAAGTCCTCGTCCTTGCCGTGCGGGACGGGGAACTCGGCGGGGTCGGCCGACTGGTAGCGGTCGCCCTTGGTCGGCATGGCGTTCGCCGGGGTGATGACGCCGTCGTTGCCGTCGAGCGGGTTTGTCGTAGGTGCGGTCATTCTTTAACCCACCGATCCTTCCATCTGCAGTTCGATCAGGCGGTTGAGCTCCAGGGCATACTCCATCGGGAGCTCCTTGGCGATCGGCTCAACGAATCCACGGACGATCATCGCCATCGCCTCGTCCTCCTCGAGCCCGCGGCTCATGAGGTAGAACAGCTGGTCCTCGGACACCTGCGAGACGGTGGCCTCGTGACCGAGGGTCACGTGGTCGTTGCGGATGTCGTTGTAGGGGTATGTGTCCGACCGGGAGATCGAGTCGACCAGCAGGGCGTCGCACTCCACGTTCGCCTTGGAGTGGTGGGCGTCCTTGTTGATCTGGACGAGGCCGCGGTAGGCGGCACGGCCGCCGGAGCGGGCCACCGACTTCGAGACGATGTTGCTGGAGGTGTACGGCGCCATGTGGGTCATCTTCGCGCCGGTGTCCTGCACCTGGTCCTCGCCGGCGAAGGCGACGGAGAGGACCTCACCCTTGGCGTGCGGTCCGGTCATCCAGACGGCCGGGTACTTCATGGTTACCTTGGAGCCGATGTTGCCGTCGACCCACTCCATGGTCGCGCCCTCCTCGGCCTTGGTGCGCTTGGTCACCAGGTTGTAGACGTTGTTCGACCAGTTCTGGATCGTGGTGTAGCGGCAGCGGCCGCCCTTCTTCACGATGATCTCGACGACGGCGGAGTGCAGCGAATCCGACTTGTAGATCGGCGCGGTGCAACCCTCGACGTAATGGACGTAGGCGTCCTCGTCGACGATGATCAGCGTGCGCTCGAACTGACCCATGTTCTCGGTGTTGATCCGGAAGTAGGCCTGCAGCGGGATGTCGACGTGGACACCCTTGGGCACGTAGATGAAGGAGCCACCGGACCACACGGCGGTGTTCAGTGCGGAGAACTTGTTGTCGCCGGCCGGGATGACCGTGCCGAAGTACTCCTTGAACAGCTCCGGGTGCTCCTTGAGGGCGGTGTCGGTGTCGAGGAAGATGACACCCTGCTTCTCCAGGTCCTCACGGATCTGGTGGTAGACCACCTCAGACTCGTACTGCGCGGCGACACCCGCGACCAGACGCTGCTTCTCAGCCTCCGGGATTCCCAGCTTGTCGTAGGTCTCCTTGATGTCCTCGGGGAGATCCTCCCATGTCTGGGCCTGCTGCTCGGTCGACCGGACGAAGTACTTGATGTTGTCGAAGTCGATCTCCGAGAGGTCGGCACCCCAGGTGGGCAACGGCTTGCGGTCGAAGGTGCTCAGCGCCTTGAGGCGGCGCTCGAGCATCCACTCCGGCTCGTTCTTCTTCGCGGAGATGTCGCGGACGACGGCCTCGGAGAGGCCACGCTGGGCCGCGGCACCGGCCTCGTCCGAGTCGTGCCATCCGTAGCCGTAGGCGCCGATGGATTCGATGATTTCGTCGTCGGTCTGCGGCGCTGTGTTCGCCGGTGTCTGTGCAGCTTGGGTCATGTCAGCTCTCCTTCGTCGTGGAAGGGTTGATGGTGGTCAGCGGAATGTGGGTAGTGCAGATCCCGTTGCCGTCGGCGATGGTCGCCAAGGGTTGGGTATGGCGGCCGAGCAGCTCCGTGACCACCCGGTGCTCTGCCGCGCAGAGTTCGGGGAACTCGTGCGCGACGTCCTGGATCGGGCAATGGTGACGGCAGATCTGGATGCCGGTGGCGGCGTCGTTGACGGTCGCGGCGTAGCCACGCTCGGTCAACGCCTCGGCGATGCGCTCGGCACGATCGACGACCTCATCGGACGAGTCGGTCGTGGCGTCCTGAGCAGAATCGGAGGACGCAGCCTCCGTGAGCCCCCCGAAGAGGTCGCTCATGCGCTCGTCGGCGAAGTGGGAGACGGCGGCGTCACCGCCGGCATCCCGCAGCGCGCGCAGCGCCAGTAGTGCCAGGGTGTCGTAATCATGTCCGAAACGTCCCCTGCCGGCATCGGTGAGCCGGAAGAGTTTCGCCGGTCGTCCCCTGCCCCGACCACCGGACGCAGCGGTCCGGGGTGCCTCCACCGTCTCGGCGAAGCCGTCCTCGACGATGTTGTCGAGGTGACGACGCACACCGGCGGTACTGATGCCGAGGGCGTCGCTGATCTCGGAGGCACTGATCGGCCCGTTACGGAGGATCTGGTCAAGCACTTCACGTCGCGTATCGCGCTCAGTCACTGCCGTCCACCTCCTTAGGGTGTGGGGGTATTTTCGAGATTTCCTCTACGGACCGCCACTCTCTCCGATAGGCGGTCTCATGATTAGACAACACGAGTGTCGCGTAAATCATTCCCTTTGTCTAATAAGGACAGGCTGACCTGTTGCTTTTCCGGGACTCCCCGGAGTCGAATTTCGCAACGTCCCGACCCGCGACGGGGTCGCGACCTCGGTCCGGCACGGGCGTCCGTAGACTACCGGTGTGAGCAACACCTCAATCGACGGCGAGTCCGGCAGTGCGGCCGACAGCGGTTCGGCCGGTGCAGCCGACGGCGGGCACACCGGCCGTGGTCGACTGCTGACCAGTCTGCTCCCGGACCTCGGGCTCGCGGGCTCGCGCAGTGCCCTGCTGCACACCCCGAAGCCGCCGGGCGCCAGGCCGGACTTCACCGCCCGCGACCTCCTCCGTTACCGGACCGGTGTCTTCGTGGGCATCGTCGGCTCCATCCTCATCGCGGTGGGTGGACTCGGTGCCGGGGCACTGCCGGTGGTCGGCAACAGCCTCTGGGCGATCCCCGCGGTGAGCTTCCTGTCGCGGATGCTGCACACCACCACGGTGACGGTCTTCGTCGGCATCGCCCTGCTCGTCCTCGGCTGGTTGATGCTGTGGCGGTTCTGCCTGCCCGCCAGGGTGGGAAGCAGTCCCGTTCTGCCGATGCGCTCGCTGCAACGCACCTTCGTGCTGTGGGTGATTCCCCTGGTCGTCACTGCCCCGATGTTCACCCAGGACATCTACTCCTACCTGGCCCAGGGGTCGATCGCCGCCCAGGGGATGGACCCGTACTCCGGTGGGCCGGTGGACATCCTCGGCGTCGACGACGACCTGGCCCGTTCCGTCCCCTTCGAGTGGTCCCACTCCCCCGCACCCTACGGCCCGGTGGCGGTGGGCATCGCCGCCCTGATCTCCCTGGTGACCGGGGACGTCATCGGACCGGCGGTGGTGCTCCACCGGCTGGTCTCCATCCTCGCCGTCGCCGCCACGGCCTGGGCCGTCATCCAGCTGGCTCGGCGGTGTTCGGTACGGCCCCAGGCCGCACTCTGGCTGGGCATCCTGAACCCGCTGGTGATGCTGCATCTGGTGGCCGGGGTGCACAACGAGGCCGTGATGATGGGGCTGCTGCTCTGCGGTGTCGAGCTCGGCCTGCGTGCGGCCGACCCCGTCCGCACGACCGGTCGACGGTGGGCCTTCACCTCCGCCTCGATCCTCCTGATCTGCTGTGCCGGGATGGTGAAGGTCACCGCCTTCCTCGCCCTCGGGTTCGTCGGGGTCGCCATTGCGCGGCTCCTGGGCGGACGCTTCCGCGACCTGTTGCTGTCGGCCGCCCTCTTCCTGGCCGGGTCGGTGGCGGTGGTCTCCGCGGTGTCCCTGGGCACCGGTCTGGGGTTCGGCTGGATCCTGGTCCAGGGCGGCGCGACGGAGATCATCAGCTGGATGTCGTTGACCACCGACGTCGGCCTGCTCACCGCCGGGACGGCACAGTTCCTGGGGCTCGGCGACCACACCGCCGCCGCCCTGGGCACCGCCCGTGTG
Source organism: Candidatus Corynebacterium avicola (assembly GCA_019114135.1). Taxonomy (GTDB): domain Bacteria; phylum Actinomycetota; class Actinomycetes; order Mycobacteriales; family Mycobacteriaceae; genus Corynebacterium; species Corynebacterium avicola. Next base: position 10,631 of record DXGC01000002.1, read on the forward strand.
CTCGGCCTGATGGTCGGCGGGTTCTGGGTGGTCCGAATGCTGTGGGCCTCCTACCGGGGACGCATCCACCCGGTCGGTGGCCTGGGCGTGGCAACCTTCATGCTGGTGGTCTTCTTCCCGGTGGTGCACCCCTGGTACGTGCTGTGGGCGATCATGCCGCTGGCCGCCTGGGCCAACCAGCGGTTCTTCCGCCTGGCCGTCGTGGCCTACTCGGTGGTTCTCAGCTTCTTCATCCTGCCCCGGGGACTGAACCTTCCCCCCGCGACCGTGACGATGATGTACCTGATGTCGGCCGGCATCGCCCTGGTCATCATCGGTGTCGGGTGGCTGTTTTACCGTCGCCGTCTGGCCACCGGCTACACTCGGCAACCGTGACTCAGGCAGGAACAGCAGACAACGCACCGGCACCTGGGCCGGCGCTCAGACTGCGGGGGGTGGTCAAGAGGTACGGCGGCACCACGGCCGTCGACGGACTCGACCTCACCGTCGGACAGGCCGAGGTGCTGGCCCTGCTGGGACCCAACGGAGCGGGGAAGACCAGCACCATCGAGATGTGCGAGGGCTTCCTGGTCCCCGACGCCGGCACCGTCGAGGTGCTCGGCATGAACCCGGTCGAGGACACCGACCGCCTGCGTGGACGCATCGGCGTCATGCTCCAGGGTGGCGGCGCCTATCCGGGGATCCGCGTCGGCGAGATGCTCCGGCTCGCGGCGTCCTACTCCGCCGATCCTCTCGACACCGACTGGCTGCTACGCACCGTCGGGCTCTCCGGCCACGAGCGCTCCACCTTCCGACGGCTCTCCGGTGGCCAGCAGCAGCGCCTGTCCCTCGCTCTCGCATTGGTCGGACGCCCTGAACTGATCTTCCTCGACGAGCCCACAGCGGGGTTGGACGCCCAGTCCCGGCTGGCCGTCTGGGACCTGGTCACCGCGCTGCGTGCCGACGGTGTCTCCGTCGTACTGACCACCCACCTCATGGACGAGGCGGAGGCCCTGGCTGACCGGGTCGTCATCATCGACCACGGGCGTGTCGTGGCCCAGGGGTCGATCTCGGAGCTGACCAGCAGCACCGAACCCAGGACCACGGTCACCACCTCACGTCCCTTCGACGTCGACGCGCTCGCCGGACGGATCGCCGCCCACGGTGCCGCGATCTCCACGACCCGGCACCACCAGGTCACCGTGTCGGCGACCGTCACGCCTGCACTGGTCGCCGCGATCACCGCGGAGGCCGAGCGGCAGGACGTCCTGGTCACCGCGCTGGAGGTCGACCAGCGCAGCCTGGAGAACGTGTTCCTCGACATCACCGGACGGGAGATGCGCCCATGAACAGCACCAACCCCACCGCCGGGCAGCCCGCGGGCGCCGACCGTTTCGCACCGGGGACCTTCGCCCCGAACCCGACGCCGGCACCGACGGGCCGCATGCTGCTGTCCCAGGCACGGATCGAGACGATGCTCTTCCTCCGCCACGGGGAACAGCAGCTGCTCTCCCTGGTGATCCCGGTCGCCCTGCTCATCGGCCTCAGTCTGCTTCCGGTCGTCCCGCTCGACGACCCCGTCCAGCGGATCTACCCGATGACCATCGGTGTGGCCCTGATGAGCGCCGGGTTCACCGGTCAGGCGATCGCCGTGGCCTTCGACCGGCGCTACGGGGCGTTGAAGCGCATCGGCGCCTCCGGTGTGCCCCGGAAGGTGCTGATCAGCGGAAAGATCCTGGCTGTCGGCGCCGCGGTCCTCCTGCAGATCGTGGTGCTCACCGTCATCGGCCTGATCCTCGGTTTCAACTTCGCTGTGGGCGGGGTTCTGCCCGGCCTGCTGTTCATCGTCCTGGGGGTCGCGACCTTCACCGCCCTGGGCCTGCTGCTCGGCGGCACCCTGAGTTCGGAGTTGGTGCTGGCCCTGGGCAACACCATCTGGTTCCTTCTGCTCGGCGCGTCCATCACCACGGCGATGGACCCGGAGCTCCCGGACGCGGTGTTCACCGCACTGCAGTTCATCCCGTCCGTCGCCCTGACCGAGGGACTGGCGGACGCTGCGTCCGGCACGGTCGACCTCGGGAACCTGCTCATCCTGGCCGTCTGGGGCGTTCTCGGCACAGTGGCAGCGGTGCGGTTCTTCAGCTTCACCATGGACGACGACTGACGGGGACTGACCCCACCCGGGGTTGTCGACAGAAGTCCGCAGGTTTCTCCACAGCCAGGTCCGCCGATAGACTGGGGACCCGTGACTAGCCCTCAGAAAACCCAGGACAGCAACGGTGCCGCCGTACCGGACGCTGACGGCCAACGGGACCGGGTGCGTGACACCACCCTCCCGGTGATGCGGGAACGCGTGGCGTCGATGTCGCCGTCGGTGAGCCGGGTGTTCATCTCCTTCTACACCGCGATCCTCAGGCTGTGCGCGAAGATGCCGGTGCCCACCGTGAAGCGCCAGCGGCTGTACGCGATCATCCTGATGGTCTGCCAGGGAGGTATCACCTTCACCGGTTCGCTGGTGCGTGTCACCGGCTCCGGCCTGGGTTGCCCGACGTGGCCCCAGTGCCACCCCGGCACGTTCATCCCCGAATCCGGGGCGACCCCGTGGGTGAATCAGCTGATCGAGTTCGGCAACCGAACCCTGACGTTCGTGGTCTCGCTCGCCGCGCTCTTCGCGTTCCTTGCCCTCCTCCGCGCCGCCCGCCGCAACACCATGCTGCACGTCGCCTTCCTCCAGGGCATCGGAGTCATCGCCCAGGCCGTGATCGGTGGCATCACCGTGCACCTGGACCTGGCCTGGTGGATCGTGATGCTCCACTTCCTGCCATCGATGCTGCTGGTGTACTTCGCGGCATTCCTCGTGGTGAAGGTCGGCGAGGATGACGACGCTCCCCGCCGCGCCACCATGCCCAAGGCGCTGCGCTGGGCCACCTGGGGTTCGGCCATCACCCTGGCCGTCACCCTAGTCACCGGAACGATGACCACCAGTTCCGGTCCGCACGCCGGTGACGAGGCGATCACCCAGGAGCACCGCCTGCAGATCGACCTCCTGGAGATGGCCAACCTGCACGCCCACTCGATGTACCTCTACATGGGCATCACCATCGGCCTGCTGGCCGGACTGTTCGCCGTACGTGTCGACCGCCGGATCCGGAAGGCCGCACTCTGGCTGATCTTCGGGATCGTGCTCCAGGGCTTCGTCGGCATCCTGCAGTACAACCTGGGTGTCCCCCGCTGGACCGTGCCGCTGCACGTCATCGGCTCGGCGATCGTCACGGCGATGACCGGACTGCTGTGGGCCATGCGGTTCCGCAGGGGCGCGGACACCGCCGACAAGGACTTCGACACCGAAGACACCGAAGACACCGCGGACACCGAAGACACAGCGTCCGCCGACGCGAGGGCCACGGAGAAGACCTCCTGACCGCTGACCTCTGAACCAGGGTCGTTCCTGACTGTTCAGGTTGCGCCGGGTCCCCGATTCCGTCGCCCGGTGCCACGAACCCCACATATCGGGGACGCGAAGGAACCGAACAGCCGCCTGCGACGACACCGGTGAGCGGATACGCGAAACCCCGGGTGCCACCGTCCTCGACGGTGGCACCCGGGGCGTCCGGTACCTCGTTGCCCTAGAACCCGAGCATCTCCGCGACGGTCTCCAGTCCGATGACGGCGTCCACGGACAGGCCGACGAAGAGGATGGAGAGGTAGTTGTTGGAGAGGAAGAAGAGGTTCATCGGCTTGACCTTGATGCCCTTCTTCACTCCGTTGTGCAGGCCGTGTGCCCGGACGATGAACCATCCACCGCTGAGCAGTGCGATCGCGGCATAGACCCATCCGGCGGCCGGGACCAGCAGCAGCGAGGTGATGACCGTCGCCCAGGTGTACCAGAGGATCTGACGGGTGACCTCGAGCGGCGGCTTGACCACCGGCATCATCGGTACACCGGCGGCCTCGTAGTCCTCGCGGTAGCGCATGCCCAGCGCCCAGGTGTGCGGCGGTGTCCAGAAGAAGATGATGAGGAACAGGATCAGTGCCTGGCCCCAGGACGCCCACCCGGCGTTGAAGGCGCCACCGGTGGAGTCGGTCACCGTGGCCCAGCCGACCATCACCGGCATGCAGCCGGCGGCCCCGCCCCAGATCACGTTCTGCCAGGTCCGGCGCTTCAGCCACTTGGTGTAGACGAAGATGTAGAAGGCGATGGTCAGCAGGATGAACCCGGAGGCCAGCCAGGAACTGCAAAGGAAGCCGAGCCAGAGCACACTGCCGACGGTCAGGGCCCAGGCGAAGACCGTCGCCTCCCCCTTACCGACGGTGTGCTTGGCCAGGGGGCGCCGGTGGGTGCGCCGCATCTTCTGGTCGATGTCGTAGTCGGCGATCATGTTGAAGGCGTTCGCGGCTGCGGCGCCCATCCATCCGCCGACCAGGGTGAGCAGGATCAGGCCGAGGTCGATCTCGCCACGCTGCGCCTGCAGCATCGAGGGGATGGCGGCGACCAACAGCAACTCGATGACCCGTGGTTTGGTCAGAGAGATGTAGGCCTTGATCTTGTCCACCGGTCAGTCCGCCTCCATCAGCACCAATTTCACCGCGTCGTCTCACCGCAATGGTCTGTGCCCCCGGGAGAAGTCACCGGACCTTGATCCGGTCGACGTCGAAGGCAAATGCGCGGTGCCGCCAAACTGACAGGCTACCCGAGTGGTCCCCTCGATCGCCAAACTGATCGACCTCCCCGTACGCCCCCCCGCTCACGGGTCAGGCAAGCCTTTCCCAGACCGCCGGTGACACGGCGAGGCGAGGGCAACTACACTTGTCGAAAGATGCACGGGCAGTCGTCCCGACGCCCGGTACGCACAGGTAACCCCTCATCGCCCACAGGAAGGCAAACTCACCGTGACGCTCCCCCAGGATCTCGAAGCCCGCACCGTCCGGCGTTACCCGGACGACTGGTCCGAGCTGGACACCCGGGCAGTGGACACGGCCCGCGTGCTGGCCGCAGACGCCGTGGAGAAGGTGGGCTCCGGCCACCCGGGCACCGCGATGTCCCTGGCACCGCTGGCCTACACGCTGTACCAGCGGGTCCTGCGCCACGACCCGGCCGACACGAACTGGCTCGGCCGTGACCGCTTCGTCCTCTCCTGCGGCCACAGCTCCCTGACCCAGTACATCGAGCTCTACCTCGGTGGCTTCGGTCTGGAGCTCGACGACCTCAAGGCCCTGCGCACCTGGGGCTCCAGCACCCCGGGCCACCCGGAGGTCGGCGAGACCGCAGGTGTCGAGATCACCACCGGCCCGTTGGGCCAGGGTCTCGCCTCTGCGGTGGGCATGGCGATGGCCCAGCGTCGTGAGCGCGGACTCTTCGACCCGGAGGCCCCGGCCGGCGAGTCCCCGTTCGACCACCGGATCTACGTCATCGCCTCCGACGGTGACGTCCAGGAGGGCGTGACCGCCGAGGCGTCCTCCATCGCCGGCACCCAGCAGCTGGGCAACCTGATCGTCTTCTGGGACGACAACAACATCTCCATCGAGGACAACACCGACATCGCCTTCTCCGAGGACGTCGTCGCCCGGTACGCCGCCTACGGCTGGCAGACCCTCGAGGCCAACGCCGAGGACGTCAGCGGCATCCTCGCCGCCGTCGCCGAGGCCGAGGGCGACGTCACCCGTCCCAGCTTCATCCGCGTGAAGTCGGTCATCGGCTTCCCCTCCCCCTCCAAGATGAACACCGGCGGCATCCACGGTTCCGCGCTCGGTGGCGACGAGGTCACCGCGGTCAAGGAAGTGCTCGGCTTCGACACGGAGCAGACCTTCGAGGTCGCCGACGAGGTCATCGCCCACTCCCGCGGCCTGCTCGAGCGCGGTGCTCAGGCCCACGCTGAGTGGCAGAAGTCCTTCGACGCCTGGGCCGAGGCCAACCCGGAGCGCAAGGCGCTGCTGGACCGCACCCAGGCCCGTGAGCTGCCGGAGAACCTCGCCGCCGACCTGCCGACCTGGGAGGCCGGGGACGCGCTTGCCACCCGCAAGGCCTCCGAGGCCGCCCTGCAGACCCTCGGCGCCGAACTCCCGGAGCTGTGGGGCGGCTCCGCCGACCTCGCCGGGTCCACGAACACGATCATCAAGGGTTCGCCGTCCTTCGGCCCGGAGTCGATCTCGACCGGCGCCTGGTCCGCCGAGCCCTACGGCCGTAACCTGCACTTCGGTATCCGCGAGCACGCCATGGGTTCGATCCTCAACGGCATCGCCCTGCACGGCCCGACCCGCCCCTACGGTGCGACCTTCCTGCAGTTCGCCGACTACATGCGCGGTGCGGTCCGCCTCGGCGCCCTGATGAGCACCGACACCTACTACGTGTGGACGCACGACTCCATCGGCCTCGGTGAGGACGGCCCGACCCACCAGCCGGTCGAGCACCTCGCCGCGCTGCGTGCGATCCCGAACCTCTCGGTGATCCGTCCGGCCGACGCCAACGAGACCGCCCAGGCGTGGCTCGCTGCCCTGCAGGCCCCGGCCGCCCCGAAGGCACTGGTCCTCACCCGTCAGGGTGTGCCGGTGCTGGAGGGCACCGCCGAGAAGGCCGCCGAGGGCGTCGCCCGCGGTGCCTACGTGCTCGTCGAGTCCTCCACCGAGGTCCCGCAGGTCATCCTGCTGGCCACCGGTTCCGAGGTGCAGCTCGCCGTCGAGGCCGCCGCCACCCTGGAGGCCGACGGCGTCGGCACCCGGGTCGTCTCCGTTCCCTGCTTCGAGTGGTTCGAGCAGCAGGACGACGCCTACCGCGAGTCCGTGCTGCCCGCCGCGGTCACCGCACGCGTGTCGGTCGAGGCCGGCATCGCGATGCCGTGGAAGGGCTACACCGGTACCGCCGGACGCAACGTCTCCCTGGAGCACTTCGGTGCCTCCGCCGACTACAAGACCCTGTTCCAGGAGTTCGGCATCACCGCGGACGCGGTCGTCGCCGCCGCCCGGGACATCATCTAGGGACACCCCCTCTCCCCGCCCACCCCGCTTACATCCCCCGCACGTCTTGAGCAGAAAGTTGGTCGAACACCATCGTGAACAACATCTCTGAACTCGCCGCCACAGGTACCTCCGTCTGGCTGGACGATCTCTCCCGTGACCGTCTGACCTCCGGGAACCTCGCCGGACTCATCGCAGACACCGGTATCGCCGGGGTCACCACCAACCCGGCCATCTTCGCCAAGGCGATGACCTCCGGCAACGCCTACGACGCCCAGCTGTCCTCCCTCTCGGAGTCCGGTGCGGACGCGTCCACCGCAGTCTTCGCCATGGCCGTCGACGACGTCCGTGACGCCTGCGACGCCTTCGCCGACACCTACGCCTCCACCGGCGGGGTCGACGGCCGGGTGTCGATCGAGGTCGACCCCCGCCTCGCCGAAGACCCGGAGAGCACCGTCGCCCAGGCCAAGCAGCTCCACGAGGAGGTCGGCCGGGAGAACGTGATGATCAAGATCCCGGCGACCACCGCCTGCCTGCCGGCCATCACCGAGGTGCTCGCCGCCGGCATCAGCGTCAACGTCACCCTGATCTTCAGCGTGGAGCGCTACCGCGAGGTCATCGCCGCCTTCATCGAGGGCATCGCGCAGGCCGCGGACAACGGCGTCGACATCTCCAAGATCCACTCGGTCGCCAGCTTCTTCGTCTCCCGCGTCGACACCGAGATCGACCGTCGACTCGACGAGGACGGCGGGGACGCCGCACAGACCCTCAAGGGCAAGGCCGGCGTCGCGAACGCCCGCCTGGCCTACGCCGCTTTCAGCGAGGCCCTGCTCGAGGACTCCCGCTGGAAGGACCTCGCCGCCCGTGGCGGTAACGTCCAGCGTCCGCTGTGGGCGTCCACCGGTGTGAAGAACCCGGAGTACCCGGACACCCTCTACGTCACCGAGTTGGTCGGACCGCACACGGTCAACACCATGCCCGAGGGCACCCTGGACGCCACGGTGGACCACGCCGAGCTCTCCGGCGACACCCTCAGCGGCACCGGGGAGGCCTCCAAGGAGGTCTTCGCTGCGCTGGAGGACGTCGGGGTCGACCTCCCCGATGTCTTCACCGTGCTCGAGCGCGAGGGCGTGGAGAAGTTCGTCAGCTCCTGGCAGGAACTCCTCGACGCCATCGGTGAGCGCCTGTGACGCCGGTCAACCCGCTTCGCGACTCCGCGGACCGACGGGTCCCCCGCATCGCCGGGCCGTCCGGCCTGGTGATCTTCGGTGTGACCGGTGACCTCGCCCGCCGCAAGCTGCTGCCCGCCGTCTACGACCTGGCCAACCGCGGCCTGCTGCCCCCGGGGTTCAGCCTCATCGGCTACGGCCGACGGGACTGGACCAAGGAGGAGTTCGAGCAGGAGGTGCAGGACGCCGTCCGTGAGCGGGCCCGCACCCCCTGGCGCGAGTCCGTGTGGAAGCAGCTCGCCGCCGGCATCCAGTTCGTCAAGGGCGACTTCGTCACCGACGAGGCCTTCGACAACCTGGCGGCGATGACCCGCAAGATGGACGCCGAGCGCGGCACCGCGGGCAACTGGGCCTACTACCTCTCCGTCCCGCCGGACTACTTCTCCGACGTGTGCAACCAGCTGCAGCGTTCCGGCCTCGCCGACTCCTCGGAGGGGTGGAAGCGCGTGGTCATCGAGAAGCCCTTCGGTCACGACGAGGAATCCGCCGCAGAGCTCAACCAGACCGTCAACGCGGTCTTCCCCGAGTCCTCGGTCTTCCGCATCGACCACTACCTGGGCAAGGAGACGGTGCAGAACATCCTGGTGCTTCGCTTCGCGAACCAGATGTTCGAGCCCCTGTTCAACTCCCAGCTGATCGACCACGTCCAGATCACCATGGCCGAGGACATCGGTCTGGGGGGTCGCGCCGGCTACTACGACGGCATCGGCGCGGCCCGTGACGTGATGCAGAACCACCTGCTCCAGCTGCTCGCCCTGGTGGCGATGGATGAGCCGGTGACCTTCGCCCCGGACGAGCTGAAGTCCGAGAAGCTCAAGGTGCTCAAGGCCACCCGTCCGGTCGGTCCGTTCGCGCAGACCACCGCCCGTGGCCAGTACACCGCTGGCTGGCAGGGCTCCGAGTACGTCCCCGGGCTGCGTGACGAGGAGGGCTTCAAGCCGACCTCGACGACCGAGACCTTCGCGGCGGCGACCTTCGAGATCAACTCCCGCCGCTGGGCCGGGGTGCCGTTCTACCTGCGCACCGGTAAGCGCCTCGGCCGACGGGTCACCGAGATCGCCCTGGTCTTCAAGCAGGCACCGCACCAGTCCTTCGCCCCGGACCAGACCGAGGCGCAGGACGCCAACGTTCTGGTCATCCGGGTGCAGCCGGACGAGGGCGTGCTGCTGCGTTTCGGTTCCAAGGTGCCGGGCTCGGCGATGGACGTCCGTGACGTCAACATGGACTTCTCCTACTCGGAGGCCTTCACCGAGCAGTCCCCGGAGGCCTATGAGCGACTGATCCTGGACGCCCTGCTCGACGAGGGCAGCCTCTTCCCCAGCAACGAGGAGGTCGAGGAGTCCTGGCGCATCCTCGACCCGATCCTGAACTACTGGTCGCAGTCCGGACGCCCGGAGGACTACGAGTCCGGGACCTGGGGACCGTTCGGCGCGGACCGGATGCTCACCCGCCACAGCCGGAAATGGAGGCGACCCTGATGCCCGCCACGAGTTTCACCGACACCAACGGCGGCGACCAGTCCGTCGTCCTGAACCTCGGCACCACCACGACCCAGACCCTGGAGCGCGAGCTGCACCGGCTGCGTGAGGAGCGCGGCGAGGTGTCGACCGGCCGCGTGCTGACCCTCATCGTGTCCATGCGTTCCGAGGAGGACCTGGACGCCGTGGTCGCCGCCACCGTGGACGCCTCACGCGAGCACCCCGCCCGTGTGATCTTCATCGTCCACGACCGTGCCGCCACCGAGGTGAGCATGGACGCCGCGATCCACCTGGGTGGTGACGCCGGTGCGTCCGAGATGATCCTCATGCGACTGCACGGCCGGCTCGCCGACCACGCTGACCACGCGGTGATGCCGCTGCTGCTGCCGGACACCCCGGTGGTGGTGTGGTGGCCCTTCACCTCCCCGCGCAACCCCGCCGCCGACTCCCTCGGTGCCCTGGCCACCCGCCGGATCACCGACAGCCTCGCGGACGCCACCGCGGGCCGCGGCGCCGAGGCGATCTTCCGTCGCCGGATCGGCTACTCCCGGGGCGACTCCGACCTGGTGTGGAGCCGGATCACACCCTGGCGTGGCCTGCTCTCCAGTGCCCTGGACCAGCGACCCGAAGCGACGATCGTCTCCGCCGAGGTCGACGGTCCCGCCGACGATCCGGCGGTGGACATCGCCGCCGGATGGCTCGCCGACCGGCTGAACGTGCCCGTCTCCCGCTGTGCTGACGGTTCCCCGACCGTCCCGTTGGACGACGAGGGCAACCCGACCGCACCTATCCGTCGCACCGTGATCACCCTCTCCGACGGAGAGGTGGTCCTGGAGGTCCTCGACCACCGCTCGGCGCGGGTCAGCACCGGTGCCGGGACCGACACGGTGGTCAACCTGTCCCGCCGACCGGTCGGAGACTGCCTCGCCGAGGAACTGCGTCACCTGGAACCCGACCGTGCCTTCGGCCACGCCCTGCACGGACTGCCCCGGGTGCGCACCCCCAGGGACGCGATGAGCTCGACCCTGCCCTTCTCGTCCCAGGAGAGTCGCCGATGACCGCCCACTCCGTGACCGTGACCGACTGGTCCGACCAGGACACCCTGGCCGAGGGCGTCGCCCGCGACATCGTCGAGGCCGTCGCCGAGGCTCAGAAACGGGGTGGAGTGACCGACGACGGTTTCGCCCGCATCGTGCTCACCGGTGGCGGTGCCGGCGGTGCGGTCCTCCGTTCCCTGGCCGCGCTCGACCACGCCGCACGGCAGACCGCGGAGTCCTTCCCGGTCACCGCCGTCGACTGGTCCAAGGTGCACGTCTTCTTCGGGGACGAGCGCTTCGTCCCCGTCGGCACGACGGGTGCCACCGCCCGTAACGACGGTCTGGCGGACACCGAGCTGCTGGAGCATGTCGGCATCCCGGCCGGCCACGTTCACCGCGTCGGTGTCCCCTCCGACGCCGAAGGTGCCCCGGACGGACCGGAGTTGGACGCTGCGGCGTCCGACTACGCCGCCGTGCTCGCCGAGTTCGCCCCCGACGGCTTCGACCTGCACCTGCTGGGCATGGGACCGGAGGGACACATCAACTCGCTGTTCCCCCACACCCCGGAGCTCTCCCCTGCTGCCGGGACCACGGTCGTCGCCGTGCGTGAGTGCCCCAAGCCCCCTGCGGAGCGGGTCTCGCTGACCCTGGAGGCCGTCAACTCCGCCCGTCGGGTCTGGCTGCTGGTGTGCGGCGCCGGGAAGAAGGAGGCTGCAGGCCACGTGGTCAGCGGAGAGGACCCCGCCCAGTGGCCGGCGGCCGGTGTGCAGGGCTCCGTCGAGACGGTGCTGCACGTCGACGCGGACGCCGACCCACGCTAGTCCCGCTCTGGCCCCGCACAACACTGAAGGGCCCGGCATGAGCCGGGCCCTTCCTCTGTGACGTCTCGCCGGTCTACGCGGCAGCGTAGTGGGTGGCCAGGTTCAGGCCGACGATGGCGGCGATCCAGATGATCGCGGTGATCACGGTCAGACGGTCCAGGTTCTTCTCGACCACGGTGGAGCCGGAGAGGCTGGACTGCATGCCGCCACCGAAGAGGCTCGACAGACCGCCGCCCTTGCCCTTGTGCAGCAGGACGGAGAGTCCCATGATGAGGCTGGTGACCACCAGAACGATCTGGAGGGTGAGAACCATGTTGGTAAGTGCCTAACGTCGTGTCGGGAGGGCAGGCTGAGACCGGCCCTTTCGGAAACTACCCCATCATAGCCCACAGGGCCCCTCGGATGCAGCAGTAACCTGCCTGTGTCGGAGCCGGGCCCCTAACCGGAGTTACGCAGACCGGTGGCGAGGCCGTTCATCGTCAGCCGGATGCCGTCGAGGACATCGTCGCTGCGGTCGCCGTCACGGTAGCGCCGCAGCAGGACGAGCTGCATCAGGTTCAGCGGCAGCAGGTACGGGAAGCGGTTGCGCACGGACAGGGCGAGCTCCGGGTTGTCGTCCACCAGGGTCTCCTGCTCGGTCACCTGCAGGTACATCTCGACGGTGAGGCTGAACTCCGCGGAGATCATCTCGTAGATCCGCTGGGCGTCCTCCTGGTCCGGGACGAGCGCCGAGTACAGACGTGCCACCGACAGGTCGGTCTTCGCCATCACCTGTGCCATGTTCGACAGCACCGAGCGGAAGAAGGGCCAGCGACGGTACAGCTGCCGCAGGTAGTCCAGACGTGCGGCGGGGTCTGAGGGTTCGGCGGTGTCTGCCGATCCGGCGCCGTCGATCCACTGCTTCACCGCGCTGCCCACGCCGAACCAGCCGGGCAGCATGATGCGTGACTGCGACCAGGACAGTACCCACGGGATGGCCCGCAGATCGGAGATGCTGCTGGTCTGCTTGCGGGAGCTGGGCCGGGAGCCGATGTTGAGGTTCCCGATCTCCTCCAGCGGAGTGGAACTGGTGAAGTAGTCGATGAACCCGGGGTCCTCGTGCATCAGCCGGGCGTAGGTCCGCCGGGACAGCTCCGCCAGCTCACGCATCGTGGCGTACGCCCGGTCGGCGTCGGTGATCCGGTCGACCGGCAGCAGGCTGGCCTCCAGCGTCGCCGACACCAGGGACTCCAGGTTGCGGCGTGCCACGGAAGGCACACCGTACTTGGCGGAGATGATCTCACCCTGTTCGGTGATGCGCACGCTCCCCTGCACCGCGCCCTCGGGCTGGGCGAGGATCGCCTCGTGGCTGGGCCCGCCGCCGCGTCCCACGGTGCCGCCACGGCCGTGGAAGAGCCGCAACCCGACCCCGGCCTCGGAGGCCGCGGAGACCAGCGCGAGCTCGGCGTCGTAGAGTCCCCAGTTCGCCGCCAGGTAGCCGCCGTCCTTGTTGGAGTCCGAGTACCCCAGCATGATCTCCTGGATCTCACCGCGGGCCCGGACGTAGTCGCGGTAGAACTCCAGTTTCAGGACGTCACGGACCACGTCGGCGCCGGCCGCGAGGTCCTCGATCGTCTCGAACAGCGGGATGACGTCGACGGTGCCGCTGATCCGTCCGTCCTCGGCGGTGACCAGTCCGACCTCCTTGAGCAGGATCATCGGCTCCAGGATGTCCGACACCGAGGAGGCCATCGAGATGATGCAGTGTGGCACGGCGTCCGGGCCGAAGCGGTCGACCGCCTCGGCGGCGGCGCGGAAGATCCCGAGTTCGCGCTCGGTCGCCTCGCTCCAGGTGGCGCGGGGATCGCTGAGGGGGCGCGGGGACCGCAACTCGGCGGTGAGCAACGCCACCCGCTCCTCCTCGCCGAGGGCGGTGTAGTCCTCGCTGACCCCGGCCCTGGCGAAAAGCTCGGCGAGCACCGACTCGAAGCTCTCCGAGTTCTGACGCAGATCCAGGCTGCTGAGGTGGAAACCGAAGGTCTGGGCGGCGGCGATGAGGTCGCCGAGGCGGTGGTCGGCGATGATGTCGTCAGCGCTGGCGCGCAGCGATTCCTCGATGGTCTGCAGGTCGGTCAGCAGTTCGGAGCTGTCCGCGTAGGGCTCGTGGCCACGGGACAGTGACTGTTCGGGAGCCGCGTCGACCCTGTCGCCCAGACGGGAGGTCGCGGTGGCGGCGACGCGGCCACGGATGCCGTGGACGGCCCGGCGGTAGGGTTCGTCCACCCGGGAGGGGACGTCGTTGTTGCCGCGGTCGGCCAGTTCCGCCAGGGCGTCGGTGACCTGGGTCAGCTGGACGGACAGGCTGAGCTCGTGTTCCAGCTTGCCGAGCTGTCCGAGGTACCAGTCGAGGACGGTCTGTGCGGCCCGGGAGGTGGCGTAGGAGACGGTCTGCCCGGTGACGAAGGGGTTGCCGTCGTGGTCGCCGCCGATCCAGCTGCCGGGACGCACCGTGGGGGTCGCCGGGACGTCCTGCCCGTAGCGGTCACGCAGTGCCACGGTGACCCGTCGGTTGATCGCCGGGATCTCCTGGAGCAGGCTGATCGTGAAGTAGCGCAGTCCGACGTTGATCTCGTCCTCGATACGCGGGCGCACCGAGCGGATCAGCGCGGTCTGCCACAGGATCGACACCCGGCGGCGGATGTCGGTGTCGATACCGGCCAGACGCTCGTCGCTGCGTGCGGTGCGTCCGGCGTTGAGGATGCGTCCGCGGCTGCGCATCAGCCGGGTGATGTCCCACTGCACGTCGAAGACGGTACGTCGACGGGTCTCCGTCGGGTGGGCGGTGAGCACCGGGGCGACCTGCGCCTTGGAGACGACCTCGGCGACCTGCCCGGAGGTGACCGAGGCCTCGGACAGCGCGGTCCACGCCGCGTCCAGGGTGTCGGCCGGCGGGGCCACGCCGTCATCGGCACGGCGGTCGCGGAGACGTTCCTCGTGTAGGTCCTCGGCGAGGTTCGCCAGCAGACTGAAGTGGGAGAACGCCCGGATCACCGGCAGCGCGGTGTCCGCGGGCAGGTCACTCAGCTTGTCCGCCAGGGCCTCCAGGGCGGCCGGGTCGCCGTCGCCGTCACGGACGGCGAAGGCGGCCCGACGGGTCTCCTCGACGACCGTGAAGACCTCCTCACCCTCCTGCTCCCGGATGACGTCACCGAGGATGGCGCCGAGGTAGCGCACCTCCTGGCGGAGTCCGGGGATGATCTCCGGGGTGTCGGTGTCCGGGGCGGCCGCGGGGATCGCGGTGCCGGGAACGGTCTGACGGTGAGAGTTCGGGCTGTGGGGCGTATCAGGCGTCTGGGGCGTCATAGCCCCCATTGTGCCTTCAGCGGCCAGCCTTCGCTGCCGCGGCGCACAGCCGGGCGAAGTCCTCGCCGTCAAGGCTGGCGCCTCCGACCAGTCCCCCGTCGACGTCGGGCTGGCCGACGATCTCACCGACGGAGTCGGTCTTCACCGAACCGCCGTAGAGGATGCGGATGCCGTCGGCGGTGGCGTCGTCGGCGAGCTCGCGGACGAGTCCACGGATCGCCTGGCACACCTCCTGGGCGTCGCCGGCAGAGGCGACCTCGCCGGTACCGATGGCCCAGACGGGCTCGTAGGCGATGACGGTGTTCGCCAGGTCAGTGGCCGAGAGCCCGGTCAGGGACTCGCGGGTCTGGGTGACGACGTAGTCGACGTGGGTGCCCTCCTTACGGACCTCGAGGGGCTCACCGACACAGACGATCGGCGAGAGGTCCTCCGACAGGGCGGCCTTGGCCTTGGCGGCGACGGTGGCGTCGTCCTCGGCGTGGTACTGGCGGCGCTCGGAGTGTCCGACGACCACCCAACGGCAGCCGAGCTTGGCGAGCATCGAGGCGGAGACCTCACCGGTGTAGGCGCCGTGGGTGTGGACGGAGACGTCCTGTGCTCCGTAGGTCAGCGGGATCTTCTCGCCGTCGACGATGGTCTGGACACTGCGGATGTCGGTGAACGGCGGGATGAAGGCGACGTCGACGTGCTCGTAGTAGTCCTTCGGCAGAGCGAAGGAGAACTTCTGCACCACCTGGATGGCCTCCAGGTGGTTCAGGTTCATCTTCCAGTTGCCGGCGATCAACGGGGTGCGGGTCATGGTGCTACCTCTCACTTCTCCAGGACGGTGATTCCGGGCAGTTCCTTGCCTTCGAGGAACTCCAGCGATGCTCCACCACCGGTGGAGATGTGGCTGAAGCCCTCCTCGTCCAGGCCCAGGGTGCGCACGGCGGCGGCGGAGTCGCCACCGCCGACGACGGAGAAGGCACCGGAGGAGGTCCCGGCGATGATCGCCTCGGCGACCCCGCGGGTCCCCTCGGCGAAGGCCGGGAACTCGAAGACACCCATCGGGCCGTTCCAGAAGACGGTCTTCGACGCCGACAGTGAGGCGGCGAAGGCCTCCACGGAGGCAGGTCCGATGTCCAGGCCCATCTGGTCGTCCGGGATGGCGTCGGCGGCCACGGTGGTGGCCGGGGCGTCGGCGGCGAAGGAGGGGGCCACCACGACGTCGGTGGGCAGGCTGATCACGTCGCCGAAGCGCTCCAGGAGGTCACGGCAGGTGTCGACCATGTCCTCCTGCAGCAGCGAGGAGCCCACCTTGTGTCCTTGGGCGGCGAGGAAGGTGAAGCACATGCCGCCACCGATGACCAGGGTGTCGACCTTGGGAGCCAGGGCCTCGATGACGCCGAGTTTGTCGGAGACCTTCGAGCCTCCGAGCACGACGGTGTAGGGCTGGGCCGGATCCTCGGAGACGGTCTTGAGCACCTCGAGCTCCGACTGCACCAGGCCACCTGCGTAGTGCGGCAGCAGCTC
>DXGC01000052.1 GCA_019114135.1 Candidatus Corynebacterium avicola
ACAACCGGGACATCCAGACCGACTTCGGCATCGGAAACCTGCTGGAGACCACCCCGGAGAAGGCCCGGATGGTCATCGACGACAACGGTGACCCCCGGATCATGCGCGGGATGAAGGTCTCCGAGCTCGACCAGACCGTCCCGCTGTTCCGCCGGGTGGCGAACCTCTACGAGATCCTCACCTACAACTACTGGTCGGTGAACTACGGCCACCGGATGGACGCCACGGCTGCCCGGCACATGGCCGAGTACCTGTCCGAGCGCCCCGGTGAGGAGCACATCGAGCAGCTGCTGCGTAAGAAGCTGACCTCGGCGGGGCGTCCTGCCGAGGAGATCGACGAGATGTTCACCCCCGAGAACGTCCTGCAGACGATCAACGAACTGGGTGGCGCCTTCTTCGGCGGCGGTCACGACATCATCCTGGCCCGGGACCACTACCTGCCGGGCGCGACCCGCAGCGACCAGATCGTCAGCTCCGGCGAGCTGAGCTGGTCCGACCACCGCCTCTACATCGCCTTCACCGTCGATGCGATGGACCGGCTCTACCGGGCGAACCCCTACGTCCGCTACGTCGCCGCCTTCCAGAACTGGCTGGAACCGGCGGGTGCCTCCATCGAGCACCTGCACAAGCAGCTGGTGGCCATCGACGAGCACGGCCTGCAGAACGAGACCGAGATCGCGCAGGTCCGCAGCAACCCGAACATGTACAACCAGTGGGCGGTGGACTACGCCGGTCACAACAACCTGATCTTCGCCGAGAACGACCACGCGGTCGCCTTCGCCGGCTTCGGCCACCGTTGGCCGACCCTGGAGGTCTTCTCCCGATCCGGCACGACCGAGCCGTGGCTGATCAGCGAGGAGGAGCGGGACGCCGTGGCCGACCTGGTGCACGCCTGCCACGTCGCCGCCGGGCCGCACATGCCTTCCAACGAGGAGTGGCTGCACCGGCCGCTGGATGTGGACGTGCCGATGCCCTGGCGCATCGTCATCAAGTGGCGCGACTCCACCATGGCCGGCTTCGAGGGGGGAACGAAGATCTTCATCAACACCCTCAGCCCTGCCAACCTGAAGCGCCGGGTGCTGGCCCGGCTGCTCGACGCCCGGGCGGAGGGGCGCCTGGCCCCCGGAATCCGTCTCGGGAACGAGATCGAGTTCCGCCGCAACTCCCTGCGCTACAACCCGGCGATCCAGTGACCCGTTTCTGCGACTAGGGTTGTTGCCATGAGCACCCCCGACATCGCAGAATTCGTCGAGAACCACGGCGTGGACCTCTCCTGGGTCGACAGCTTCTACACCTGGATGCACGAGAACCCCGAGCTCAGCGAGCAGGAGGAGCAGACCGCCGCCCACATCCGCTCCCGGTTGGCCCGGTTCGACTGCGAGGTCACCACCGGCATCGGCGGCCACGGCATCACCGCCGTCTGGCGCAACGGCGACGGCCCCACCATTCTCTACCGCGCGGACTTCGACGCCTTGCCCGTCACCGAGGACACCGGGGCGTCCTACGCCTCGAAGAACGTCGGCGTGATGCACGCCTGCGGCCACGACGTGCCCACCAGCGCACTGATCGGCCTCTGCGAGATCATGGACACCCGCCGCGACGTCTGGTCGGGCACCTTCATCGCCCTCTTCCAGCCGGCCGAGGAAGTCACCCGCGGTGCCGGCAACATGATCCGGGACGGCCTGGCCGACAAGATCCCCGCCCCACAGGTCTGCCTCGGCCAGCACATCACTCCAGGACCTGTCGGCACCGTGTACTCCGCTCCTGGCCCGGTGATGGCGGCCTGCGACACCATCACCGCCACCCTGCACGGGAAGTCCTCCCATGCCTCGGCACCGCACAACTCCATTGACCCGACCTTTCTCGCCGCGATGATCGTGGTGCGCCTCCAGGGCATCGTCGGTCGCGAGATCCCGGCCGAAGAGTTCGGCGTCGTCTCGGTCGGCACCCTGCAGGCCGGGCACACGAACAACACCATCCCCGACACCGCCACCCTGGTCCTGAACTGCCGCTTCTACGACACTGACGTCCGCGACCGCACCTACGCGGCCATCGAGCGGGTGATCCAGGCCGAGTGCCTCGCTTCCGGGACGCCGAAGCCGGCCGACATCGTCTACTCCGCCCACGGTGAACTCACCGACAACGACCCCGGGGTGCACGAGACGGTACGTCCCGTCTTCGACGAGGTCTTCGGCGAGGACTCGGTAGACGCCATGCGGTGGACCGCCTCCGAGGACTTCTCCGAGATCCCGCGGCACTTCGACGTACCCTACGAGTTCTGGCTCACCGGCTGCACAGACCGGGAGACCTGGGATTCCGCATTAGCCGACGGCCGGGTTTCCGAGATCCCGGGCAACCACGCCCCCGATTTCCTTCCCGCCCCCGGCACCATCGACGCCGCCACCCGCTCGGCGACCGCCGCGGTGCTGGCCTACCTCTGGCGCTGAGTTTTCCGACCACGGTGCCGGGATACTCCAGACTTTCGCACCCTGCACCTCGACGACTCCAGTAAAACCCCAGGCCACGATATCTCCCGCTTATGACCAGGTGCGATAGTCAGGGAGCAACCATGGGCTGGTGATCGGACGTCCGGGAGCAAACGTTGACCATCGCCCACCTCCCTCACCTCCCCTGCCGAGACCGACACAAAGCGATCCCTCCAGCGACCGTCGAATAAAACAGGTCACGATCTTTCAGGTGACCGTATGTCAGCCGCAGTTCATGCCAACCCAGGTTCGCCAGCTCCGTCGATACCTTGGAATCGGAATCTCGTCGACTGCGCTCCAGATGTCCCGACCCGTCATACTGCAGCACCAGCTTCAACTCCTCACAGCCCAGATCGACCCTGGCGACAATCCCCCGCCCCACCCTCTCGCCTGTGTGCACCGGATCCGACACGGATCCATCCTGAGAGATGACAAGCTGCGAGGTGAAGAAGTCCCCGAACATGTCCTTCGCCATCAGACGCATCACAGTCTCCATCGGAGATTCAGCACCTCGATCAGATAAAGACACGATTCTGCGTAGATCGTCCCGGCAGTAGAAGTCACCACACGCACCCAGCAAACGCGTGGGATCAAAACCGAACAGGTGGGCCATGGCGTCAACGAGTTGGACCGCGCGCAACTTCCGCTCATCCAGTCCGGTCCCGGGAAGGACCTGCCACGCATGCTCCCCCGAGCGCAAGGAACGCAGACACTGGATGATCGTCAGGGTAGGCGGCGTCACCTTGAGTTCCGGGATCTGCGGATCCACCATGGAGTACGAGGCCACGGACGCCAGTGATTTCTCACGTCGGTGTCGGGTTACCTCATCGTGTGTGGCCGCGAGTCTCTTCCTGCCGCCGGAGAGAACACACGTGTCAGCATCGTCGCAGAAGTAGTCGAGCCCCCAGACCCTGGCGGCACTCCAACTGTCAGCGATCCAACCCGGTCTGGTCTGAAGAACATCCAGGATTCTGGCCAGTGAGTCAATCTGGTATCCGATTCCCCGGGGATGGGCGCACTGCCCGAACCTCACGAGTTGAGGGGAACGAACAGCATTTTCCGGTACCCAGAGGTTCCCGACCCTGGTGAATCCCGATTCTCCGGCGCCATGATCATCAGGTGAGCTTCCATTCCTCAACCGGCGCGGGGCCATCCCCCATAGTGACTCCGGTCGCCGCCATGTTCTCAAGAGTTCAGCATCGAGTTCCGCCCCTTGGTACGCCACGTCTTCCCCACTCCCCTGGTCACAACCGAGTGCACCCCCTGTGCCCCACGTTGTCCGTAACCGATCATAGCCACGCCCTGGGACCAATGGGCGGCGGGACCGCCCGATAATCGCCTCCTTCACCGACCGCCTAGCGGATTATCGCACCTCGAGGAGAAGTGAGGATCCCGCGACCTGGGGTTTTGCACTCATGGATGGCGCCCCAGGTGCGATAGTCCGGGACGGAGGACTGGTAAGGGGTCTACCGAGCCGGAGAAGCAACCCGGTCCTGACGACTCCCCTGCCGCAGGAATCCCTCGAAACTGGGCCAGTCCCGCTCGGCCTGGATGGTGCCGCGCATCAGCGAGTCGCGCAGCACATCGACATTGCGTTCCGTCGAGCTCACCGGCTTCTCGTCCTCCGGGAAATAGAGGAAGGCCCGGCCTGCCCGCTCCAGAGCGTAGAGCCGGTCCATGGTGGCGTTGTAGCGGATGTGCCGGGTCGCGAGCGCCTCGGCGACCGCCGGGTACTTGCGCAGGATCGTCCGCCACATCCGCGGCCGACCCTGCGGCGGCTTCACGTAGCCACGCGGGTGGGTCAGCACAGCGAAGAAACGGCTGTAGCCGTCGGCCAGCGCGGCGTCCAAGGGAATTCCGCCGGACGGCCCGAGGGCACCGTCGACGTAGGGGACGCCGTCGATACGCGGCACCGGCATCGCCAGCGGGATCGTCGAGGACGCCCGCACCGCGGTCATCAGCTCGGCGGTGGTGGAGACGTCGTCACGTCCCCAGTAGACGGGGTCGCCGTTGTCCGCCCGGGTGGAGCAGATGCGGAACTCGACGTTGCTCTCCAGCGCACGGGCGAAGTCGTAGGGACGGGGCAGGTCCCGCTCCGGGGCGTCGCCGTAGATGTACTCGGCGTTGAAGTAGCCCTTGCCGCGCAGCAGCCAGGTCCAGCCGCCGAATTTCGGGTCCATGGCGAAGTCCACGAAACTGTGGCGCAGCCGGTCACGTTCGCCGGTGAGGTAGCTGATCAGGTGGCTGGCACCGGCGGAGACCCCGCCGGCCCAGCCGAAACGCACGTCATTGGCCATGAGCATGTCCAGCGCCCCGGTCCCGTAGGACGCTCTCATCCCGCCGCCCTCGAGCAGCAGGGCCGTGTCACGTGCGTCGATCATCGGATCAGCCTCCTCGTGAGATACCTGGCAGTGAGCCCGGTCAACCCAGCATTCAGAGAATCTCAACGCTTCCCGGGCCACTGTCGTTACACCGGGTCACAACGTTTAGGGAGCGTCGGACCCCAGCAGGTGGACGTGGATCATGTTCGTGTTGCCCTCGGTCCCGGGCGGGGACCCCGCGACGATCACGACGGCGTCCTCGGTGGTGTACTCGTCCTGGGCGAGCAGGATCGAGTCCACCTCCTCCATGATCTCGTCGGTGGTGCGTACCTCGCGGGTCAGGAAGGACTGGGCACCCCAGGTCAGTGCGAGCTGGTTGCGGACCTCCTGACGCGGGGTGAACACCAGCAGCGGAAGGTCGGAGCGCAGTCGTGCCACGCGGCGCGCCGTATCGCCGGAGGCGGTGAAGGCCACCAGGGCGCGCGCGTTGAGTCGCTCACCGACATCCTTGGCCGCGAAACTGATCACGCCACGCTTCGTGCGCGGGGTGTGCGACAGCGGCGGCACGTCGCCGTCGGTCTCCGCGGCGGTGACGATGCGGGACATCGTCTTCACCGTGTCGACCGGGTACTTGCCGACCGAGGTCTCGCCGGAGAGCATGACCGCGTCCGCTCCGTCGAGCACGGCGTTGGCCACGTCGGAGGCCTCCGCACGGGTCGGACGGGAGTTCTCGATCATCGAGTCGAGCATCTGGGTGGCGACGATGACTGGCTTGGCGTTCTCGCGGGCGATCTGGATGGCCCGCTTCTGCACCAGCGGGACCTCCTCCAGCGGCACCTCGACACCCAGGTCGCCACGGGCGACCATGACGGCGTCGAAGGCCAGGATGATCGGCTCGAGGGCGTCGACGGCCTCCGGCTTCTCAAGCTTGGCGATGACCGGCACGCGACGGCCGACCTCGTCCATGATCTCGTGCACCAGCTCGACGTCGGCCGGGGAACGCACGAAGGACAGGGCGATGACGTCCGCACCCATGGTCAGGGCGAAGCGCAGGTCCTCGATGTCCTTCTCGGACAGGGCCGGCACGGAGATGTTCATCCCCGGCAGCGAGACGCCCTTGTTGTTGGACACCGGGCCGCCCTCGACGACCTCACAGACGACGTCGTTGCCGTCCACGGCCTTGCAGACCAGGCCGACCTTGCCGTCGTCGACGAGCAGGCGGTCGCCGGGACGGGCGTCCCGGGCGAGCTGCTTGTAGGTCGTCGACACGCGGTCGTGGGTTCCGGAGATGTCGTCGACGGTGATCCTGACCTCTTCACCGGTCTCCCAGTAGGTCTTCTCCTCGGCGAAGCGGCCCAGTCGGATCTTCGGGCCCTGCAGGTCGGCGAGCACGCCGACCGGTCGACCGGCCTCCTCGGAGGCGGCCCGGACCCACTCGTAGTTCTGCTGGTGGTCAGCGTGTTCACCGTGGGAGAAGTTGAGGCGGGCGACGTTCATGCCCGCGTCAACCAGCTCACGGATCTTCTCGGCGGAGGCCACGGCGGGCCCCAGGGTGCATACGATCTTGGTGCGTCTAGTCACCTCACCGAGAATAGCCCCGGGTGCGGTACACCGCTACCGTCGGGTGGCGTCCCCTGAGGCTCCGTCATCGCCGTCGGCGCTCCCCGCGCCCTCCGTGACCTCGTCGGACTCCTCGTTCTCGATCGCCGGCCCGAAGACGTACTTCGGTTCCTCACGGGTCCGCTTCCGGGTCGCCACGAACAGGGCGACGGCGACGATGAAGACCACCGCGGAGACCACCGTGTTGATCCGGACGTCACCGAAGACCGTGGTCGCCGAATCGGTACGCATGAGCTCGATGAAGAAGCGTCCGAAGGTGTAGCCGGCGACGTAGAGCATGAACACGCGGCCCCCGCCGAGGCGGAACCGGCGGTCCGCCCACACCAGCACCAGCACGACCAGCACGTTCCACAGCAGTTCGTAGAGGAAGGTCGGCTGCACGGTGGCCAGAACCGTGCCGTCCGAGACCCCGTCCATCTGGTCGATGTTGCCGTACTCGTCGACGCGACGGTAGATCTCCAGCGCCCACGGTGCGTCCGACTCACCGCCGTAGAGCTCCTGGTTGAACCAGTTTCCCAGGCGTCCGATGCCCTGGGCGAGCAGGATCGTGGGGGCGACGGCATCGGCGAAGGGCGCCAGCGGCGTCTTCTTGTACGCCAGCACCGCCCACACCGCCAGACCACCGCCGACCACGGCACCCCAGATGCCCAGGCCACCGTTGGTGATGTTGAAGGCGTCGGTCCAGCTGCGGCCCTCGCCGAAGTAGAGGTGGTTGTCGGTGATGACGTGGTAGATGCGTCCACCGATGATGCCGGCAGGCACCGCGGCGATGGCGGCGTCGATGACGGTCTCCGCGCGGCCGCCACGGGCCACGTAACGTCGGACGGTCCACCAGACAGCCACGATGATCCCGACGAGAATGCACAAAGCGTAAGCGCGCAGCGCGATGGGGCCGACGTGCCACACACCCTGGGGCGGGGACGGGATGGCCGCGAGGATCTGTGTGTCACCCATCAGCGACGGACCCCCGCCTCCAGCTCGGCAGCCAGGGTGTCGAGCGCCTCGACACCCTGGGACGCGGCGGTGATCAGCGCGGAGCCGACGATGACCCCGTCGGCGTAGGACGCGATGGCCGCGGCGTGGTCGCCGGTCTTCACTCCCAGGCCCACGGCGACCGGCAGGTCGGTGGTGCCCCGGGTGCGCTCCACGAGCTCACGGGCGTCGCCGGAGACGTCGTCCTGGGCGCCGGTGACACCCATGTGCGACTGGGCGTAGATGAATCCACCACCGGCGTTGACGGTGAGCTCCATGCGCTCCGGGGTCGTCGACGGGGCGACGAGGTAGACGTTGTCGAGACCGTTGGCCTCGCAGGCGGCGGTCCAGCGCTCGGACTCCTCCGGCAGCAGGTCCGGGATGATCGAGCCGAGACCACCGGCGGCGGCCAGGTCGGCGGCGAACTTCTCGGGACCGTACTGCAGGATCGGGTTCCAGTAGCTCATGATGACCGCGTTGCCGCCGGCCTCGGTGACCGCCTTGATGACGGTGAAGGTGTCACGGACGCGGAAACCTGCCTCCAGGGCGGTCGTCGCCGCGTCCTGGATGGTCGGGCCGTCCATCATCGGGTCGGTGAACGGGATGCCCACCTCGATGAGGTCGGCGCGGCGGGCCAGGGTGGTGGCCAGTTCCACGGAATCGTCCAGCGTCGGGTAGCCGGCCGGGAGGTAGCCGACGAGAGCGGCGCGCCCCTCGGCCTTCGCCGAGGTGAAGATGTCGGACAGGGCGCTCATCAGTTGTTCTCCTCGGTGTTCTCGGTGCTGTCGGGGTGCAGGTTGAACCAGTTCGCGGCGGTGTCGACGTCCTTGTCGCCGCGTCCCGAGATGTTGACGATGAACACCGGACGCTCCCCTTCCCGCCCGGCGGGCAGGGTGCGGGAGCCCTCGGCGTACTCGCGGCCGACCCGGACGGCCAGGGCCACTGCATGGGCGGACTCGATGGCCGGGATGATGCCCTCGGTACGGGTCAGCAGACGGAAGGCGTCCATGGTCTCGGCGTCGGTGACCGGCAGGTACTCGGCGCGTCCCTTGTCGGCCAGGAAGGAGTGCTCCGGACCGACACCCGGGTAGTCCAGGCCGGCGGAGATGGAGTGGGACTCGATGATCTGGCCGTCGTCGTCCTGCATCAGGGCGGCGAAGGAGCCCTGGAAGACGCCTTCCTTGCCGACGGTGATCGGCGCGGCGTGGCGACCGGACTCGACACCGTCGCCACCGGCCTCGCCGCCGATGATCGCGACACCCTCGTCATCGATGAACGGGTGGAACAGGCCGATGGCGTTGGAGCCGCCGCCGACACAGGCCAGGACGGCGTCCGGCAGCCGTCCGGTCTCGGACAGGATCTGGGCGCGGGCCTCGACGCCGATGATGCGCTGCAGGTCGCGCACCATGGAGGGGAACGGGTGCGGACCGGCGGCGGTTCCGAAGCAGTAGTAGGTGTCCTCGGCGTGTGAGACCCAGTAACGCATCGCCTCGTTTATGGCGTCCTTCAGGGTCGCCGAGCCGATGGTCACCTCGATGACCTCGGCGCCGAGCAACCGCATCCGGGCGATGTTGAGTGCCTGACGCTTCGCGTCGACCTCACCCATGTAGATCCGGCAGTTCAGGCCCAGCAGTGCACAGGCCGTGGCGGTGGCCACACCGTGCTGGCCAGCGCCGGTCTCGGCGATGACGTTCTCCTTGCCCATACGCTTGGCGAGCAGTGCCTGGCCCAGAACGTTGTTGATCTTGTGCGATCCGGTGTGGTTGAGGTCCTCGCGTTTGAACCACACGTCCGCGCCGACGCTGTCGGAGAACTTCGCGCCGTAGTACAGCGGGGACGGACGTCCGGTGTATGTCCGGTGCAGCTCGTCGAGCTCGTCGAGGAACGCCTGGTCAGCCCGGGCCTTCGCCCAGGAGTCCTGGATCTCCTCGATAACGGCCATCAGCGCCTCGGGTACGTAGCGTCCGCCGTAGTCCCCCCAGTGGCCACGGTCGTCGGACTCGTTGGTCGTCGACACGGCGAGGACCTCCCCCGCGGTGGGCAGGCCGGCCGTGTTCTTGAAGTCGCGGTTGTCGTTCCCGGATGGTGTACTCACACCGGGAAACTGTACCTTACGGTCCCCTACTGCGACCGGAAGGCCGGGTGCTGGCCGGCGGCGGCCAGGGACCGGCAGGCCTGGCCCGGGTTGGACGAGGTGACCAGTCCCTCGCCCACGAGGATGGCGTTGGCCCCGCAGGCGGCGTAGGCCTGCATGTCTGCGGCATTACGCACACCGGACTCCGCGACCTTGACCACCGAATCCGGCAGTGTCGGGGCGATCCGGGAGAAGACGTCCGGGTCGACCTCGAGGGTCTTCAGGTTGCGGGCGTTGACCCCGATGACCTTCGCACCGGCGGCGACGGCGCGCTCGGCCTCCTCCTCGGTGTGCACCTCCACCAGGGCGGTCATCCCCAGGGACTCGGTGCGGTCCAGCAGGGCGGTCAGCCGGTCCTGCTCCAGGGCGGCGACGATGAGCAGGACGACGTCCGCACCGTGGGCCCGCGCCTCGTGGATCTGGTACGGGGTGGTCGTGAAGTCCTTGCGCAGCAGTGGGATGTCCACCGCCTCACGGACCTTGTCGAAGTCGGCGAGGGAGCCGCGGAAGCGCCGCTCCTCGGTGAGGCAGCTGATCACGGCCGCACCGTTGGTCTCGTAGGCCTTGGCCAGGATCTCCGGCTCGGGGATGTCGGCGAGGTGCCCCTTGGACGGGCTGGCCCGCTTCACCTCGGCGATCACGCTCACCGTCGAGGTGTCCGAGGACAACGCGGCCAGGGCGTCCACGGGCTCGGGTGCACTCAGGGACTGTGCCTTGATGTCGGCGAAGGGTACGGCAGCTTCGCGACGTGCGGTGTCCTCCAGGACACCTGCGATGATGTCGTCGAGTACAGTGCGCTGCTCTGCCATGGGTCCTCCTCGTAGCCGAAAAACGGAACGGCTACATGTTATCGCCGCGACCCCTCGGAACCGGAATCGGGGCGGTCATCGCCGTGAGATCCGTCACGGTCGGTGGGGTCCACCCCGGCGTCGAGGGCGTCCCACAGCACCCGGCCGGAGTCGGGGTTCTCCTCGAGATCCTGCTCCACGCCCTCACGACGGGCCTCAGGGGTCTCGTACTTGCTGTGCCCCTTACGCTCCTTGCCCGGGCGCATGACCATGATCACTCCGCCGACGATGCCGACGGAGGCCCCGGCCAGCAGCAGCACCAGTGGCCCGGTGTGCACCGTGGCGTCCAGAACCGTGGCCCACTCGGAGATCTGGGTAGGGTCGCTCTCCCGCCGGGTCGCCGACCCGCTGGCGAGGATCGAGCGGGCACGTTCCAGGTCCGGATCGGTAGTCAGCAAAGTGACCGCAGCGAAGCCACCCACCGCCGACAGGACGGCGGCGACGACGCCGAGCACCCGACGCACCACCGGACGCACGGCGAAGGACAGGATCAGCAGCGCCAGCAGTGCCAGCGCCACCGGGGTCCCCGCCGGGTCCCAGGCGGAGCCGTTGAGGGTCTCCACCGAGGAACCGCTCTTGTCGTCGTCCACCTGCAGGGTCAACCAGGTCATCTGGCCTGCGCCCCAGAGCCCGGCGGCGCCGAGCACGATCAGCAGCATGGACAAGGTGCGTCCGGTCAGTCGTTTCACTCGATGGTCTCCATGGTCTCGGCGGCGGCTACTGCGCGGAGCACCGCCAGCGCCTTGTTCCGGGTCTCGTCGTCCTCGGCCTCCGGATCGGAGTCGGCGACGATGCCGCCACCGGCCTGCACGTACACCGTGCCGTCCTTGTACAGGCCGGTGCGGATCGCGATGGCCTGGTCGGCGTTGCCCGAGAAGTCGAAGTAGCCCACCGTGCCACCGTAGACACCACGACGCGTGTCCTCCAAGCGGTCGATGATCGACAGGGCGGAGGGCTTCGGCGCCCCCGAGAGGGTGCCCGCCGGGAAGGTGCCGATGAAGGCGTCCACCGCGGTCTTGCCCGCCGCAAGTCGTCCACTGACCCCGGAGACCAGGTGCATGATCGCGCTGTAGCGCTCGACGTGGCGGAAGTCGTGGACCTCCACGCTGCCCGGCTCGCACACCCGGCCGACGTCGTTACGTCCCAGGTCGACGAGCATCAGGTGCTCGGAGTTCTCCTTCTCGTCGTTGACCAGCTCCTTCTCCAGCAGCTGGTCCTCCTCGTAGGTGGCACCACGGGGACGCGAGCCGGCGATCGGGAAGGTGGTGACCCGCCCGTCGGAGACCTGCACCAGCGACTCCGGTGAGGAGCCGATGATCTGGAAGGCGGTCTCCGTGAAATCCTCGGAGGGCACGTTGATCAGGAACATGTAGGGGCTGGGGTTGGCGACCCGCAGCATGCGGTAGATGTCGATGCCCGGTACCCGGGTGTCCAGCTCGAAGCGCTGGGACAGGACGATCTGGAAGGCGTCGCCGGCCAGGATGTGCTCCTTGCACTCCCCGATCCGCCGGATGTGCTCCTCGCGGGCACGCTGACGGCGCGGCTGCGGGGCCGGGGTGGAGAAGGTCACCGACGGCAAGTGCTCGTCGGTGGCCAGCCGTGCGGCCATCTCGTCGATCCGGGCGACGGCGTCGTCGTAGGCCTCGCGCACCCGCTCGTCGGAGCCGTCCCAGTTCACCGCGTTGGCGATCAGCCAGATGGTCCCCTCGTGGTGATCGACCACCGCGAGGGTGTCGGCGAGCAGCTGCACCATGTCCGGCACCTGCAGGTCGTCGGTGCAGGTGTCCGGCAGGTCCTCGATGTAGCGGATGATGTCGTGGCCCATGTAGCCGACCAGTCCGGAGGTCAGGGTCGGCAGGCCCGGCATCGGCTCGGTGTGCAGCAGTTCCAGGGACTGCCGGATGACCTCCAGCGGGTCTCCCCCGGTCGGCGCGCCCTCCGGCGGGGTGCCGATCCAGTGGGCGTCGCCGTCCTTGGCGGTCAGCGCGCAGCGGGCACCGGTGCCGATGAAGGTGTGCCGGGACCAGGACTGTCCCGGGGCGGCGGACTCGAAGAGGAAGGTGCCGGGGCGTCCTCCGGCGAGCTTGGTGTAGGCGCTCAGCGCGCTCTCACCGTCGGCGAGCACCTTGCGGGCGACCGGGACGACCCGGTTACGCGCGGCCAGGGCGCTGAAGGTCTCGAAACTGGTGACCTCGTAGGGGTTGTGCACGGTCTTACTCCTCGAGCAGCAGGTCGGAGTCGAAGCAGGTGGCGTCGCCGGTGTGGCATGCGGCCCCGGTCTGGTCGACCTTGACCAGCAGGGTGTCACCGTCACAGTCCAGGCGGACCTCGTGGACGTACTGGGTGTGGCCGGAGGTGGCCCCCTTCACCCAGTACTCGGAGCGTGAGCGCGACCAGTAGGTCCCCTGACGGGTGGCCAGCGTGTACGCCAGGGCGTGGTCGTCCATCCAGGCGAGCATGAGGACGTCACCGCTGTCCTTGTCCTGCACGATCGCCGGGACGAGGCCGGTCTCGGTGCGGGTCAGTCGTGCGGCGATCGCCGGGTCGAGGTCGTAGCTGGCCGGGTCGGCAGGATCACTCACCGGCGCACCTCGATTCCGTCCTCGATCATGGCGTCCTTCACCTCGGCGAAGGTCACCTCGCCGAAGTGGAAGATGGAGGCGGCGAGCACGGCGTCCGCCCCGGCGTCGACGGCCGGCGGGAAGTGCTCGGCGGTGCCGGCGCCGCCGGAGGCGATGACGGGGATGGTCACGGCCTCACGGACCAGACGGATCAGCTCCAGGTCGAAGCCGTCCTTGGTGCCGTCGCCGTCCATGGAGTTCAGCAGGATCTCGCCGACGCCGAGCTCCTCGCCCGTCTTCGCCCACTCGATGGCGTCCAGGCCGGCGGACTTCGTGCCACCGTGGGTGGTGACCTCGAAGCCGGAGGGCTGGGGGTCGCCGTCCTCGGGCACGCGACGGGCGTCGACGGACAGGACGATGCACTGGGCACCGAAGCGGTCGGAGAGCTCGCGCAGCAGCTCCGGGCGGGCGATCGCCGAGGTGTTCACAGACACCTTGTCGGCACCGGCGCGCAGCAGCTGGTCGACGTCCTCCTCGGACCGCACACCGCCGCCGACGGTGAGCGGGATGAACACCTGGTCGGCGGTGCGGCGCACCACGTCCAGCATGGTGCCGCGGCCGTCCTTGGACGCCGAGACGTCCAGGAAGGTCAGTTCATCGGCACCTTCGGCGTCGTAGCGGGCGGCGAGTTCCACCGGGTCCCCGGCGTCGCGCAGGTTGAGGAAGTTGACCCCCTTGACCACCCGGCCGTTGTCCACGTCCAGGCACGGGATGACCCGTACTGCGACACTCATCTGATTCCTCCCCGGTCCATGATCTCCTGGGCATTGCGTGCGGCGGTGCCGATCGGCACCGAGCGGATGTGTTCGAGCAGGGTGGCGTGCACCTCCGGCTCACCGGCCACCAGGCCGGAGACGCCCGGACGCCACGGGTCACCGTTGAAGTCGGTGACCAGGCCACCGGCCTCCCGGACCTGCTGGATGCCTGCGGCGTTGTCCCACAGGTTCGGGCTGAAGGTGACGGTGCCGCCGAAGACGCCGGCAGCGGTGTAGGCCAGGTCGATACCGCAGGAGCCGGTGACGCGCATGCGCGGGTAGCTGCGGCCGATGGCGTTGAGCATGTCCTGACGGTAGGACACCGGCAGGTTGCCTCGGCGCTGAGACAGGATCGAGCCGAAGCTGATCTGGGTGATGCCGGGATCCGAGGGCGGCAGCGGGCGGGCCGGGTGCCCGTCGACGAAGAGCCCGTCTCCCTTACGTGCGGTGATGCGCTGGCCCAGCAGCGGCATCTCGGTCACCGACACCACGGCCTCGCCGCGGTGCACCAGGGAGACCAGGATGCAGCAGAAGGGGTTGCCGACGGCGTAGTTCGCCGTGCCGTCGATCGGGTCGACGACCCAGCAGGTCTCCGGCAGTTCGTCCAGACCGGGGTTCTTCTCTGCATCGCTACGGTCGCTCCGCTCGCTGCGTTCGGTGCGGTCACGCCGCGGACCGTCGATGTCGTCGGCGCGGTCGTCGTTCGGGTTGAAGTCCACCGGGTCACCCGGGCGCACCACCCCGTACTCCTCGCCGTGCACCGGCAGGCCGGTGTACTGGGTCAGCAGGGTACGCAGCTGGCGCTCCACCGACAGGTCGGCCTCGGTGGCGAAGTCTCCGGGGCTCTTCTCGACGGACGGCTCGGCGCCGACGGCGGCCGTGAACGTGGCCTCGGCCTCGTCGACCGCGGCTTCAGCGATGGACAGCAGTGCCCGGGTGTCGATCTCCTCACTCATCCGACTCACCTCCCGGAACGTCAGCCACGGCGGCCAATGCCTCCTCGAGGGTGAACTTGCCCGCGTAGAGGGCCTTGCCCACGATCGCGGAGTCCACGCCCTCGCCGGAGACTCGGGCCAACGCGACCAGGTCGTCGAGGCTGGAGATACCGCCGGACGCGACGACGGGTGCGGAGGTCGCCGCGGCGACGTCGCGCAGCAGGTCGATGTTCGGGCCGCTCAGCATGCCGTCGCGGGAGACGTCGGTGACCACGAACCGGGAGCAGCCCTGGGAGTCCAGTCGCTCCAGGACCTCCCAGAGGTCACCTCCGTCGGAGACCCAGCCGCGTCCGCGGAGACGCCATTCTCCGTCGACCTGGCGGGTGTCCAGGCCGATGGCGACACGGTCGCCGTACTCGCCGATGATCTTCTCGCACCACTCCGGGTTCTCCAGGGCGGCGGTACCGATGTTCACCCGGCGGCAGCCGGTGGACAGGGCGCGCTCGAGGGACTCGGTGTCACGGATGCCGCCGGACAGCTCCACGTCCACGTCGAGCTTGCCGATGACGTCGTTGAGCAGTTCGAAGTTGCTCCCCTTGCCGAAGGCGGCGTCGAGGTCGACGAGATGGACCCACTCGGCTCCGGCATTCTGCCAGGCCAGCGCGGCGTCCAGCGGTGCGCCGTAGCTGGTCTCGGTGCCGGCGGCCCCCTGTACCAGGCGCACGGCCTGTCCATCGGCGACGTCGACGGCGGGGAGCAGGGTGAGAGTCATCGGAGTTTCCTTTGATGATGTTGATGAGGTTGTGGGTGAAGGTGCGGTCTGGACGGTTCCAGATGAAGTCTAGGCCACGTCCGGCGTGGCCCAGCGGATGTCTAGAGGGTGTCGAGCCAGTTGCGCAGCAGCCGGGCACCGGCCGCACCGGACTTCTCCGGGTGGAACTGGGTGGCCCACAGCGGGCCGTTCTCCACTGCGGCGACGAACCGGCAGTCCTCGTGCTGGGCCCAGGTCACCGAAGGTGCGGTGGTGTGGCCGTCAGTCTCCAGGTCCCAGGTGCGGGCGCCGTAGGAGTGCACGAAGTAGTAGCGCTCGTCAGGGTCTGCACCGGCGAACAGCGTGCTGTCCTCGGGGACCTCGACAGTATTCCATCCCATGTGGGGAAGCACCGACGCACTGAGCCTGGTGATGCTTCCGGGCCACTCTCCGCAGCCCGCGACACCGGTTCCTTCGGCGCCGTAGTCGAAGAGGATCTGCATGCCGACGCAGATGCCGAACACGGGACGTCCCCCGGAGAGCCGCTCCCCGATCATGCGCGGTCCGTTGACCGCCTTCAGCCCCTCCATGCAGGCGCTGAAGTTCCCCACCCCGGGGACCAGCAGGCCGTCCGCCTCGAGGACGGTCTTCGGGTCGCTGGTCACGGTGACTTCCGCGCCGACGTGCTCGAGGGCCCGCTGTGCCGATCGAAGATTGCCGGATCCGTAGTCCAGGAGCGCGACCGTCGGCGCTGTTGTCTCCACCATGGTCCCGGATTCTACTAGGCGGCGGGTCGGCCGCACTGCGTCGGGTACGTCTGCCCCGTCGCCAGGAAGTCCCCGACTCACAGCCGATGTTCCTCCGCGTCCCCGTTTCGACGTTCCCGTGCCACGCTTCGGGCGATTTGGGGACGCGGCGCAACAGTATCCAGGTTCAGGAAGTCATGCCGACCGATTGAACGCCTTAAATCCGGAATGCCATGTCCACACGGGGTGGTCCGTCCGGATCATCGCGTCGCGTTCCTTCCGCGTCCGGGGGTTCCCAAGGTTGAAAATCACCGTGTCCCTCACCTGCTCGGTGACGGCGTCCGCTTCATTCAGGACGCTCTCCTCCGGGTACCGCAGCAACGTCCACCCGAACCTCACCACGGTGTTGCCTTTCCAACGGTCCTTGACGAAATCCTCCGGCTTCGCCGACCGTGCCGAGTGGTACCTACGGCTGTCGATCTCGATGCACACCTTCGCTTCGGGAATGACTACGTCGAACCTGTAACCCAGAATCATCGTGTTCACTTCAATAGTGACGTCCAACCCGTCTACCGCCTTCACGATTCCCCGCAAGGCAGTTCTCTCCAGGTCGCTGGCAGTACCGACAATGAGTCCGTCGATGAGGTCAGTTGCGGCTTCCCGGTCCCGGGGAGGCAGATGCAGGAGATCGGCGGTGAGCTCGTCCGTCCCCTTCACCCCGTTGTAGGCCCTGGCCAGGAACCGTCGGAGTTTGTCACGGCCGATGTACGGACACTGCACCGCCGTCTCGATCGGCGAGACGGCCGGCACAGAATTGACCATTCTCACATTCGCAGAGGCTCCGGTGGACAGGGTCAGTAACCGCCCACCGTGATGGCCTTTGCCTCTGGGGACCCTGGCATGCGCCGGCCATCTCATCTCAGTGATCCCCCACAGGAAAGCCGCGGTAGAGCCGACGTAGTGCAAACCTCGACAGTTCCAGGCCAGCATGTGGAGAATTCTCCGGTCGTCCGGCTCTTCCGAGCAGTACAGCCCCCTTTCCACCCGGTACAGCTTGGTGTCGGCCACAGCCGCCGCAATGTCCCTTGTCGTCATTCCGATTGCCCGCAGTTCCCTGGTGCGCCAGTACGAACGGTCACTGAGTTCCGTCACGAATCCCCCGAATTGGTCAGGACGCACCCCCTGGTTGCGTCGCTGACCCCGACTCTAGTTTCTTCGCGTCCCCGATTCAGGCGAACCATGCCAACGAAAGCCCGATTCCGGGACTTGAAGGAACAGGCTCACTGCTGGCCGGACCGCAGCTGCCGCAACCTCGTCCGGATGTTGTTGTGCTCGACCACCCGGTGCCTGCCCATCACCCGGTCGCCGGCCAGGGTCGCCGTGCCCACGGAGACCAGTCCGGCACCGACGAGGAACGCCCCGCCGTAGCCGGCGGAGGACGCGGAGGCACCCAGCACCGAGGATCCGGCGCCGGTACCGGTGTCGAAGGACATGTTCCACACGGCGGATGCCTCGGAGACCCGCTCCTTCGGCATCCGGGCGAACATCATCAGCAGGGTCTCGGACTGCACCGCACCGAAGCCCAGACCGAACAGGGCGGCCACGCCCAGCACGGCGAGCACCAGGACCGTCCCTTCCGGTGCCGAGATGAGCAACAGGGTCATCCCCAGCATGCCCCCGACGCAGAACAGGGACGCCCACACCACGACGTGGCCGGGTTCGCCGACGCGGTCGGACCACCAGCCGGAGATCGTCCGTCCGAGGATCTGGCCGGCACCGATGACCGCCAGGGTGATACCCGCCAGCGTCGCGGCCGCCGTCTCGTCGATCTCCGCAACCGAGGGTGCGGTGAAGGAGGAGAAAGCGCCGAAGCCCATGGCGGCGGTGCACAGCCCGACCACCGGGACCAGCGCCAGCTTCCACAGGGGCACGTGCACACGGTCATCGCTGTCGCCGGTGCGCTGCACGGCAGCCTTCAGCTTCGGCACGCCTGTGGCGCCCGCCGCACCGATGAATCCACAGGCGGCGGCGATGACGTAGACGATGTCCCCGGCGCTGCTGTAGAGCGGCAGGCCCACGCTGAAGCCGATGATCTCGGCCAGGCCGATGGCAGCCCCGAAGAAGGCGTTGGCGCGTCCCAACTTCTGCGGCGGAACCAGCTCCGCCAACAGTGCCGACTGGGCGACGGTCACCGCACCGAATCCGACACCGCGCACCGCGGAGACCAGCAGCACCACCGCCGATCCCCAGTCGACGAGGTAGAGCGCCGAGGGGACGCCGAGCATGAGGGCACCACCGACCAGCACGGGGACATAGCCGATCCCCCGCAACACCCGCGGCACGAAAGCCTGGGTGATGACGGTGGCGAGCATGAAGACACCGGTGGCCAGGCCGGCCAGGGTGTCCCCGTACCCGGCGTCGAGCATGTCCACCGGGATGACGGCGAGCAGCATGGACCATCCGAGGAAGGCCATGAAGGTGCTCAGCAGGACAAGGGGGAATCCCTTGACCTTGAAGACCGCCAGGGCGGAGTCCGACTTCCCTTCGGCGGGGCTCACAGGGTGCCCTTGGTGGACGGCACCCCCGTCACCCGCGGATCGGACTCGACGGCGGCCCGCAGGGCACGGGCGACGGCCTTGTACTCGGCTTCGGTGATGTGGTGCGGGTCGCGGCCGTAGAGGCAGCGCACGTGCAGGGCGATCCGGGCGTTGTAGGCCAGGGTCTCGAAGAAGTGCTGGTTGATCACGGTGGCGTAGTGCCCGCCGATGACGGTGGTCAGCATGGTCTCCGGCTCACCGGTGCCCACGTAGTAGGGACGCCCGGAGACGTCGACCACGGCGTGGGCCAGGGTCTCGTCCATCGGGATGTAGGAGTCGGCGAAGCGGCGGATGCCCTTCTTGTCGCCGAGTGCCTCGGCGATGGCCTGGCCGAGCACGATCGCGGTGTCCTCCACCGTGTGGTGGGCGTCGACCTCGATGTCTCCCTCGGCGTGCACGGTCAGGTCGAGGCAGCCGTGGGAGCCGAAGGCGGTGAGCATGTGGTCGAAGAAGGGCAGGCCGGTGGCGATGTCGGTCGTCCCGGTGCCGTCGAGGTCGATCTCGACGGTGATCGAGGACTCCTTGGTCGCCCGCTCGATGCGTGCTGCTCGGTTGCTCACGTGTGTTCTCCCATGATCTTGTCTGCTGCGGCGAGGAAGGCGTCGTTCTCCGCCGGGGTCCCCACGGTCATCCGCAGGTGGCCGGGCACGCCCACGTCCCGGATCAGGACGTCCAGGTCGAGGAACTTCTGCCAGGTCGCGTGGGCGTCAGCACCTGCAGGCGCCCGGAAGAAGATGAAGTTGGACTCGCTCGGCACCACATCGTATCCCAGGTCGCCGAGGGCCGCGACCACCCGGATGCGCTCGGAGCGCAGGACAGCGACCGTCGCGAGGGTCTCGTCGGCGTGACGGAGGGCGACGGTGGCGGCGGCCTGCGACAGGGTCGACAGGTGGTACGGCAGGCGCACCAGCATGACGGCCTCGATGAATGCCGGGGACGCCACGAAGTAGCCGAGGCGTCCTCCGGCGAAGTCGAAGGCCTTGGACATGGTGCGGGAGACGACCAGGTTCGCCGGGTAGTCGGCGAGCAGCCGGGTGGCGCTGGGCTCGTCCGAGAACTCGGCGTAGGCCTCGTCGACGATCACCACGGCGTCGACCTCACGGGCGGCCTCGATGAGCCGGCGGAGGTCGTCCACGGTGGTAACCCCACCGGTGGGGTTGTTCGGGGTGGTGACGAAGACGATGTTGGGACGCTTCTCCCCGATCGTCGCCACGGCGGCGTCGACGTCGATGCGGAAGTCGGCGCCGACTCTGGGCACGTCGATGAACTCGGTCTGGGTACCGGACGCCAGGATCGGGTGCATCGAGTAGCTCGGGGTGAAGCCGAGGACGCTGCGTCCCGGTCCGCCGAAGGCCTGCAGCAGCTGCTGGAGCACCTCGTTGGAGCCGTTGGCGGCCCAGACGTTGTCCCGGGTGACCTCGACCCCGGCCTGCCGGGAGACGTAGGACGCCAGCTCGTCCCGCAGCTCCACGCTGTCGCGCTCCGGGTAGCGGTTCAGGCCACCGGCCAGGCGCCGCACCTCGGCGACGAGGTCCTCGACGAGTCCCTCGCTCGGCGGGTAGGGGTTCTCGTTGGTGTTCAGCTGGTTGGTGACGGTGAGC
>DXGC01000053.1 GCA_019114135.1 Candidatus Corynebacterium avicola
TGGGCCTCGACGAAGTGGCAGATGCGGGCCTTGGCCATCACCGGGATGGAGACGGACTCGATGATGCCCTCGATCATGTCCGGGTCGGACATACGGGAGACGCCGCCCTCGGCGCGGATGTCGGCGGGAACGCGCTCCAGCGCCATGACGGCGGTGGCGCCGGCGTCCTCGGCGATCTTGGCCTGCTCGGGGGTGACCACGTCCATGATCACGCCGCCCTTGAGCATGTCGGCGAGGCCGCGCTTCACGCGTGCCGTACCCCGGGCTCCGGTCTCCACACCATTATCCGTCATCGTCAACCTCATGTTTCTCGTGGACGCCGACTCGTGCGGCGTCAGCAGATGGTTACCGTCCACAAAGCCTACAGGGCAATTCAGACCGAGCTGTCCATTGGGTTACCCGAGTGTGCTACTCCGACCCGTCGCCGATCGACATGGCCTCGTAGAACTCCGGCAGCGGCGCCGAACCGGCCAGACGGAAGAAACGTACCGACGGGCGTTTGCGCAGGTCCCGCGTGTCCCCCACGGCCTCGTTGTAGAACCTCGCCGAGAGGTCGACCTTCACCGAGGCCTCCACGAACGCCGGGGCCACCAGGTCCTCCTGGTGCAGTTGCCGCAGCAGCACGTTCTCGGCGTCCGACCGGGCGCCCATGTCGGTGGCGCGCAACGCCACCGCAGAGGTCTGGTTGATGCGTCCGGCGAGTTCCGGACGCAGCACCGACACGATGGCCGAACGGGTCTGCAATGCGCCCTCCAGGCTGAGGCGGGCGGCGTCGGTGCGGATGTGCAGGCGGTCCAGGCGCGACGCGGTCAACGACAGCCACAGACCGACCATCGCCGCCACGGCAACCACGATCACCAGGATCAGGGCCCATACCGGGATCATGCCTTGCGCACCTTCCGTCCGGGGGTCACGACGGCCTCGTAGACCCGCTCGACCTGGGTGGTGACCCTCTCCCAGTCGAAGTCGCGGCTGCGGGCGACGCCGCGCTCGATGAGGGACTCACGTTCCTCGTCGTCACCGAGGACCTCGGAGATCACCCGGGCGAGGTCCCGGTGGGAGCCGTTGGCGAACAACCGTCCGGCGTGACCGTGGTCGCTCACCGCGGTGAACGCGGGGATGTCGCTGGCGACCACCGCCGCGCCGGCGGCCATGGCCTCCACCAGGACGATGCCGAAGCTCTCGCCGCCGGTGTTCGGGGCAACGTAGACGTCGGACGCTGCCAGCGCCGCGGCCTTGTCCGCCTCGCTGAGGCGTCCGAGGATGCGCACCGTCGCGGCAGAGTCGGCACCGTCACCGATGCCCTCGACGAAGCTGACCCGGGCCTTGCGCAGCATCTGTCGCAGCTCGTCGACCTCGCCACCGCCGACCACGACGACCTCGAGGTCCGGGATCTCCTTCAGCACCGTCGGCAGTGCCTTCAGCAGCAGCGGGAACCCCTTGCGCGGCTCGGTGTAGCGTCCCAGGAACATCACCCGGGGCCGGTCCGGGTCCAGACCCGGCATCGGTGTGGCGGAACGGTAGGTGCCGGTGTCCACCCCGTTGGGGATCAGCACCGGGTCGCCGGAGAGCATCTCGACCTGCCAGCGTCGGGCCTCCTCGGAGACCGCGATGCCGCCCTGGATGCGTTCAAGGAACGGCCGCAGGATCGGCAGGAAGACCCGCAGGACCAGCGACTCGCTGGCCGAGGCGTGGTAGGTCGCCACGATCGGACCATCCGCCTTCGCCAGGGTGATCATCGAGTAGGACGGCGAGTTCGGCTCGTGGATGTGCACCACGTCGAAGTCGTGCTTCTGGATCCACCTGCCCAGGTGACGCCAGGTGGACGGGCCGAAGGCCAACCTCGCCACCGAGCCGTTGTACGGGATGGGGATCGAGCCGCCACCGACGTCCACGAAGTCGGGGACCTCGGCGTCCGGACCACCGGGACCGATCAGACTGACCTCGTGGCCACGCCGGGCGAGCTCCTCACACAGGTCGATGGCGTGAATCTGCACGCCCCCGGGCTCGTCGAAGGAGTAGGGGCAGACCATACCGATCTTCACGAGTCGGCCACCCCCAGTCGCTGACGGCGCGCCTCGGAGAGGTCGGAGAACCACAGCGGCTGCAGCATGTGCCAGTCGGCAGGGAAATCAGCGATGTTGCAGGCGTAGACGTCCGCCTGGTCCTGGACGATGTCCGTCACCGGACGGGACGGGTCGGTGTCGAGTTCCTCGCTGATCCGGGAGATCCAGCCGTCCTCCGAGAAACCGCAGTGGTAGACCATCAGCGATGCACCGGTCTCCTGTGCCAGGCGTGCCGGGCCGACCGGCATCGAGGTGCGCTCGCCGAAGAAGTCGACCTCCACTCCTTTTCCGGAGAGGTCGCGCTCGCCGAGCAGGCACACCACGCCGCCGTCGTTGAGCACCTCCTTGAGCCGTCCGAAGGGAGGCTGTTCGCCGCCGGACAGTGCCAGGACCTCGAAGCCGAGGGACTCGCGGTACTCGACGAAGGCGTCGAAGAGGCTCTCGGGCCTGAGTCGTTCGGCGACCGTGGCGAACTGGCCGAAGTGGTCGACCAGCCAGACGCCGGCCATGTCCCAGTTGCCGGAGTGCGGCAGACTGAGCACGACCCCCTTGCCCCGGTCGATGGCGGCGTCCAGGCGTGCGACGTCGGCGGGGTCGAACCCCTCGTTCACCCGGGCGGCGAGCTCCGGACCGGCCATGCTGGGCAGCTGGAAGGCCTCGCGCCAGTAGCGCATGTAGGAACGCATCGCGTCCCGGACCAGCGCGCGGGTGACGTTCGCGTCGCCGACGATGCGGCCCAGGTTGGCTCGAAGCTGTGCGGGTCCGTTTCCGCCGCCGGAGACCTTGTCGGCGATGAGGGTGAACAGCCGCTCGGCGACCGGTTCAGGCACCCGCCGGGTCAGCGCCCAGCCGGCCCGGTAGGCCAGGGAGCTGAGCTTCTCGGCGAAGGAGTCGGTGGTGGACTCAGTGTCACTCATGCGTGGCCACCCCCTGGGGTCCCGAGGTGTCGTCGTCCGAGTTGTCCTCCGGCTTCTCCGCGGAGGGGAACTCCGACGCACCGGTGGGCGCGGCGATCGTCTCGGACGCGGCGGCCGAACGTCCCACCAGAACCAGTCGTTCGATGACGGTGTAGACCGAGCCGATAGCCAGGACGATGATGCCGATACCCAGGATGTAGGGCACGCCCAGGCCGGAGATGCCCAGGGAGACCAGACCGATGATCAGGCGTTCCGGACGCTCGATCAGTCCGCCGTCGACCTTGATGTCGGATGCCTCGGCGCGGGCCTTGACGTAGGAGGTCACCTGGCTGGCGACGATGATCACCAGTGCGGCGGCGAAGAGCGCCTTGTAGGGCGAATGCTCGTCCTGGAAGGCCAACCACCAGGCGATCGCGCCGAAGAGCGCGCCGTCGGTGATGCGGTCACAGGTGGCGTCGAGGGTGGCGCCGAACTTCGTCCCTCCGCCGCGCATGCGCGCCATGGTGCCGTCGACCATGTCGGTGGCGACGGTGATGCCGAGGAGGACACCGGCGAGGAAGTGGTGCCCGGTGGGGATCAGCGCGAGGGAGAGGATGACGGCCACCGCGGTCGATGCGATCGTCACGGTGTTCGGGGAGATCCCCCAGTTGACCAACCGTCGGGCGATCGGCTCGATGACCACCGCAGCCGGGCGGCGTCCACGAACGCTCAACATGCCTCTAGATCTCCTTCCACGCCTGCGCCAGCAGTTGCCGGGTCTCCCCCAGCACCTGCACCAGGACCTTCGAACCCGTCAACACCGTCATGAAACTGGTGTCTCCCTGCCACCGCGGCACGATGTGCTGGTGCAGGTGGCCCGGCACCGATCCACCGGACGACTTGCCCAGGTTCATACCCACGTTCAACGCATTCGGGTTCGACACCCGGCGCAGGACGCGGATCGCCTTCTTGGTGAATTCTGCCATCTCGGCGGTTTCGTTGTCCGTCAAATCCTCGTAGGACGCGACCTTCCGGTACGGCAGGACCATCATGTGCCCCGGATTGTACGGGTAGAGGTTCAGGATGCAGAAGACCTCGGCACCGCGCGCCACGATGAGGCCCTCCTCGTCCGACTTCTCCGGCAGGTGCTCGAAGGGGTCGTCGCTCTTGGCACCACCGTCGGACGCACCGGCGTCCCCGGAGGTGCCGTTCTCGGCGATGTAGGCCGACCGGTACGGCGCCCACAGCCGGGCGAGGCCGTCCTCGATCCCTGCTCCGGTGTCCGTCACCGTCTCGCCGTTGCCGCCCAGCGAGTTGTCAGCGGAGCTCGGCAATGTTCTCTCCGTTGGGCTGCTCGTTGCGGCGGCCCCGGACCCAGTCGGTGATGATCCGCACGGCCTCGTCCTTCGGCACACCGTTGACCTGGGTGCCGTCGAGGAAGCGGAAGCTCACCGCGTCCGCCTCCACGTCTCGTCCACCGGCGAGCAGCATGAAGGGCACCTTGCCGGTGGTGTGGTTGCGGATCTTCTTCTGCATGCGGTCGTCGGAGGTGTCGACCGCGGCCCGGATACCGTGCTCACGCAGCTCGGCGGTGACCTCCTCGAGGTAGCCGATGAACTCGTCGGCGACCGGAATACCGGTGACCTGGTGCGGGGCGAGCCAGGCCGGGAAAGCGCCGGCGTAGTGCTCCAGCAGCACACCGAAGAAGCGCTCGATGGAGCCGAACAGGGCGCGGTGGATCATCACCGGACGCTGCTTGGTTCCGTCGTTGGCGGTGTACTCCAGATCGAAACGCTCCGGCAGGTTGAAGTCGAGCTGCACGGTGGACATCTGCCAGGTACGGCCGATGGCGTCACGTGCCTGCACGGAGATCTTCGGACCGTAGAAGGCCGCACCCTCCGGGTCCGGGACGAGCTCCAGGCCGGACTTCTCGGCGACGTCCCGCAGGGTGTTCGTGGCCTTCTCCCACACCTCGTCGGAGCCGACGTACTTGTTCGGGTCCTTGGTCGACAGCTCCAGGTAGAAGTCGTCGAGACCGTAGTCCTTCAGTAGGGAGATGATGAACTCCAGCACGGTGGTCAGCTCGGTTTCGAGCTGGTCCTCGGTGCAGTAGATGTGGGCGTCGTCCTGCGTGAAGCCGCGGGCACGGGTGAGGCCGTGGACCACACCGGACTTCTCGTAGCGGTAGACCGTGCCGAACTCGAAGAGTCGCAGTGGCAGCTCACGGTAGGAGCGGCCA
The DNA here is from genome assembly GCA_019114135.1 of Candidatus Corynebacterium avicola. GTDB lineage: Bacteria > Actinomycetota > Actinomycetes > Mycobacteriales > Mycobacteriaceae > Corynebacterium > Corynebacterium avicola. Next base: position 5,202 of record DXGC01000053.1, read on the forward strand.
CGCGAGGCGAAGATCAGGTTGTGCATCGGGCAGTTCATCGGCTTGGCGTAGTAGTCGACGGCCTGCTTGGTGATGTTGCCCTCGGCGTCGCGCTCCTCGTCCAACTGCATCGGCGGGAACATGCCGTCGGCGTACCAGTCCAGGTGACCCGACTTCTTGAACAGGTCTCCCTTGGTGATGTGCGGGGTGCTGACGAAGGAGTACCCCGAGGCTATGTGACGACGGCGGGAGTGCTCCTCCATCTCCATGCGGATCGTGGCTCCGTCCGGGTGGAAGACCGGGAAGCCGGAGCCGATCTCGTCGGGGAAGCTGAACAGGTCCAGCTCGCTGCCCAGACGACGGTGGTCACGCTTCTCGGCCTCGGCGATCATCGTCTGGTACTCCGCCAGAGCCTCGGAGGACTCCCAGGCGGTGCCGTAGATGCGCTGCAGGCCGGCCTTGGACTGGTCACCACGCCAGTAGGCGGCGGAGGTACGGGTCAGGGCGAAGGCCGGGATGTAGCGGGTGGTGGGCACGTGCGGGCCACGGCACAGGTCGTACCACTCGACCTCACCGGTACGCGGGTTGAGGTTGGAGTAGGCGGTCAGCTCACCCTCGCCGACCTCGGCGGCGGCGTCGTCATCGGGAAGGTCACCGCGGGACTTGTCGTCCACCAGCTCCAGCTTGAAGGGCTCCTCGAGGTACTCGGCGCGGGCGTCCTCCACCGAGTCATAGGCCTTGCGCTCGAAGCGCTGGCCGGACTTGATGATCTTCTTCATCACCTTCTCGAGGCGCTTGAGGTCCTCCGGGGTGAAAGGCTCGGTCGGCTCGAAGTCGTAGTAGAAGCCGTTGTCGATGGCCGGGCCGATGCCCAGCTTGGTACCCGGGAACTCCTTCTGCACGGCCTGGGCGAGGACGTGGGCGCAGGAGTGGCGGATCACGCCACGGCCGTCCTCGGTGTCGGCGGCGACGGCGGTGACCTCGGTGTCGGTGTCAGGAGTGAAGGCCAGGTCGCGGAGGTTGCCCTCGGCGTCCCGCACGCAGACGATGGCCTGCGGGCCCTTGTTCGGCAGCTCCAGGGGGCGCATGGCGGCACCGGCGGACTCGCCGGCCGGGACGGTGAACGTCACCACCGGCGCGGTGACCTCGGGGTTTCCGATTCCGTTGCCGGCGTCCAATGCTGAATTACTCACTTTGGGTGTGCTCCTAACACGACAGATGAGGACAGTCACATACCTGGTGACGGTCCGGACCGTTTGGTCGATCCTCGACTGGAAAGTCGGGCACTACCTTACCTGGCGGGGGTGACCAGCCGTGTCATCGGTACGAAACAGGTCAGTCGAAGAGCTCCTCGCCCCAGAATCCGTCCTCGTCAGTTCCCGGCGGCACGTAGAACACGGCCGAGCCGACGTGCACGATCCACTCGTTGAGCCTGTCCCCTGCCGCCAGGCGCTTCTGCATCGGGATGAAGGCCCTGCGGGGGTCACGCTGGAAGCAGGTGAAGATCAGGCCGGTGTCCGCCAGGTCGATCAGCGGGGCGTCGACCAGGTCGTCTGCTCCGGAGACGGTGACCGGCAGGTCGTAGTTGTAGGCCCGCCGCAGCAGCGGGTCGGTGTCTTCGTGCCCGGTGGCGGTGGCCAGCGCGATGTGGGAATTGACGTCGATGACCGGAAGTCCATCGTCGCCGACGGCCTCGAAGTCAGGCTCGTCGAACTCTTTCTCCCCGCCGATCGGCGCCCCCTCGACGATGGTGCGTCCCATGGAGACCTCGCGTGTCACTCGGTCAGCCGCCTCCCACAGCGGCATGTCGAAGGCCACGCGCCGGACGACCATGCAGGTGCCACCGGCATGCGGACCGTCCCCGATCCAGACGTGGTCGTCCTGCTCCTGTCCTGTGTCCGGGTTGACGGTCCCGTCCTTGAAGCCGAAGAGGTTGCGCGGGGTCCCCTGCTCTCCGTCGTCGTCGACCGGGATGTCCAGGAAACCTTCCTGGCTCCACGACGGCCGGGCGTAGTCCGCCCCTCCCCGCACCAGCACGCGCACCGCATGGGACAGTGTCGTGCGGTCGTCACCGCAGACCTGCAGGACGATGTCCCGTTCGCCCCAGGTGTCGTCGAGGCGGTCGCCGTCGAACCTGGGCAACGACTCCAGCCACTCCGGACGGTTCCCCAGACCTGTGCGCTCGAAGAAGGACGCTCCGAGCCCACAGGTCACCGTGAGGTTCCCGGTGGTCTCAGAGAGCTCGGGTTCCAGGTCGGCGAGCACGCCACGCCCGGAGCACAGCCGACGGGCGTCGTCGGTCCACAGCCGCAACAGGCGGCGGGCACCGTCGGCATCTACCCCGTCGCGCAGGGTGAAGGCGATGGTGGTGTTGTGCGACTGCAGGGGTGTGGTGACACCGGCCTGGTGCGGCCCGTCGAAGGCGACGGTGCCGGTGTCACCGATGCCGCCGCTGCCTGTGTCAGCTGTGCCGCCGGAACCGTCCCCGCTCCCCTCACCCTGGCCACCGTCACTGACGCAGGACGTGGCGGTGGCCACCGCAGCAGAGGCGGAGAGAACCCCGACGCCGGTGAGGAAGCTGCGCCGGGTGGTACGTGGAGTCATCGCGGGTCAGTCGTCCCCGTCGTTCTTCATCTGACGGAAGCGGGCGATCGCGATGACGAGGGCGCCCAGGACGACGATGACGCCGGCGATGCCGAGCAGGGTGCCTGTCCAGGACGGCAGTCCCTCCTCTTCTTCACTCTCGGACGAGGCCTCCGTCTCCTCCGAGGCACAGTCAGCGGTGTTGCCGCTGCCGGTGTCAAGGGTGAAGGTGTAGCTGTCGCGGATCGGGTGACCGTCCGACGAGGTGATCTGGTAGCCCACGGTGTACTCACCGTCCTGCAGGTCGACGTCCGAGGGGATGTCGAGGGTGAGCTCGGAGCCGTCGACCTCGGGCTCGCCCGAGGCGACCTGCTCATCGCAGATCGACAGGGCGATCGAGTTGAAGTTCTCCCGCGGCTCCGCAGAGTTCTCCACCACGATGGATTCCGGCACCGAGGTCACGGTGCTGTCCGGTTCCGGGTTCCCGCCCACCACCTGGTCGTGGGCGAAGGCGGCGGGGGTCGTCGCGATCACCAGGCCCACTGCGAGCAGCGGTGCGCATCGGCGAACGGGGGCGGAGAAGCGGGGCATCGTTGTCCTTCCGGGGTCAACTCATGGGAACCGGGCCGCGGGGAGTTCCCGGGCGACCCATCACCCCACAGGTCGTAAGGGACTGTCGGACAGTTCCCGGGAACACCTGTCCAGGGGTACTGCCCCAGCTTATTGCAGGTGGCACCGGATAAACCAAAAAGCCCGCCGACACCATCTCGGTGTCGGCGGGCCTAGACCGGTTAGGGTCTGGTTGTGGTCCCAGCTGGGTTCGAACCAGCGACCTCTCCGGTGTGAACGGAACGCTCTTCCGCTGAGCTATGGGACCTCATGCGAACGAGAAGTAACCTATCCCACCGCACTACCGGAGCACAACTTCCCACGTCACGGCCGCGACCCGTGGAGGTTCGACGACCGTGCGGTGTTGCACCGGCACCGACGTCCTGCTTGCGTCTGAATCACACCGATGGGGTTCAGATTCGACGCCCCTGCCCCGCTCCCCCTGGTCGGAACTAGTGATGACGTGCACATTTGTGCCGCGAGGACGAAACATATAGAGTTTTGCACCGCACCGGAACAACGGTGCATGCGGATGTAGCGCAGTTGGTAGCGCATCACCTTGCCAAGGTGAGGGTCGCGAGTTCGAGTCTCGTCATCCGCTCAGGGTCTTTATTTTCCTCTTTCGGTCCCCGGCCGGTAGAGTCAGGCCCGAACGAGGCGGTTACGCCACGGTGGAATGGCTGAGTGGCTTAGGCAACGGTCTGCAAAACCGTGTACACGGGTTCGATTCCCGTTTCCACCTCGCACTACGCGCGTTTAGCTCAGCGGGAGAGCGCTTCCCTGACACGGAAGAGGTCACTGGTTCGATCCCAGTATCGCGCACGAGCAGGCTTCATCGCCTGGTCATTTTTGCGGATGTAGCGCAGTTGGTAGCGCATCACCTTGCCAAGGTGAGGGTCGCGAGTTCGAGTCTCGTCATCCGCTCCACGATAAGCAGGACGCCCGTCGTCTCCCCCGGGAGGCGGCGGGCGTTCTGCATTCCTGCCCGATGATGAGTCGGACCCGGCCCGGGGCTCACCCGGGCCGGTATCCGTGGCGCAACCGCCTTTCGGGCCGCACAACAGCTAACATTCTCGGAGTGACCGCCATGACTACGACATCGCCTACCTCGGATGGACGCACACCCTCACGTTGGGCTTCGCTGCGCACGCCGTCCGGGGTCCTGACCATGGCGGCATGGCCGCTGGCCATCATGACGATGCTGCACCGTGTCGTCCTCAACCCGCAGAACTCCCACCCCACCGACGACTTCTCCACCGTGTGGGATGCACTCCACCGCTTCCATGACGGCGTTCCGGTCTACAACGAGAACTACAGCTTCGTCGACCCGCACTACCTCTACTCCCCTGGTGCCACCCTGCTGCTGAGTCCGATGACGCTGGCACCGTCCTGGGGTATCGGCCGGGTGCTGTTCATCGCCGCGAACGCCATCGCCATGGTCGCCGCACTGGCGCTGCTGACCAAGATCATCCGTCAGCCCCTGACCGGCCCGGTCCTTCCGGTGGCGCTTTTCCTGGTCTTCGCCACCGAGTCGGTGACGAACACGCTGCTGTTCTCGAACATCAACGGCATCCTCCTGCTCGCCGAGGTGCTGTTCCTCTGGTGGCTGCTCGTCGGACGCGGCGACGCCTCCTGGACGCTGGGGGCCGGCAACGGGCAGAAGAGCCGGTGGGCCAACATCCTCGCCGGCGTGGTGATCGGTCTGACGATCACCATCAAACCGCAGTTCGCGGTCCTGTTGTTCCTGCCCTTCGTCCGGGCCCAGTGGTCGGCGGTTATCTCCGGCCTCGCAGTACCGGTGGTGTTCAACCTCGCCGCCATCCCGATGATGGCCCAGCCCGGGGACTACATCGACAAGCTGCTGCCCTACCTCGGGGAGATCCGTGACTACGCCAACTCCTCGATCTCCGGGGTGGGTGTCTACTACGGCATGGACGACTGGATGGTCCTGGTGCTCCGCGGGATCGCCGCCCTGGCGGTCGCCGTGGCCGTCCTCGGTCTGTTGCGCTGGCGCTACAGCGACCCGTGGATGTGGGCGGCAACGTCCACCGGCATCCTGATGGCCGGTGTCTTCCTGGTCAGCTCGCTGGGCCAGATGTACTACACGATGATGCTCCTGCCGATGATCTTCACCGTCTTCGGCCGGATGTCGGTGATGCACAACCCGGTGACCTGGTTCGGCATCTACTGGTGCATGTCCAACGACGAGTGGGAGTCCGACCGCTGGGAGCGCGCCGGAAACATCGTCGAGTACGTCCGCGGTACCGTCGGCTGGGGACTCATCGTCATCACCGCGGCGGTCTGTGTCGTGGTCTGGTTGGTCATCGACTGGCGGACAGGGAACAACACGCCGGGCGGCGACGTTGAACGGAACGGTGAGCCAGAGACCGAACCGACGACCACGAAGCGAGGCAACGACGATGACCGACGACCACACCCCTGACGTCCGCCCCATCGAGGACTTCTCCGCCCTCAGCGACGACCAGTGGCGGGAGCGTCTGAACCCCGACGCCTACCAGGTCCTGCGCAATGCCGCGACGGAGCGTCCCTTCACCAGTGAGTACACCGACCTGGAGACCGAGGGTGTGTACCACTGCCGTGGCTGCGGGACCGAGCTCTTCCGCTCGACCGAGAAGTTCCACTCCCACTGTGGCTGGCCGTCCTTCTTCGACCCTGCTGACAGCGATGCGGTGACCACCCGCGTAGACGACTCCCTGGGAACGCGAAGGACCGAGGTGCTCTGCGCCACCTGCGGCGGGCACCTCGGCCACGTGTTCGCCGGCGAGGGCTACGACACCCCCACCGACCTGCGTTACTGCATCAACGGCATCGCCCTGGAGCTCAGGGAGAAGTAACTCAGGGAAGCTCGCTGACGAATCCGGTGAGCTCCTCGGCGGAGCCGTTGACCCGGCGTCCGGTGAAGAAGGGGACCTCCTCGCGGACGTGACGGCGGGCCTCGGTGTAGCGCATCTTGTACATCAGGTCCACGATGCGGTCCAGGGTCGGGGACTCGAAGGCGAGGATCCACTCGTAGTCGCCCAGGGCGAAGGCCGGGACGGTGTTCGCCCGGACCTCGTCGTATCCGCGGGCGGCCATGCCGTGCTCGGCGAGGATGGTGCGCCGCTCCTGGTCGGGCAGCAGGTACCACTCGTAGGAGCGGACGAAGGGGTAGACCGCGATCCACTCGCCCGGCTCCTCCCCCATGATGAACGAGGGCAGGTGGGACTTGTTGAACTCCGCAGGACGGTGAAGTGCGGAGTTGGTCCACACCGGCTCGCTGGCACGGCCCAGCGCGGTCTCCTTGAGGAACCGGCGGTAGGCGCGCTGCAGGTCGTCGAACTTCTCGGCGTGCCACCAGATCATGATGTCCGCCTCGGCACGCTGGCCGGTCAGGTCGTAGACCCCGCGGACGGTCAGCTCCTCGTCGTCGAAGGACGCCAGGAAGTCGGAGAACTCAGAGGCGACGGCCGCACGGTCGCCGTCCTCCAGATCGAGCTCGCCCTGACGGACCTTGAACACCGACCACATGGTGTACTGCAGCTTCTCGTTGAGCGCCTTGAAGTCGAGCTTTGCCATAGCTATCTGTTGTCCTGTCTCGTGTGCGACGGTGATTCCACGCGGACTACCCAGGACCTCGGTGCCGGGGCTTCCGCGACGGTCTCAGTCTACGCCAGAGGGTGGCCTGACCACCCCCGTCATCAGGCCAGATCTGCGATGATCTTCTCCGCGGCAGCACGTCCGGCCTCGACACAGGCGGGCACGCCGACCCCGTCGAGGTACGCTCCGGCCACGGCGACACGCGGGACCTCGCCCACGGCCCGCCGCACGGCGTCCATCGTCGCGGGGTGTCCCTCGCCGTACACCGGCAGACCGCCCCACCACCGCTGCACGAAGGTCTCCACCGGGCGAGCGGTGAAGCCGGTGACCGCGGCGAGGTCCTCGAGGGCGTAGCCGATGAGCGTGCGGTCCTCCGCGTCGACCAGGCTGGGGTCTCGGAAGGTGCCGAAGCTGGCGCGGACGAAGGCCCCGTCCCCGGTGCCCCGCTCACCGATGTGCGGCCACTTGCGCGAGGAGAAGGTGAAGGCCTTGGCCTGGGTCGGACCGCCCTGCCCGATGAGGATGCCGGAGCGCTCCGGCAGCCCCTCGGAGGTGTCGAAGGCCAGCCCCACCACGGCGGAGCTGGCGAGCTTCACCGTGTCGAGGGCAGCCGCTGCGTCCGGGACGATGTCCTGCAGCAGCACCGAGGCGGTCGGGGCCGGGACGGCGACGACGACGGCGTCGACCCGTCCGACGGGCTCCAGGTAGATCCGGTCGGTCAGGTGACCGATCGACTCCACCTGGGTGTTGACCCGGATGTCGGCAGCGGAGGCCTCGGCGAAGCGGTTGACCAGGGTGCGGTAGCCGGTGGCCAGGGAGTTGAACACCGGTGCGGGCTTGCCGTCGGTGGAGGATGCCGACGCGGCGCGCTCATCGAGGACCAGCCGGACGGCGGCGGACAGGTGGACGTCCTCCCCACGGTCTGCGAGATCGTCAAGGGCGTCGGCGAGCTGCGGGATGGTCGCACGCACGCCGAGGTCGTCGGCGGAGCTGGAGTAGACACCGCCGAGCATCGGCGAGACCAGGCGGTCGACGACCTCGCCGGTGTAGCGCTGCCGGACGAGATCGCCGACGTTGGCGTCGTCACCCGGGGTCCACTGCAGCGGGGCGCCGTCACGCTCCGCGTCGATGGCGGCACGGGCCTCGGGGCTCAGCACCTCGGCGACGTCCGCACCGCGGGCGGGCACGCCCATCACCGTGGCGGAGGGGATGTCGACCAGTTCCCCGTCGACGAGGAAGGCGCTGCGGGCTCCGGAGGGAACCCGGAGCTCGTCGCCCAGTCCCAGTTCGGTGATGACCCCTGCCAGGCTGGTACGGCGGGCGAGGAAGGCTTCCGCCCCCATGTCCACCGGCCCCTCGCTGAAGTCGACGGTCTTCAGCTTGCCGCCGATGCGGTCGTAGGCCTCGAGGATCTGGATGTGTGCCCCAGGGCCCAGGCGGCGGCGTAGCTCCCAGGCGGCGGCGAGCCCGCTGATCCCGCCGCCGACGATCGCGATCCGTGGCCCGGTCACAGTTCATGCACCTCAGCGAAAGCCCGGGTGATCGAGTCGGCCGGGGTCTCCGGCAGCACACCGTGTCCCAGGTTGAAGACGTGGCCGCGGGCGTCACCGGCGTCCACGGCGCGGTCGGCCTCGGCACAGACCCGGCGGACCTGGTCCGCGATGACCTCCGGGGTGGACAGCAGCACCGCCGGGTCCAGGTTGCCCTGGATCGCGCGGACCATCCGGTCGGCCGGCACCCGCTCGTCACCGGCCCGGTGGGCGGCCTCCAGCGAATCGCTGACCCGGCGCGCGGCCACGTCCAGCGGGGTCTTCCAGTCGATGCCGATCACGTCCGGACCGACAGCCGCCATCTCGCCGAGCAGTTCGCCGGTGTTCACGCCGAAATGGGTGACCGGGATGTCGTAGGGACGGACCGCCTCGATGATGCGCGTGGAGTAGGGGGCGACGAACTCGCGGTAGTCACGCAGGGTGAGGAAGCCGGCCCAGGAGTCGAAGAGCTGGACCGCGTCCACACCGGCGGCGATCTGACTCTGCAGGAACTGGATGACCGTGGGGGTCAGCTTCTCCATCAGTGCGTGCCACAGCTGCGGCTGGGAGTACATCAGCGACTTGGTCACACCGTGGTTCTTCGACGGTCCACCTTCGATGAGGTAGGACGCCAGGGTGAACGGTGCCCCGGCGAAGCCGATGAGGACCTGGTCGTCGCGTAGTTCGGACAGCACCCCACCGATGCCCTCCACGATCGCGTCGAGCTGGCTGGCGTCGACCACCGGCAGTGCGTCGATGGCGTCGGCGGTGCGGATCGGTTCTGCGAGCACCGGGCCACGTCCGGCGACGATGTCCACCTGCACTCCGGCGGCCTTCAGCGGGACGACGATGTCAGAGAACAGGATCGCCGCGTCCGCGTCGTGTCGGCGCACCGGTTGCAGGGTGATCTCGGCGAGCAGGTCGGGACGGAAGCAGGAGTCCAGCATGCCGATGTCCTTACGCAGCTCCCGGTATTCCGGCAGCGAGCGGCCTGCCTGGCGCATCATCCAGACCGGACGGCGGGACGGCTCCTCCCCTCGTGCGGCGGCAAGGAAGGGAGCGTCGGCGTGGGCCCGTCGGGCAGCTGCTGCGGCGGCGACGAGGTCGGCTCCGGGCAGGTGAGGGTTGTGGTTCTCCATGCGCCCGATTATGCCAGGGATCGACGCAATGACGGTGCCCGACGGCGCGCCTACCCCACTTCCTCCCCCACCGTCGTTACATTGACCCCCGTGAGCGTTGAACGTGAGTTGATAGGAGAGTCGGGGCCGCGGGCAGCGGACTCGGGGCAGCAGAGCGCCCCGGGCCCGTTCCGCGACGCGGTGACCTCGATGCACGATGCGAAGGTGCGTGGCGGGATCACCGTCACCGATATTCGCCCACCACGAAAACTGGCGCCGTACAGTCACGCGGTGGGGCTGGAGGTCGACCGATTGCTCGCCGGAGATGCCCGGGACGACGGTGGGGAAGCCGCCGTCCCGGTGAACATCCCCACCGATGCCGACGGTGATGCCTTCGGCCGGTTGATCCTGCTCCATGATCCGGGCACCGATGAGGGTCCGACGATCATGAAGCTGGTCGCCTACATTCAGGCCGACCTTGATTCTTCGGTGGCCCAGGATCCGTTGCTCCCTGATGTGGCGTGGGACTGGTTGACCGAGGAGCTCGACCAGCTCAGCGAGGACGGCGACAGTGCCGACAGTGCCGAGCGTGGCGAGAGCAGCCCGGCCGCCGCGTTCTCGGACCTGGGTGGGACGGTGACCGCCACCGCGTCGAGTCGGTTCGGTGACATCGCCGGGCCGGCGAGTGCCTTCCAGATCGAGTTGCGGGCGTCCTGGACGGCCACTGGAACCGACCTGTCCGGCCATGTCACCGCCTTCGCCCATGTGTTGGCGAATGTGGCGGGTCTTCCGCCCGAGGGGATCACGGCCATCGGAAGCCGCTAGGCTTGACTGCCGTGCCCCATCACCCCGACTCCCCCGTCCAGCACCTGAGCCTCCCTCG
>DXGC01000054.1 GCA_019114135.1 Candidatus Corynebacterium avicola
GTGAAGGCGGTGTCGGTCTGGTGTGACTGGTGTGACACAAGTTAAGCTTGCACCGTGACTGATCAGAACGGACCTGTCTACGACCCGAACCCGAACACCTCCTACGACGACGACTTCGCCATCGGTGCTGCCGCTGGAGCGGGGGACGCCGGGCTCACCCCCGAGATGGAGAAGGAGAAGCCGGCCGGCGGGGCACCGCTGCGCGGACTCGCGATGATCCTCACCGCGGTGGCGGTCGTCCTGATTGCCTGGGGCGTCTTCTCCTTCGTCGGCGACGACGGTGACGATGACGGAAGCGACGTCGACTCGGGCACGGTCGCCGGGGAGCAGGACGGCACGAATGGCTCGGACGGCAGCGGTGCCGACTCCGACGACGCGAACCGCGACGGGGATGGAACGTCCGGCTCCGACTCCGACAGCGCTGACAGTGACAGCGCTGACAGCGCTGACAGTGACACTGGTGACGCTGACGACGCGAACCGCGACGGCGACGGCGGCACTGACGGCAACTCGGACGGGAGCGGCGCGAACATCGACCGCGGTGAGACCGCGGTGACCGTGCTGAACAACGGCCCGAGCAACGGCGGCCCGATCGCCACCGACGCCGCCGACCGCCTGCGCGAGGATAACTGGAGCAACATCGGCTTCGGTAACCTGCAGGGACGGGTGACCGGGGTCAGCGAAGAGACCCGCGTATACTACCCCGAGGGCAATGCCCAGGCGCAGGCCGCTGCCGAGCAGATCGGACGGGACCTCGGGATCCCGGTGGCTTCCGGAAACAACGACTACTACGACCGCTTCGGCGAGGCCGACGTCCGCAACGGTCCGGACGCGACGAATGTCGTCATCGTCCTGACCGGTCCGCTCGCCTAGAAGCGGGGGTCTGGTATCGGGGCAAGGGTTCCGGGGTCGATGCAGTAACATTCCCCCCATGGAATTTCCGTCCTCCGCCCCGACGGTCGGTATCGAATGGGAGGTCGCCCTGGTCGACCCCGAGACCAGGGGCCTCGTCCCCGAAGCCCCCGCCCTCGTCGACGCGCTCGATGAGCGCTTCCCGGGTCACCGGGTCACCCGTGAGTTCCTCGCGAACACCGTCGAGATGGTCACCGGCGTCCACGAGACCATCCCCGGTGCGGTCGAGGACCTGCGCGAGCAGCTCACCCAGATCCTGACCGTGGCGGAGGAGCTGGGGATCAACGTCTTCTCGGCCGGTACCCACCCGTTCGCCCACTGGGGTGACCAGATCCTCAGCGAGAAATCGTCCTACCAGGAGATCATCCAGCGCACCCAGTACTGGGGCCGCCAGATGCTGATCTGGGGTATCCACGTGCACGTCGGTGTGGGCGGAAAGGACCGCGTCTGGCCGATCATCAACGCCGTGATGACGCAGTACCCGCATGTGCTGGCGCTGTCGGCGTCCTCCCCGGCGTGGGAGGGGCTGGACACCGGCTATGCGTCGAACCGCACCCTGCTGTACCAGCAGCTGCCCACCGCCGGCATGCCCTACCAGTTCGCGGACTGGGAGGAGTGGGAGGCGTTCAACGTCGACCAGGACCGTTCCGGGGTGATCAACCACACCGGCTCGATGCACTTCGACGTGCGTCCGTCGAAGTACGGCACGGTCGAGGTGCGTTTCGCCGACGCCACCATGGAGGTCTGGGAGGTCGGCGCGATCGCCGCCTTCATCCACTGCCTGGTGGTCCACTACGAACGCGAGTGGAAGGCCGGACGGGACCTGCCGATCCTGCAGCACTGGCACGTGGCGGAGAACAAGTGGCGCGCGGCCCGGTACGGGCTGGAGGCGCTGATCGTCACCGACCGGGAGACCACCGAGCGCTGGGTCACCGACGACATCGCCGACTGGCTGGAACGTCTCGCCCCGATCGCCGAGGAACTGGGGTGCGCCGGCGAGCTGGCCGACGTGCGTCGGATCATGGAACGAGGCGGAGACTACGCCATGCAGCGCGCAGCGGCGCGGGAGGCCGGGGCGGCGCTGGAGCCGGGTGTGCGCACCCGAGGGGACGTCGGTGCCGAGGAAGGCTTCACCCAGCCGGACGCCTGGATCGCCGCAGTGGACCTCACCGTGGAGGCCCTGAAGAAGTCGGTCTAGCTTGTACCAGCTGTACTAACCATGCAGCCGACCGGCGGCGGAGGCCAGGGCGTTGGCGATCGACAGGTCGCGGGTGGCACCGAATCCGACGGCCCAGATCTTCTTCGTCTCGTGCTGGGCGTAGACGAAGGTCACCGTCGCCTCGAAGATGTCGTACTGGTGGAACTCCAGGACCTCGACCCGGCGGCCGTGGTCGGCCAGAATCTGGGTCATGGCCGAGGCAGCACCCATCGACGCGATCGAGACCTTGGTGCCACCGTCGCCGCGCAGGCCGGTGATGGACAGCTCGTAGGACTTACGGCCGGCCGTGAGTCGGGTCGCGGACATCGACTCGACGCGCAGGGAGGAGGGGGCGTAGGTGGCGGTGAACTTGCGCCATTCCATGCCCCGGGCCTCCTGGCGCATGCCGGCGGGCAGGCGCTTGCCGAAGCGGGCGCGGAAGGGGTCCTCGGAGAAGACCCGGGTGCGCTGGCGACGCTTCTCGATGCGGGTGGGGTTGCCCTCCCGGTAGGTGACTGCGGTGGAGCGACGCAGGCCGGGCTGGTCGGTGTAGATCGGGGCGTTCCGCATGGCGTCGGCATCTTCGGGGCGCGCGAAGCGGATCATCGTGGTGGTGGGCATCCGGTTGTCCTGTGACTCGAACATGAGTGGGTCTCTTCCCTTGTGCTGGTTGTCGTCGGGGGATGTGGACCGACGCAACCGCCGCGAATAGCGCGACTACCCCGAGGTGGAGGGGTCAGTCCGCTCCTCCATCGGGGTGGGCTACTCGCTTAAGGGTGTTGATCATGGGAGATGATGTTAGTTGTGTCACTACTTTTAATCAAGCTGTGCGTTACTTGGCGGTAAGGCGCGCAAGGAAGAGCAGCTCAGCGACACCGATGTGCTGGATCTCATCGGGCGAGACCGACTCGTCCGCAGAGTGGATACGGCAGGAGGGCTCCTCGATGCCGAACAGTGCCAGCTCCGCCTCCGGGTAGTGCGACAGGAGGGCATTGGACAGTGGGATGGAGCCGCCGGAACCGATCTCCGCGGTCTCGGTGGCGCCGTAGGAGTCTGCCAGGGCCCGGGACAGGATCTTCAGCGCGGGGCCGGAGGTGTCCGCGGAGAAGGGGGAGGCCAGGGACTGGCGCTCGATCTCCAGCTTCGCGTTGTGCGGGACGTTGGCCTCCAGGTGGGCGACCAGGGCGTCCTGCGCGGTCTTCGGGTCCAGTCCCGGCGGGACGCGCAGGCTGACCACCGCGCCGGCCTCGGCGACCACGGCGTTGACCGAGTCGGCGACCGACAGTGAGTCCAGGCCGGTCACGGTGATGGAGGGGCGCGAGATCGTCAGGTCGTTCGGGTTCAGTCCCTGGTCGGCGCCCAGGACGTCCACCCCGTCGAGCACGCCGGCGTCGGCGCGGAAGGTGGCCTCGTCCGGACCGCGACCCTCCCAGGTGGCGTCGGAGGCGAGACCGTCGACGGCGACCAGACCGTTGTCGTCGTGCAGGGTGGACAGCAGCTTGATCAGCGACAGCAGGGCGTCCGGGGCGGCGCCGCCGTACTGACCGGAGTGCATCGGCTGCTCCAGGGTCCGCAGACGCACGGTCACCGGGGCGGAGCCGCGCAGGGCTGTGCACACCGCCGGGACGCCGAGGGCGTCGTTGCCGGAGTCGGCGATGAGGAAGGTGTCGGCGTCGAAGAGCTCGGGGTTGGACTCGAGCAGGTCCTCGAGGCCGTAGCCTCCGCGCTCCTCGGAGCCCTCGACGACCACGCGGATGCCCACGCTGCGCAGCGCCTCGGCGCTGGCGGCGGGGAGGGCGTCGTCCTGAAGGAGCTCGTTGATCGCCCGCAGGACGGCCAGGTGCATGACCACGTGGCCCTTGCAGTCGGCGGAGCCGCGGCCGTACCAGCGGCCGTCGCGCTCGGTGAGCTCCCAGGGGGAGGACGTCCAGTTGTGGACGTCCGAGGCAGGCTGGACGTCGTAATGGGAGTAGAGCAGGATGGTCGGCCAGCCCGGGGCGGCTTCGCGCACACCGATCACCGACACCGAGCCGTCGGAGGTGGTGTGCTCCTCGACCGGGATGCCGGCGTCCCGGAAGTGCTCGGTGACCCAGCGGGCGGCGCCGGCGTTGTCCTCCTCCAGACCCGGGGTGGAGTGGATGGACTGGAAGGCGACCAGCTCGGTCAGAGCCTCGCGCAGCCAGGGGAGTTGGGCGGCGACGGCGTCATGGGCGGCGGCAGCGGCAAGATGGGTGTTCTCGGTCATGGGGACCAGCCTAGCGCTGTCTCCTGTCCTTGCACTCGGAGGCGGAGACTGCTAGAAAATGGTGTTAGCACTTGCTCTCGCAGAGTGCCAGCAAAACGAGAACGAATTCTCACTCAGGTGCAGTGAGGGTGGACGATGCGACATGCGTCCTCCCGTGCCGTCGCGGGCGCTGGATCTGAACCTCAACGTGTCGCTTGTATCTCAACACGTAAGGATCAACAGCCACATGGCAAAGATGATTGCATTCGACGAGGAAGCTCGCCGCGGCCTGGAGAAGGGTCTGAACACCCTCGCCGACGCGGTGAAGGTCACCCTCGGCCCCAAGGGCCGTAACGTTGTGCTCGAGCGCCAGTGGGGCGCCCCGCTGATCACCAACGACGGCGTCACCATCGCCCGGGAGATCGACCTCGAGGACCCCTACGAGAAGATCGGTGCCGAGCTCGTCAAGGAGGTCGCCAAGAAGACCGACGACGTCGCTGGCGACGGCACCACCACCGCCACCGTCCTGGCCCACTCCCTGGTCAAGGAGGGTCTGCGCAACCTGGCCGCCGGCTCCAACCCGATGGGCATCAAGCGCGGCATCCAGGCCGGCGTCGAGAAGGTCACCGAGGCATTGCTGGCCGGTGCCAAGGAGATCGAGACCCGTGAGCAGATCGCCGCAACCGCCGGCATCTCCGCGGCCGACGAGAAGATCGGCGAGCTGATCGCCGAGGCCATGTACGCCGTCGGCGACGGTGAACTGAACAAGGACGGTGTCATCACCGTCGAGGAGTCCAACGCCTTCGGAGTCAACCTCGAGACCACCGAGGGTATGCGCTTCGACAAGGGCTACATCTCCGCCTACTTCGCCACCGACGTCGAGCGCGGCGAGGCCGTCCTGGAGGACCCCTACA